>CAYRWY010000099.1:0-15178 GCA_964427955.1 uncultured Anaerolineaceae bacterium
CGGCGGCTCACTTTTTGCAGCGCGAAGACCTGCCGCTGACGCTGTGGCGGAAAGCGGACGGCGAGTACCTGGGCAGCAGCGGCATCCATCGCATCGACTGGTCCGGGCCGTGCATGGAGATCGGCTACTGGATTCGCACCTCGCAGAGCGGGCGTGGCTACGTGACCGAAGCGGTGAACGGGATCACCGCCTTCGCCTTCGACGTGCTGCACGCCGCGCGGATCGAGATTCGCTGCGATGCCCGCAACGTGCGCAGCGCCGCCGTCGCCGAGCGCGCCGGATACACGCTGGAAGCCCGCTTCCACCATCACACCCGCGCCGTAGATGGCACCCTGCGCGATACGCTGATCTACGTCAAGTTTCCGACCGGCTGACGAATCACTTTACAAATGATACAAATGATGCTATCTTTGTATCATGAATTCTGAGATGCAGACCCAGGAGCACATCCTCCGCGCGGCGTTTGAACTCTTCATGACGCAGGGGATCAAAAAAACGTCGATGGACGAGATCGCGCAGCACGCCGGGCTGACGCGCATCACTGTGTATCGCCACTACGCCGACAAAGAAGCCCTGGTCCGCGCGGCCTTCGCCTATTCGGAGCACAACTTCGAGCAGGCCCGCCGCGATCTGGACCAGTATCCGGATCGCTCCCTGGACGACCACCTGGAACACCTGGCGCACGCGTTGGCCGCGTTACCGCCCGGCAACCCCGCCGCGCGGGCGGACGAACTCCGGCGGCTCTACCCGGACATTTACGAGGAATACCAGCAGCAGCGGCTGGAGATCGAGGGCGATCTCTTCGACCGGCTGTTGACACTGGCCGGGCAAACCCAGCAGTTGCGCCCCGGCCTCAACCTGGACCTCGTGCGGATCGTCTTCTGGGAAATGCTCGAAAACCTGTTTGAAAATCCCCGCCTGCAAGGGTTGGGGCTGTCGGATGCCGAGCTGTTCCGCGCCGTGCTCGACCTCTTTTGCCACGGGATCGCCCCTGTAACATAACGAAGGAGCAGACGACCATGATCCGCTTCAAGTCCGCTACGCCTCGTGCCCAGTTGATCCTGGACCTGATCTTGTTCGCCCTGTTCACCCTGGTGGTGATCTCGGCCCTGGCCGCTCATGCCGCCTCGCACGCCGATGAGCAGGCGCATTCGGCCTGGCTGCACGTCCACGTTTTTCTAGGTTTCACGCTCACGACCGTGCTCACGCTGCATTTGCTCACGCACCAGAACTGGATCGCGTTTCAGCTCAAGCGGCTGGTCAAGGGACCGGCTGTCCGCCACTAACCAGGAGGCTGCCATGAAACATCATCAGACCGCTTACATCCAGATCGACCGCCACGCCTGCCGGGCGTGCTGGGCCTGCGTGGACGCCTGCCCCCGGCAAGTACTCGGCCAAACGCCGCTCAAGTTTCACAAGCACGTCCACGTCGATCACGCCGATCAGTGCCAGGGCTGCGGGGCGTGCGTCCGCGCCTGCCCACAGGGGGCGATCACGCCGCGCACCGTGAGAACGGGATGGGCGGTCTGAATTACTCCGTCACCTTGATGGCTCAGTTGACATTTGATCCAGGATGTGGACAATAATGCCGCGTTATTATGACTGTCCCGGTGATCAAACATCGAGTCAGGTCCTATTTTTTGTAGCCCCGCCTCACAAACTCCTCTTCACCAGGAAATGGGGGGCAGGTCGAACGCTACCTAAATAACCGCCCAGGAAAAATCTCATGAGCTTCGTTCAAAAGTTGCGAAGTGCTGGCTTAAGGAGATTGGTCAGGTACTGTCAGCCAGCACATATCGACACGCTGATGTACGAGGTTCAACTGGACGCCTATCAAACGCAGATTCCGGCCAAAATCGAGCTTTCGATTGAAAAAACAACCCTGCCGACTCTGGTCGTCTATAAAGCTCTGTCCGAGAACAATGAGGTCCATCGTTCTCACCTTTACCACGACGTTCTGGTGTCCAGCCAGTTTGGCTACGGCAAATTCCCGGCCATTGGGGACTGTGTAACCCACCCTGAATATCGAGGACTGGGGATCTATCCTCACGTCTTGAGTTACATTCTGCGTGATCTTCAGGCCGACGGCCAGACCCAGCGCGTCTACATTTTCGTCGCGCCGGACAATACCCCCTCGATCCGGGGTATCGAACACGCGGGTTTCAAATTCGTAGCCCGATTGAAAGGCACGCGCATCGCGGGGTTGATTTTCAATCGTTCAGTCGACACCTCCCCGCGTAGGACGAACTAAGTATGGCATACTCGATCACCTTTGCAGACACCCGGCTCGACGACTGGAACCAATTCGTTCTTAACACTCCCAGTACAAGTTCTTTCATCACCTCGCATTGGCTTAACTCTTACATGGCGTTTGGGATGCGAACCCGCTATTTGATTGCCACGCAGGACGGTGGAGAAATAGTCGGGGGAGCGGCCCTGGCCGAATTCCGTTTGGGGCCGTTCGCATGGTTGCAAGTTCCGCACAGCCCGCTAGTCGTCCATCCAGACCCCGCATTGTTGGGGCAGTTAGTCAGTGCTATTGAGGATTATGCCTCCGACCGAGGGGCTATGGTGGTTCAGATAACCCCTTTTGAACCCTCCCATGACCACACCCGGCTTCAAGCCGAAGCGGCGGAGGCTGACCTGACTTATGACCCTGATCTCCTGGCCACTGCCGAGATGGGAGTATCCGGCGTTCTTCTGGGGCAAGGATACCAACCGGTCAATCACATCCGCCTTTTTTCTATCCCCGATCACGGTCAGATTGTGCAACTATCATCGGACGATCTGCTGATGAAATTTCGTCCGGACACGAGGCGCAATATTCGCGCCGCCCTGAAAAGTGAAATGGTTTCCACACAAGTCAGTTCTTTGGCGCAGCTAAAAGTGGCGTATGAAATCATGCAAGAAAACGCGACCCGCCAGGGATACCCCCTCAGGCCGTGGAAAACCTTCGAGAGTGCCGTGTGGAGCGGGATCGAGAATGGCACTGCCGCCGTCTTCCTGGCGGAATATCAAGATCAAGCGGTAGCGACTGTGGTGGTAGCCTTTGGCGGCAAGCGCGGAGCTTACGTGATGGGAGGAACCCAGCGTATTAGCGGTAGCAAGGTGTATCCTGCCCATCTCCTGCAATATACGGCCATGCAAGATACGTGGGCGCGCGGCTATCCCCAGTATGATCTCACTTCACTTTCTACTTCCGGAGTAGCCGAATTCAAACGAGGGTTTCGCCCATCATTTTACCGACTTAACGGGACCTATTCCAAGCTGTACAAACCGCGTATGGTCCAGCTTTTTTTGAGGTCCGAACCATGGCTCCGAGCGAATCGCCGACGCCTCGCACGCGTGGTTTATTTTGGAAAAGCCGTATTAGGCAAAAGGTAGGTTTCGGCGAAACCCATTGGAGTCAGTTCGTGCATTCTCTTATCTCAACCTCACTCATCCGTAAATCGGCAACTTGACAACACCTCATGAAAACCATCGCGACCCTGAAACGAAAGTTAAAAGATAAAAGAAACCCACGAAAATACCTGGTAGGTAGATTTTTGTGGAAAAGCGGCATCATCCGCGTGCTGCCGCTCACCATTGCTCGCCATAACTATCGACTGCGGTTTCGTCCATCCGCTTTGTGTGCTTTTCTCTGGGCTGATCCCGAAATTCAGCGGGTCGAAGATCGGATTATTTCAGCCTATGTCAAAACAGGCGATACGGTGGTAGATATCGGGGCTAACATCGGGGTAGATACCCTCTCGGCAGCGTTGGCTGTCGGCAGTGCCGGGACGGTGCTCTGCTTCGAGCCATCCCCTCGTATCTTCACTTATCTTCGAGAGAATATAGCACTCAATGATCTAAAGAACGTCACGCCCTTTAACGTGGCCTTAGGGGCTTCAGAAGGCACGGTCGCGTTTGATCTGTCCGCATCAGATCCCCAGGCCCGGGTATTAGAGCATGGAACTCAACAAGTTCCGCTCAAGCGCCTGGACGATATGCTCGAGGCGGCGGGCAACATCAACACCATCCATTTCCTGAAAATAGATGTTGAAGGCTATGAATTAGAAGTATTTCGCGGCGCCGAACAAGCCCTCGAAAAAACCCTCGTCGTATATTTTGAGCACGTTCCGTGGGCCTTTGCGCGTTATGGGCATCTTGAAAGCGAGATTTTAGGGGTGCTGCGCGCGCATCATTTCGACATTTTCAGAATCAAGGATGATAAGACCAACCTTTTGGCTATACGGAACCTGCCGGTTTTCTTAGAACGTGTGGGAGACCGGATCGAAATCGAGAGGCTCCTTGATGTTCAGAATCCTTAGCCAACATGAGCATCTGGTCATTGGAATTGCTGACCAGGATTTGTGGAGAATTGGTCTTCCGACCGTTCTATCTGAGGATGGAACCGCGCTTCAACCAGATGCATGGGTGGTTTCCGGGGATACCTTCAAGAGCGAAAACAGGCACTTCGTTTGTCAAATCCAACCCTACTCCAACGACTATTTTTGGCGGTTTGATTTTCGGATCGATTTCAAAGAAAGCCTGAAAGTTCAGAGCATCGTGCTGCCTCAGCACTTCGAAGCGCATGATATTTGCACACTGACCCGTACTTATCAGTGGGTTGCACGGAAAACCACCGAATATGTCATCGACAGTCTCACGCCTGCCCGGTTGACGGGAACCTGGAACAACCATACCGTCGGGCTCGAGTTTCATCGCCACGGACTGCTGACGTTCAAGGATTCGCCCGGCCAATTTCTTCTGTATTTTGACCATGCGGATACTCACCCTCGCGTGATTCATCACCAGGGAGGAACTTCGCACCGTGACGCCTTTACGGCCAGCCCTGAACGCCCCCTGGAAATGGAAGCACGCCTCTACACTCGTGAGGGCCACCACCGTGAATTCCTCACCCCGCTTCCCTGGCGATACCCGGCTGGGAAACTGGCGTGCTTTGTCCTCACCGATCACGCAGACTGGGATACAGCCGACAAGCTCGAGGCGCTTTATCTTGGTCCCAGGGGAATCAATTCCACCCATGTCAAAACCACGAAATCGGTTTTCTATGGTACGGTGGGGTACGAAACGCCTGAGAAGAGATTTCAACCGGACGGGCTGGATGTCCCTCGTTTTTCGGCGTTAGCCGATGAACTGCATCAAGCGGGACACGAAATCTGCCCTCATTCCATCGTCGTGCGCGCCGCCGCCGCCGAAGACCACGTGCCCCAGGAAGTTGTGGTACGGGCGCTCGATGTGTTTGCGCAGCGTTACGCCAGCGGCACGTGGATCGATCACGGCATCAGTCCAAAGCAGCCTACCAACTACTCTCAACTTGGCTGGAATCCTGCGAGCGAATGGTACCTGGTGGACCTGCTCCGACAGCGTAACTTCAACAGCCTGTGGTCCTATTTCGATCCCATCGAATATCCCGTCAAGAATATCAACCAATTGGCGGAGCCGGACGACAGCCTGGTTTATACCAAAGCAGCCCTTCAACTCCTGGCCGCAGGACATGTTTGGGAAAGCCTCAACTATTTCAAATTTGCAGCCAATTTACGGTCGGGACCCAGGGGAAAAAAGTATTCCCAAGATCTCGCCCAATTCATAAAAATCATCATCTCGCGTGACTTGACCCTCAAGGCCAAACTCAGCAGGTTGCCCAGACGACTCTTGAAAGCAATGGGAGCTTTGGTCGCCCTGCCTTACTGGCTGATCGTAGGTGAAGAGAACGAACAGGGCCGCGCCTTATTTCCGGTTCTGTATGGTGAGCCAGGGCTTTCACTCGGACAGGCCAACGCAGACGATTTACTGCTGTTCTCGGCCAGCACCGTCAATAACCTGTCCACCGCCTGGGGCAACCTGGACGCCCTGATCCAAGAACATGGGATTCACATTGGGCACACCTATCTATGTGCCACCGGCGTAAAATATGCTGAAGCGGCCCTGCGCCGCGACCAGGGGCAATGGCGGGTGTCGAACACTTTCGCCGACCTGCTTACCCGGCTCGACGAAAAAATAACGCGTCATGAAATCTGGAACCCCACCATGAAAGAGTGTGCCGCATGGTTCAAAACGTGGATCCAGGTCCAGATCGCCCCCATCGGATCGCAAGCCGTCCGGATCACAAACCCCACCGCAGCGGCCCTGGAAGGCTTCAGCCTGGTTTTCATGTCGAATGTTCGAGAAGTCTCAATGAATAACCAGATCCTGGACCCCACCCAGCAAACGCCTTTGATCTACTCCATTGATCTGCCGCCCCATGCGAGAGTAGAGCTAACCTGGCGCTAAAATCCTTTCGTGAACTGCCCTGTTCCAACGTCGCTGTGCTCCTACCTCGGTCTTTTTTGCCAAAATAGAACAAATGTTTTACACTCAGGGTGTCGATGGGTTCAGCGAAAGGAGCCTGGTATGGCACGCATCCTGGGTCAGATCGAGGAAATCAAACGCCGGGTCGAGCAGCAAGCCGGTCCGGACGTCGCCCGGCAGGTGATGGAGGGGATCGAGACGCTCAAGGACTCGTCCAGGCCGCCCAAAGTCGCCGCCTGGATGCAGGGCGCGATGGAGCGGCTCGACCGCCTGACCGACGCGGCGACGCGGTCGCAGATCATGATCGAGTGCGGCTACAACTGCGCGCTGGTCAACCACGGGACGATTGAAAAGACCAAAGCCCGGCGGCGTAAGTTCGCCACGGAAGAAGCGTTTCTGGAGGCCGAAGCGCAGACTCCCCCGCCCGGCACGCGCCTGGTCCGCGAGGGGGATACGCTGATCCAGTATTACACCCCCCACCAGTTCACCCATCCCATGCGCTGCTATTGCAGCCTGTGGCGCGGCCTGCCGGACGATCAAAATACCTCGCTGACCTACTGCCACTGTTCGCAGGGCTTCGTCGAGAAATACTGGGAAGCCGTTTTGGGGCGGCCTACCCCGGTCGAGGTGGTGGAATCGTGCCTCACCGGCGCGGAGGAATGCAAGTTTGTCATTCAACTTAAACCCCAGTATACTTAACCGCATCGTTCAGGAGCAGGGATGCATGTCGAATCATCATCACGCCAGCCAGTGGGAATAACGTAGGCGGCCTGTTCAAGCAGCATTCAAAAGCGTGGACACCGGACGCCCACGCTTTTTTTGCGCCTGTTTCCGATGAGGACCTGACCATGATCACCAAGCCACGCGTTTTGATCTTATGCACCGGCAATTCCGCCCGCTCGCAGATGGCCGAGGGTTGGCTGCGCGCGCGGGCCGGGGATCGCTTCGAGGTTTTCAGCGCGGGGAGCCAGCCGACGGGGGCGGTTCATCCGGGAGCGATCACCGCCCTGGCCGAGATCGGGATCGACCTCAGCGGCCATACGTCCAAGAGCATGATGCAGTTCGTCGGACAGCCGTTTGACTACGTGATCACGGTGTGCAACCATGCCGCCGAAGCCTGCCCGATCTTCCCCGGACGGGGGACGCGCTACCACCGCGATTTCACCGATCCGGCCAAAGCGCCCGCGGCCCAGCAGCCCGCCGAATTCCGCCGGGTGCGGGACGAGATCGCGGCCTGGCTGACCGAGTTGTTCAACCTGGCAAGCTAGATACGCCATTCATCTCGTGATTCTGAGGCTTTAGGAGTGAGACACAATGCCTAAAATCGAAGCCCGCCTCCCCAAGGGGATGCGTGATTTCCTGCCCGACGAAGTGATCAAACGCCAGTACGTGTTCGGCGTGATCACCGACGTGTTCCAGACCTTCGGGTTCGAGCCGATTGCCACCCCGGTGCTGGAACTGGAAGAAACCCTGATGGGCAAGTACGGCGAAGAGGCCGAAAAGCTCATCTTCAAGGCGCAGCACCCCGGCGGCAAAGAAGAACTGGCCCTGCGCTATGACCTGACCGTGCCGCTCAGCCGCTACGTGGCGATGCACGAAAACGATCTGATCCTGCCCTTCCGGCGCTATCACATCGCCCCGGTCTGGCGTGCCGAGCGCCCGCAGAAGGGCCGCTACCGCGAGTTCTACCAGTGCGACGCCGACATCGTGGGCATCGCCAGCCCGGCAGCGGATGCTGAGATCGTCAGCGTGGTGACGACGGTGCTGCGGCGCTTGGGCTTTGCCGAATTCGCCGTGAAGATCAACAACCGCAAGATCCTGACCGGGATCGGCGTGTACGCAGGCGTGCCGGATGAACAGTTGGGCAGCCTGTACCGCAGCATCGACAAGCTGGACAAGATCGGCCCGGACAACGTCGCCGCCGAACTGCGCGAAAATGGCATCGCGGAAGAGACCATCCGCAAGATGATCGACCTGCTGGCCCAGCGCGGCGGCGGATTGGCCGGACTCGGTCACCTGCGCGAGACGCTGGACGGCATCCCGGTCGCCCAGGACGGCATCACCGAACTGGAGCAGATGGTCGGCTACATGGAAGCGCTGGGCGTGCCGTCCGAAAATGTGGACATCGACATCGCGATGGTGCGCGGCCTGAGCTACTACACCGGCCCGATCTTCGAGACGATCATCACCAAGCCCGACAACCTGGGCAGCGTGACCGGCGGCGGGCGCTACGACGACCTGATCGGCCTGTTCCGCAAGGACAGTCTGCCCACCACCGGGACGGCGCTGGGCGTCGAGCGCATCATCGACCTGATGGATCTGCTCAACCTGTATCCGCCGGACCTGGCGCGCACGGTCGTGCAGGTGCTCGTCACCGTCTTCGGCGCGGAGACGCAGGCCGACTCGATGAAGCTGACCAGCGAGCTGCGCGCGGCGGGACTGCGCACCGAGACCTTCATGCAGCCCAACAAGGGCATCGGCAAGCAGGTCCAGTACGCCGACCGCAAAGGCGCGCAGGTCGTAGCCTTCCTGGGCGCGGACGAAGTGGCGAACGGCGTGGTCAAGCTCAAGCGCCTGCGTGACGGCCAGGAAGTCATTGCCCCGCGGGCCAGCGTGGCCCAGGCCGTGCGCGAGTTGTTGAAGTAACGGGTGGCCCTCACCCCCTGCCCCCTCTCCCATACAGAACGATGGGAGAGGGGGAGCAGCGCGGGGGAAACGCCGAGGTAGGGAAGCGGCGCCGCTGCGCCCTGCTTTGATATATTGGGAATTTCCCTCAAAATCCCGGTTCTCAACGCCGTCCGCTGTTTTTTGTTTTTGACAAAACCCCATCCCCGCATTAAAATGCACATTCACGAACAAACGTGAAAAAACACGCAGTTTCAAGGATGGCATGTCATGCCTGAATGTGATCTCCCCCAGGAGCGCCGCCAGTTGATCCTCGACAAGCTGCGCCAGGAAGGCCGCATCATTGCCGGGGACTTGAGCGCGCTGTACGGCGTCTCCGAAGATACCATCCGCCGCGATCTGCGCGACCTGGCAGCGGCAGGACTGCTCAAGCGCGTGCACGGCGGCGCGCTGCCCCTGGTGCCGGACGCCGCGCCCTATGCCCGGCGCGAGCAGTCCACCACCCCGGCCAAGATCGCCATCGCCCAGGCCGCCGCCCAGTTGGTACAGGACGGGCAGGTGGTGATCATCGGCAGCGGCACGACCAATCACGAGATCGCCCGCCAGCTTGATCCGCGCCTGCGCGCGACGATCATTACCGCCAGCCCGCAGGTCGCCGTCACGCTCTCGCCCCTGCCGCAGGTGGACATCATTCTGATTGGGGGCCGCGTCAACAAACAGGAGTTGGTCGTCACCGGCGCGGAAGCCGTCGATCAACTGCGGCGCTTCCGGGCCGATCTCGGCTTTTTGGGCATTTGCAGCCTGCACCCGGAGGTGGGCTACACCGGCACCGAATACGACGAAGTGGCCGTCGAGCGCGCCATCATCGAGCAGTGCGGCGACGTCGCTGCGGTGGCGGTCGCCGAAAAGTTGGGCACGGTCGCGCCCTATTTCATCGCGCCCCTGAGCGAAATCACCTATCTCGTCACCGAACCCCAGCCCGACGCGGTGCTGGCGCCCTATCGCGCCGCCGGGTTGGAAATCGTCTTATCCGACTGAAACACTTGAGAGAAGTCCCCATGTCTGAAAATAAACCGTCTCTGCCCGCCGCACGCCTCAGCGTGCTGCTGATGTTCGCCCTCAACGGCTTGCTGATGGCGAACTGGATTTCGCGCATTCCGGCGATCAAGGATCATCTCGACCTCACGCCCGGCGTATTGGGCCTCGTGCTGCTGGGCATCGCGGTCGGGACGCTCACCGCCCTGCTGCTGACCGGTGGGCTGATCGCGCGCTTCGGCAGCCGGAACGTGACCATCACCGGAGCCGTCGCCCTGTGTCTGACGCTGCCGCCGCTGGCGGTGATGCCCAATGCCGTTGCGCTGTGGATCAACCTGTTCCTGTTCGGCGCGACGATGAGCGCGATGGACGTCGCCATGAACACGCAGGGGATCGAAGTCGAGCGCCGCTACGGCAAGGCTCTGATGTCGTCCTTCCACGCCGCGTTCAGCCTCGGCGGTTTCGCGGGGGCAGCGGTGGGGGCCGGGATGGCCGCGCTGGACGTATCCCCGCTGCTGCACTTCACGATCATCGCGGTGGTGCTGTTGGCGCTGCTGCGCCCGGCGACGGCGGGCCTGATCGCCGACGAAGCCCGCGCTCACGATGCCCAACGCCCGTCCGTGTTCCAACTGCCGCCGCGTGCCCTGTGGGCGCTGGGCGCGGTCGCGTTCTGCTCGTCGGTGGGCGAAGGCTCGATGGGCGACTGGTCGGCGGTCTATCTCAAGGACGTCGTGCTCACCAGCGCCAGCGTCGCCGCCTTCGGTTATGCCGCGTTTTCGATGACGATGACCGCCGGGCGCTTGCTGGGGGATCGCCTGGTCACCCGCTACGGCCCGGTCGTGCTGGTCCGGCTGGGCGGAACGCTCGCCACGCTGGGCCTGCTGGCCGCGATCCTCCTGCCGGACACGGGGATCGTGCTGCTCGGCTTCGCCGCCGTCGGCGCGGGATTGTCGATCATCGTGCCGCTGGTCTACAGCGCGGCGGGCAATGTGCCGGGCCTGCCCAGCGGCGCCGGGATCGCGGGCGTGGCGACCATCGGCTACTCCGGCTTCCTGGCCGGACCGCCCGCCATCGGCCTGATCGCGGACGTCTTCTCGCTGCGGGCCTCGCTGCTGCTCGTGGCGCTGCTCGCCAGCTTCCTGATCGCCGGATCGCGCGCGCTGCGCCGTCCGCAGCCTGCCGCCGCCGTCCAACCCGCGCTGGGGGATTGAACAGGCCGGGGGTGAGGGCGATTTTGGACTGAACTCGGGCGAAAAACCCTCATTTAAGACCCGTCGCTACAGAATTCCAAGAATCCGATTACAATGGGATTACGCATCTACACAACCCACAGGGATTCAGGCCATGTCTGTCGCGAGTCATACCTTTTTGTTCACCGACATCGAGGGCAGCACGACCCGTTGGGAACACAACCCGGACGCCATGACCATCGCCCTGCCGCGCCATGATGCCATCCTGCGCGAGGCCATCGAGACACACGGCGGCGCGGTGTTCAAAACAGTGGGGGATGCGTTCTGCGCGGCCTTTGCCCAGGCGTCGGAGGCGCTGGCCGGAGCCATCGCGGCCCAGCGTGCCCTCTATGCCGAACCCTGGCCGGACGCCATCGACGGGCTGCGGGTGCGGATGGCGCTGCATACCGGCGTGACGGATTACCGCGACGGCGAATACGTGGGACCGCTGTTCAACCGCCTGGCGCGGTTGATGGCCGCGGCGCACGGTGGGCAGATTCTGCTCTCGTCGATCACCACCCGCGAGGTCCAGGACCACCTGCCGCCCGGCATCACGCTGCGCGACATGGGCGAGCGCCGCCTGCGCGACCTGATCCAGCCGGAGCATATCTTTCAGGTCGTCGTGCCCGACCTTCCCGCCAGCTTTCCGCCGCTGCACACGCTCGACATGCGCGTCACCAACCTGCCCACCCAGCCGACGCCGTTCGTCGGGCGCGAGCGCGAACTGGACGCCGTGAAAACTCTGCTGGCGAAGACCCGGCTGCTCACGCTGACCGGGCCGGGCGGGACCGGCAAAACCCGGCTGGTGCTGCAATCCGCCGCCGATCTGCTGGACGATTTCGCGGATGGCGTCTTCTTCGTGGCGCTGGCCGCCGTCAGCGATCCGGACCTGGCCCCGGAAGCCATCGCCCGGACGCTGGAGGTTGCTGAAACCGGCGAACCGCTGGCCGACCTGATCCAGCGCCACCTGCGCGAAAAAACCGCCCTGCTGGTGTTAGACAACTTCGAGCAGATCATCCCCGCCGCGCCGCTGGTCAGCACGCTGCTGGCGGGTGCCCCCCATCTGAAGATCCTCGTCACCAGCCGCGAGACGCTGCACCTCTATGGCGAACAGGAGTACGCCGTCCCACCGCTGGGCATTCCCCGCCAGGAGGATTACGCCTCGCTGGCCGCGCTGTCGCAGTCCGAAGCGGTCACCTTTTTCGTGCAGCGGGCGCAGGCGGTGCTGCCGGAATTTCGCCTCACCGAGGAGAACGCGCCAGTCATCGCCCAGATCTGCGTGCGCGTGGACGGCCTGCCGCTGGCGATTGAGCTGGCCGCCGCGCGGATCAAGCTGCTCGCGCCCAAAGCCATGCTGGAACGCATGGACAAACGGCTGGCGACCCTGACCGGCGGCCCGCGCGATCTGCCCCCGCGCCAGCGCGCGCTGCGCAACGCCATCGGGTGGAGCTATAACCTGCTGGACGATGCCGAAAAAACGCTGTTCGCGCGGCTGGCGGTCTTCACCGGCGGTT
Organism: uncultured Anaerolineaceae bacterium; assembly: GCA_964427955.1. Classification (GTDB taxonomy): domain Bacteria; phylum Chloroflexota; class Anaerolineae; order Aggregatilineales; family Aggregatilineaceae; genus JACRBK01. The sequence continues at coordinate 12,698 of CAYRWY010000099.1, forward strand.
GGACGCTGGCCGCGGCGGAAGCCGTCTGCGGTTCCCCCTCGCCGCCCCCCGACATGGGCACGGCGGGCGGTGGGCTGCCGCGTGAACTGACTCCGCCAGAGGATCTGGCTGCTGAAATCGACGTCCTGGGCGGCGTAGACTCGCTGCTCAACAAGAGCTTGCTCCGCTGCGAGGATCGCTGTGATGGCGAGGCGCGTTTCGTCATGCTGCAAACCATCCACGAGTACGCGCTCGAAAAGCTGGATGCCAGCGGCGAGCTGCCCGCGCTGCGCCGCCGCCATGCCGAGTACGTGCTGTCCATCGCCCGCGAGCGCACCGAGATCGGGTCGGATCGCGAGCGGCTGGTCGAGTGGCTGGATCGCCTGGAGCCGGATCGCACCAACCTGCGCGCCGTGCTGGACTGGCTGCACCAGCAGAACGACATCGACACGCTGCTGCAACTGGTAGACCTGGTATACCCGCTGTGGTCGGTGCGCACCCATTACACCGAGGGACGGCAGTGGATCGAGCGGGTGATCCCGTTCACCCGCCAGCAGTCGCCGCAGCGGCATTGGAATATGTGCCGCCGGGCCGCGTGGCTGGCCGCTCGCCAGCGCGATTACCACCGCGCCCTGGAACTGCACCAGGAGGCGCTGGACGGCGCGCGCACCATGCACGATCCCTCGAAGATCGCGGAGATGCTGCTGAACCTGGCCAACGACCGGGTGATGATGCAGCAGTGGGATCAGGCCCAGGACCTCTACGAGCAGGCGCTGGCGCTCTACCGCGATCTCGACTCGAAAGAGGATATCGCCCTGGTGCTGAACAACCTGGGCGAGACGGCGCGGATGCAGGGGGATTATCCGCGCGCCCGCACGCTCTACGAAGAAAGCTACGCCCTGTTCAAAGCCATCGAGCAGGAGGAACTGCCCGGCAACCTGGCCTTCGTGGCCCTCTACCAGCATGACCTGGAACGCGCCCGGACTCTCTTCGAGGAACACCTCACGCTGGCCCAGAAAGCGGGCAGCAACGGGGATGTCCTGGGCGGGCTGGTGGGCATGGCCGGGACTGCGGTCCGCGGTGGCCATCCCCAGGAGGCGGCGCGTTGGTTCGGGGCCGCGGCGGCGGCCTTCGAAGCCTTCGACTACCTGTTCGATCCTGCTGATCAGGCCGAGCATGATCGCTACCTGGCCGAGACGCGCGCCCAACTCGATCCGGGCACGTTCGACGAGGCGTGGTCGGCAGGCCGCGCCCTGTCGCTGGACGCCGCCGTCGAGGAGGCGCTGGCCGCCCAACTGATCTGAGACAGCGACCCTCTATCAACAAAAAAGCAGAGAGTCTGCGTTTTCCCCTATTCGTCGTCGTTATCGGCGGCGATGTTGCGTTGCAGCCACGTCTTGGGCCGGTCGATATTGAAGTACAGCTCGAAATCCGGCTCCTCGTCGCCGCGTTTGGCGCTGAGCACGTCGAACCAGTGCTCCTCGTGCTGGACGAGCCGCTGCCCGGTCGTCTTGAAGCCCAGCAGCCGCATGATGAGATATTCTTCGGGGATGCTCAACACCTCAAACGCGGTGTCGAACGTCACGCCGTTGCCCGTCGCGAAGATCGCGTCGATCAGCCCCTTGGCGAAGGTGCGGTGAAAGGTGGACTGGGCCGGATCGCCGCGCTGGATATGGATGTAGTCGGCGGCCATGTGGGCTTCGATGTCCAGGTAATTGTGGGCGAGCAGCCCGCCAATCGCGTCCAGCGCTGCGTCGAGATCGCGCGCGGGCAGCGCGTCGCGCAGGGCGTTCAGGTGCTCCTCGTCGTGCACGTAGGGCGCATAGTCATCCGACTCCGCAAAAGCCGCGCGCAGCGCCATATAGTCCGCCTCAGCCGGTTCACGCTGGGCCACCGCCAGCAGATCATAGTAGCTCATCGAGCACTCCTCTAATCGCGGAACAGGTCCACTCCTATTTGGGCCAGGGCGATGTCTTCTTCTTCCGAGAGGCCGCTCACCCCGACCGCGCCGATCACCTCGCCCCGATAAACCACGGGCAGCCCGCCGCCCCAGGCGACATAGCGCAGATCGCCGAAATTCGTCATCGGGAAGGGCTTCTCGCGCGATTCCGCCCCGACGGCCAGCGTCGGGCGGCGTTCGCGAGCCGCCGTGAAGGCCTTGTTGATCGCGATGTTGATTGACGGCAGCTTGCAGCCATCGGTGCGCAGAAAGGCGATCAACTCGCCGTGCGCATCGGCTACCGCGATGGCCGCACCCAGGTGATCGCGGTCCAGTGCCTGCTGGATGACGGCCACGATCCGGGCGGCGTCGGCGTGCGAAAGACTCGTTTCTTGTTTCATGTAAGATTTTCCTCACTGTTCGAAAAAATCACCACTGTTTTTGAGAGGGGCCATTCGTGAATTGCCCAATAGGCGTCAACTTAAGCGTCTGCGCTCCTCTCAAAGAGAAAAACCGGCCTCACCCCTAACCCCTCTCCATCAGAAAACGATGGAGAGGGGCAT
>CAYRWY010000100.1:0-15107 GCA_964427955.1 uncultured Anaerolineaceae bacterium
GTAATACTGCGCTTCCCACATCTGGTGCTGGCCCACGTCCGTGATCACGGTGGCATTGCCGTGCGTCGCTTTCCACATATCGTGGATCACATGAGCCGCAAACAACCGGTCGCCGACGTCACGATTGACGATGTCGCGCTCGTCGGATTCTTCCATCCAGTCGTGAATCTGGCCCAACCAGGCCCGGTGTTCGGTGGCGGGCAGCGACGGGAGGATCTGGCCGAGCACGGCTTTCAGGTCGCCCTCGATAGGCAGCTCGACCCGGACATTCTTGTGCAGCTCCGAGGGATCGATGTCGATGTGAATCTTCTTGGCGTTCGGCGCATAGGTCTTGAGGTTGCCGGTCACGCGGTCGTCGAAGCGCATCCCAAAGGCCAGCAGCAGATCGGCATTCTGGATGGCATTGTTGGCCGATCCCGTGCCGTGCATTCCCATCATACCCAACGACAGCGGGTGATTTTCCGGCAGGCCGCCCTTGCCCAACAGCGTCAGCGCGAAGGGGGTTTGCGTTCTCTCAATGAACTGCAACACTTCGCGGGTCGCGCCCGACATCAAGATGCCATGTCCGGCCAGCACGACAGGCCGCTCGGACTCCTGGATCAACCGGAGCGCGGCTTCGACCTGCTCATCCGTCGCCGCCTGGCGGGGGTGATAGCCGGTCATCCGGATTTCTTCTTCGGGGTAGATGAACTCGGTCTTGGCATTCTGGACGTCCTTGGGGATGTCCACCAATACCGGACCGGGACGCCCCGTCCGCGCGATGTGGAACGCCTCGCGGATCGTATAGGCGAGATCTTCGACATCATACACCAGGTAATTGTGCTTGGTGATCGGCTGGGTGATGCCGGTGATGTCCACTTCCTGGAAAGCGTCCGTGCCGATCAGCGGGGTCGCGACCTGGCCGGTGATGCACACGATGGGCGACGAGTCCATCATGGCGGTGGCGATACCGGTCACCAGATTGGTCGCGCCTGGGCCAGAGGTGCCAATCGCCACACCCACTTTGCCGCTGGCGCGGGCATAGCCGTCGGCCATGTGCGCCGCGCTCTGCTCGTGGCGGACCAGCACATGGTGAATCTGCGGATACTTGCTCAGCGTATCGTAGAAGGGCAAAATCGCGCCCCCCGGATATCCGAACATGACCTCCACGCCTTCGCGGAGTAGACATTCAAAGATAATTTCTGCGCCGGTTAGTTTCATGTCATCTTCTCCTGTTCACCTGGAAGCCGTCACCGACCCTCGAAGCAGCGGACCAATCCATCGCTCACACTGGCGGAATGGACTGGAGTCAACCATCCAAAGCGGTCCGGCAGTCGACCGGAAGTGATATCGAAAAATTCTTGCTGGATACGCTGCGTAACCGGCCCACGCTTGCCACAGCCGACCTGCACCCGATCCACCGCCCGGACCGGAGTCACTTCCGCCGCCGTGCCCGTCAAGAACATTTCATCCGCCGTGTAGAGCATTTCGCGGGCGATCAACTGCTCGCGAACTTCATAACCGAGATCGCGGGCAATGGTGAGCACGCACTCGCGCGTGACTCCGCCCAGGATAGAGGCCGCCAACGGCGTGGTGAAAAGAACGTTATTGAAGACCAGGAAGATATTCTCCCCTGCCCCTTCGCTCACGTAGCCGTTCACGTCCAGGGCGAGGCCTTCGTCGAAGCCGTTGTCCTTGGCTTCCATCGAGATCAACTGGCTGTTGATATACTGCCCGCCGATCTTCGCCAGCGCCGGCAGGGTGTCCGGGGCCATGCGCCGCCAGGAGCTGACCATCACGCTGACGCCGTTCTCAATCGCGTCGGCGCCCAGATAGCGGCCCCATTCCATCGTGAAGATCACGGTTTCGGTCGGGCACGCCCGGCCATCCACCCCCAGGGACTCGCTGCCGCGAAAGACCAGCGGGCGGATGTAGCAGCTCTGGTGACCGTTGCGCACCACCGTTTCGACCAGCGCTTCGGCCATTTCCTTAGGAGAATAGGGCACCTCCAGCCGGACGATCTTACAGGAATTGAACAGGCGGCGAACGTGCGGTTCCAGACCCAAGATCGCTGGGCCGTCGGGCGTGCTGTACGCACGGATTCCCTCGAATACACTGGAACCGTAGTGCAGGCCATGTACACTGACATGTACGTTGGCCGATTCCCAGGGAACCCACTGCCCGTTGTACCAGACCCAGTCACATGTTTTCATCGTTCGCTCTCCTTGTACGCTGCCTTCTGCAAATGCTTGCGACGTCGTCCCTACTGGTCGAGGAACACCGCGCCGGTGCTGGCACTGCTGACCAGCCGGGCATAACGCCGCAGCCAACGACTCTCGATTGCGGGGACAAAGGGCGGCAGAGCCGCCAGACGACGCTGGACCTCCGCCGGATCGACCCGCAGATCGAGCGTCCGCGCATCCAGGTTGATGTCAATCAGATCCCCGGCCTGCACGGCGGCCAGCGGCCCGCGGGCGGCAGCTTCCGGGCTGACATGCCCGATGGAAATGCCACGACTGCCGCCGGAAAAACGGCCATCGGTCACCAGGGCGACACTATCGCCCAATCCCATGCCTTGCAGTTGAGCGGTAGGCCCTAACATTTCCTGCATCCCCGGACCGCCGCGCGGCCCTTCGTAGCGGATGACCACCACGTCCCCCGCCTGAACCTCACGATTCAGAATGCCATACGAGGCAGCTTCTTCGCTGTCGTAAAGACGCGCCGGGCCGCAGTGGTGGCGCATGGTTTCGGGCACGGCCCCAATCTTGATCACCGCCCCATCCGGCGCCAGGCTGCCGAACAACACCGACAGGCCGCCGGTTTCGCGGTAGGGTTTTTCGATGGAATGGATGACTTCATAATCTTTGATGCTCGCCGAGGCAATGCTCTCGCCCAGGGTCTGGCCGGAAACCGTCAGGCGGTCCAGGTGCAGCACGCCGTCGCGTTGGGAGATTTCCTTCAGAATGGCGGGGACGCCGCCCGCACGGTGCACGTCTTCCATGTGCCAGTGCGAGGCCGGGCTGACTTTGCAGATGTGCGGTACGCGCGCCGCGACCTGGTTGATCCGTTCCAGCGGGTAATCGACCCCGGCTTCATAGGCCAACGCCAGGGTATGCAGCACGGTGTTGGTGCTGCCGCCCATCGCCATGTCGAGCGCGAAGGCGTCGTCGATGGCTTCCGCCGTAACGATACGGCGCGCCGTCAGGTCCATTTCGATCAAGACCATGAGCTGGCGCGCCGCTTGTTGAGCGAGAGCGTTGCGTTCAGGAGATTGAGCCAGGGCCGATCCGTTATAGGGCAGGGCCAGCCCCAGCGCCTCCATCAGGCAGTTCATCGAGTTCGCGGTGAACATGCCTGAGCACGATCCACAGGAGGGACAGCCGAAATCTTCCAGGGTCTTGAGTTCGCGCTCGTCAATCTTTCCGGCTTTGTAGGCGCCCACGCCTTCGAACACGCTGATCAAGTCCACCTTGCGACCATCGGGCGTGGTCCCCGCCGCCATCGGGCCACCGCTGACGAAGATAGTCGGAATGTCGAGCCGCATCGCGGCCATCAACATGCCGGGCACGATCTTGTCACAGTTGGGGATGCAGATCATGCCATCAAACGCGTGGGCCATGACCATCGTTTCGACGGAGTCGGCGATCAGTTCCCGGCTGGGCAGCGAAAAATTCATGCCCACGTGCCCCATCGCAATGCCGTCGTCAACGCCGATTGTGTTGAACTCGAACGGGATGCCACCGGCTTCGCGCACGGCCTGCTTGACCACCTTGCCGAAGTCTTGCAGGTGCACGTGTCCGGGGATGATGTCCACGTAGGAATTCACCACCGCGATGAACGGCTTGTTCATGTCGGCATCGGTCACGCCGGTTGCTTTCAGCAAGCTGCGATGCGGTGCGCGTTCAAAGCCTTTTTTGATCCGATCCGAGCGCATGATATCAACCTTCTTTTCTGCAACGTCCCTGACACTAAAGAGGCCATCCTGTTCGGGATGGCCTCTGTCTTCTTTCTCTTCGGCCCTAGTGCGATTTTCGTTCGCTTGCGCTTTGCACCAGGACCGGCAGCGTCCCATCCCGTTGAACCCCCTTCTCAAGAGCGAGAAGGAGGCTAATTACGATAACCAGAATAAGAGCCAGGGATGCTGCCAGCATGGTTGATCTGTCCTGTTACAAAAAAACCTCCCGTTGTTTGGGAGGTTCTGGTTAGACTGCGTTTAACCCGTGAGGCCCGACTCAGGCCCTCCCAACCCCTAAAACCCCGCCTACAAGGACGGGGAGAACAATAATAAGGGACAGGGATTTCACCGAGTATTTCATGATGTGCGGCTTGGTTTACGCTTTTTATCAAACGTTACGTAGACTATACACTGCCGGTAAGCCCAGTGTCAACAGCAAACTGCCCAATTCTATGGCATACTTTTTGTACACTTTCCACAAAATTCTTCAATTCCAGGGTAAAAACCGGGTCTTCACCCTGGAATTGCCCCCCGCTGGCCAAGCCAGGTTCGGGCGTAAGCCAACTGGCGCTCGACATCGCCGGTGCCCCCGGCAGCGCGCCGCCGCTGCACTGCCGCCGCAAAATCGAACACGGTCTGGACGTCCGCTTCAAATACGTCCGAAATGGTGTGATAGTCGTCCAGGGTCAACTGCGACAGCGCGCTATGCTTCGACTCGGCGAGCCGGACCACGCGCCCGGCCAGGCTGTGCGCCTGGCGGAAGGGCACGCCCTTCTCCACCAGGTAATCGGCCAGATCGGTCGCCAGCATCGGCTCGACCAGCGCCGCGCGCGTCCGGTCGGGATTCAGGGTGAGCGTCTCCACCAGACCGGTCAACGGCGGCAGCAGGATCATCAGAGTCTCGTGCGCGTCGAACATCGGCTCTTTGTCTTCCTGCAAATCCTTATTATAACTGGTCGGCAGACCCTTGAGCGTGGCCAGCAGCCCGGTCAGGTGCCCGATCAGCCGCCCGGCCTTGCCGCGCGCGAGTTCGAGCGGGTCCGGGTTGCGCTTCTGGGGCATCAGGCTGCTGCCGGTGCTGTAGCGGTCATCCAGCCGGAAATAGCCCAGGCTGGGGTTGGCATACACGATCAAGTCTTCGGCCATCCGGCTCAGGTGCACGCCCAACAGCGACAGGCTGAACAGGAACTCCGCCACATGATCCCGATCCGCCACCGCATCGAGGCTGTTGCGGGTGGCAGCGCGGAAGCCGAGCCGTTCCGCGAGACGCTGGCGGTCGATGGCATACGGCGTTCCCGCCAGTGCACCCGCTCCCAGCGGACACTTGTCGCGCCAGGCGTCCGCCAGGTGTTCCAGACGCTCGACGTCGCGCGTCAGCGCCCAGAAGTGACTCAGCCACCAGTGGGAGACGGCAACCGGCTGGGCGGGTTGGAAATGGGTGTAGCCCGGCATCAGCGCCTCGCGATGCTGCGACGCCTGGCCCAACATGGCCGCCAGCAGGCGCACCACCTGCCCCACGATCTGGTGCTGAGCCACCCGCAGCCAGAGCAGCACGTCCAGCGCCACCTGATCGTTGCGGCTGCGCCCGGTGTGAAGCTTGCCCGCCACGTCGCCCAGCAGTTCTGTCAGACGGCGCTCGACGGCGGTGTGAATATCCTCGTCACCCGGCCCGGCGGCAAACGCGCCTCCCGCAAATTCAGCGCGCACCCGCTCCAGGCCGCTGGCGAGGGTCTCCCCCTCCTCTGATGTCAGCACGCCCGCCGCGACCAACGCCTGCGCCCAGGCGATGCTGCCGGTGATGTCCACGTCGTACAGCCGCCAATCAAAGCGCAGGCTGTCATTCAGCCGCCGCACCGCATCATCCGTTGGTTGTGAAAAGACTCCGCCCCACAGCGTCATGATCCTTCACCTTATCCCTAGACTCATAGGCCGAAATTAAAAGGGCGGACCCGTGAGCCCGCCCTTCGATTGAGCGATCAGTCACGCTTGAAGTGCGTGTAGTCCGGCTGGCGGTAGCGGCTGGAGCCGGTGCCCTCGATGCTGAGCATGGCATCGACCTTCATCGGCAGACCGATCAGGTTGATGAAGCCCTTGGCGTCGCGCTGGTCGTAGATGTCCATGTGGCCGAAGGAAGCGTAATCTTCGCGGTACAGGCTGTAGGGACTCTTGCGACCGGTGATGATCACATTGCCCTTATACAGCTTGACGCGCACGGTCCCGGTTACGACTTCCTGGGTTTCCCGGACGAAAGCATCCAACGCTTCGCGCAGGCGGGTGTACCACATGCCGTTGTAGACCAGCTCGGCGTATTTGACGGCGATGAAGTCCTTGAAGTTCATGACCTGCTTGTCCAGGCAGATGCTCTCCAACGCCTGGTGCGCGGCCCGCAGGATCGTGCCGCCGGGCGTCTCGTAGACCCCGCGGCTCTTCATCCCGACCAGGCGGTTTTCGACCATATCGACGCGCCCGATCCCGTTGATCGAGCCAAGCTCGTTCAGGCGGGTGAACAGCGGCACCGGGGCCAGCTTTTCGCCATCGATCCCGACCGGATTACCCTTCTCGAAGTCGATTTCGACGTCGGTCGGTTCGTCGGGCGCTTCCTGGGGACTCTGCGTCAGGACGTACATATCCTCCGACGGCTCGGTCCAGGGATCTTCCAACGGGCCGCCTTCGTGGCTCAGGTGGAAGAGGTTGCGGTCACGGCTGTAGATGCTTTTGCGGGTGGACGTGATCGGCACGTTGTGCGCCTCGGCGAACTCGATGGCGTCTTCGCGGCTGCGGATGTTCCATTCCCGCCAGGGGGCGATGACCTGAATCTTGGGGTTGAGCGCCATCGCGGTCAGTTCGAAACGAACCTGATCATTCCCTTTGCCGGTGCAGCCGTGCGCGATGGCTTGCGCGCCTTCGGCCTCGGCGATCTCGACCAGGTGCTTGGAAATCACCGGGCGGGCGAACGATGTGCCCAGCAGGTAGGTCCGCTCGTAGATGGCGCCGGACTGCAAGGTCGGAAAGACAAAATCGGTCAGGAACTCCTCGCGCAAGTCGCGGATGATGAGCTTGCTGGCCCCCGTCTTGATCGCTTTTTCTTCCAGGCCATCGAGTTCTTCGGCCTGTCCCAGGTCGGCAGTAAAACAGATCACGTCACAATGATAATTCTCACGCAGCCAGGGAACGATAATTGAGGTATCGAGGCCGCCGCTGTAGGCAAGGACCACTTTTTTGATGGGTTCCATAGATTCTGCTTTCCTTTTTTCTCATGATTCGCGGTCTGATATTAACCATTTCTGGGCGGAAAAAACAGAGACCATCGTCTGGTTTTGTCTATTTTACCCAAATGCAGCCGCTTGACATTGGCGAAAAGGCGATATGTTGCCGCAGGTTATGATTCGTGTTAGCATGAAACACCAAATGCGATTGTATTGGCCTTCAGATCTGAATATACTTTTCCAAGATTACTGCTTCGTCCCTGCCGCACATTGAGGGCGTTACCAATGCAATTAGAGTTCTTGCGCAATCCCCGCCTTGATCGTGCCCTTGATCTCCTGACTCCGTTGTTGGCCATGCTGCTTGCCCTCCTGATTGGAGCGGTTTTCATCGTATTGATGGGCGCCAGTCCCATTGTCGCCTACCGTGATGGGCTGTGGGAAGGCGCCTTCGGCACCAAAAACGCGATGGCCGACACCCTGATCAAAGCGACGCCCCTGCTGCTGGTCGGCCTGGGAACGTGCATCGCCTTCCGGGGCGGCGTCGTAAACATCGGCGGTGAGGGCCAGATGATCGTGGGCGGGCTGGCGACGGTCGCCATTGCCCTGCAATTCAAAGACGGCGATCCCAACGTGATCATCCCCGCGTGCCTGGTCGCGAGCTTTCTGGCAGGCGCGATTTGGGGCGGGATCGCCGGGGTGCTTAAAGCCTATTTCAACGTCAACGAGATTCTGAGCACGATCATGCTCAACCAGATTGCCGAGCTGTGGATGATGTACCTGGTGCGCAGCACCTTCATCGATCCGAAGCAAAAGCAGTCCGCCGCTCCGATCCCGGAAACCGAGCGGCTCGCCCGAAGCTTCGACCTCCCCCGCATGGGGGACTGGCTCGACAAAGTGTATAAATGGCTGGGACTGGGCGGCGACGGCAGTTGGTCCACGACCCTGGTCCACATCGGCATCATCATCGCCGTCGTGCTGGCGGTGGTGGTCTATATCCTGCTGTGGCGCACAACCATCGGCTATCGCATCCGGGCCGTCGGCAAAAACCCCCGCGCGTCGCGCTATGCCGGGATCAACGTCAAATGGTACATGGTCCTGTCCCTGATGCTCAGCGGAGGTTTTGCCGGGCTGGCGGGCGGTATCCAGGTGCTGGGCGTCCGGCACCGCATGAACGCCGAAGGCGGCGGGATTGCCTTCACCGGCAACGCCGGCTTCAACGGGATCGTGGCGGCCCTGTTCGGCGGCCTGCATCCCTTGGGCACCATCCCCGCCTCGATCCTGTTCGGCGCGCTGCTGGTCGGGGGTAACAAACTCCAGCGCACGTCCTCCCCGGTGCCTGCGTCGCTCGTCACGGCCTTGATCGGACTGGTCATCATTTTCGTCGTCGGCAGCGACATCTTCGTCCGCCGCCGCTCTCGCCGCCGCGTCACCAGCGGAACACCCGAAGCCGACCCTGGCAAGCCACAGACCGAGGCTCTATCATGATCGAGAAGCTGATTACCGCGAGTGTTCTGGCGTCAGGACTGCGCCTGGCGATGCCCTACCTTTACGCCGCCATCGGCGAGACCTTCGGACAGCGCAGCGGTGTGCTGAACCTGGGCGTGGAAGGCGTCATGCTGTTGGGGGCCTTCACCTCCTTCTGGGCCGTTGACCGGCTCACCCCGGCCAACGCGACTTCCTACGATCCCGTTGCCCTCGCCGGTGGAGTCGGGATCGCGCTGCTGGTGGGGCTGGTGATGGGGCTGATCACGGCCTTTGTCAACGTGACCCTCCAGGCAGAACAAGGGATCAGCGGCATCGGCTTTTACCTGTTCGGCCTGGGGATGAGCACGCTGTTGTTTCAGAAAAGCTTCGAAAAGGTCGATACCGTCAAGGGCTTTCCGACCATGCATTTTCCGGTCCTGAGCGATATTCCGGTCATTGGACAGATCTTCTTTCAACAAAATCTGCTGGTCTATATCGCCTTTGCCCTGGTGCCTATCACCTGGTTCGTGATCAACAAAACCACGCTCGGCCTGAAAATCCGCGCGGTGGGCCAGAACCCCGAAGCAGCGGACTCGATGGGCATCAGCGTGGCCCGCGTGCGCTATTTCTCCGTGACCGTAGGCGGCGTGCTGGCCTCGTTGGCGGGAGCCTCGCTGGCCATCGCCCATCTGAACGTCTTTCAGCAGGGAATGACCGCCGGGAAAGGCTTCATCGCCGTGGCGCTAGTCTACTTTGGAAGCTGGCGACCCTATGGCGTCATGTACGGAGCGCTGCTGTTCAGCCTGGTCACGGCGCTCCAGATCAAGGCGGTCACCGTCGGGATCGGCATTCCGTCCGAATACCTGTCGATGACCCCCTACGTGCTGACCATCATTGCGCTGATTTTCGCGTCACGGCGCATCGACCAACCGGCAGCCTTGACCAAACCGTTCGAGCGCGAAGAGTAGTTGTGTAGAGAACACCTTGTTTAAGATCACTGAGAAAGGCTCTTGAATCAAAATCGTCAGGAGCGATACACTCCCTCTATGGGTTTGGCCGGTTCAGGCCCTGGCCTGCACTGGAGACACAGCGAAGAGAAAGTCGTTTAGGAGGAACACTCATGAAGAAACTCAGTCTCGTTCTTGTAGTCTTGCTGGTAGTGGCAGCCGCCCTGCCAACCCTGGGAACTGCCAAGGCCCAGGACGAAAAGTTCCGCGTGGCCGTGATCATGCCTAGCACCGGGACTGACCTGGCTTTCAGCCAGAGCATGGTCGATGCGCTGAACGCCATTCAAGAGGATCGTGGGGCCGATGCGTTTGAGTTTGCTGTCTCCGAAAACATGTTCGTCGTGGAAGATGCCGCGGCGGCCATCCGGGACTATGCCACCCAGGGCTATGACCTCGTGATCGCGCACGGCTCGCAGTACGGGTCGTCCCTCGTTGACATCGCCCCCGATTTCCCGGACACGTCCTTCGCCTGGGGCACGACCGTGGACACCTTCGTCGATCAGGGGATCGAAAATGTCTACGCCTATGAAGCCCGCTCGGAAGAGGGTGGCTTCGTGATGGGCGCGATGGCAGCGCTGCTGACCGAGAGCGACGTGATCGGCATCATCGGCCCGATCGAGACCGGCGACGCCAAGCTGTATGTTGATGGCTTCAAGGCCGGTATCGCCTATGAAGACGAAGACGAAGCCATCGACGTGCTGGTGAACTACATCCAGTCGTTCAGCGACCTCGCCAAGGCCGCCGAAGCGGCAGATGCCATGCTCGCCGAAGACGCCGACATCCTGACCGGTACGGCGCAGATGGTCCCCGGCGCAATCCAGAAGGCCCAGGAAGCGGGCGCGCTGTGGTTCGGCACGCAGGCCAACCAGACCTCGCTGGCCCCCGACATCGTGGTCGCCTCCCAGGTCTACGACTGGACCGTCGTGCTCGACCCAATCATCGATCAGGTGATGGAAGGCCAATTGGGCGGCGAAGCCTATTCGCTGACCCTGGAGAACGAAGGCCTGGTCATCGAGTACAATGAAGATTACGAGCTGGACGAAGAGGTCATGGCGGAAGGCGATGCCCTCGTCGAAGCGATTGTCGCGGGCGATATCACGTTCGAAGTGGCCGAAGACGGCACGCTGAGCGTGATCGAAGCCGCCGAATAGTTCTGGAACTTACCATAAACCAGGGGCGCTGCGCCGCGTTTGCGCGGCGTCCCTTTCTTTTCTGACCCCAATAGATTTCTTTCCGGACGGTTGATGATGTCTGACATTTCCTCCCAACTTCTACCCACCGGCCAGCCGCGGATCGAGCGTCTGGAGATGCGCGGCATTGTCAAGCGTTTTCCAGGGGTGCTGGCCTGCAATCATGTCGATTTCGACGTGCAGGCGGGCGAAGTGCACGCCCTGCTGGGCGAAAATGGCGCGGGCAAAAGCACCCTGATGAAAATTTTGTATGGGATGTACCAGCCCAACGAGGGGGAAATCCTCCTCAACGGCCAGCCGGTGGCGATCCATTCGCCGCTGGACGCGATCACGTTGGGCATTGGCATGATCCACCAACATTTTATGCTGGTCCCGTCGCTGACCGTGGCCGAAAATGTCGCCCTGGGGATGCCATCCTCGCGCGAGCCGCTGCTCGACCTGGACGTCGTATCGCAGCGCATCGCCACCCTGGCCGACACCTACGGCCTGCGCGTCGATCCGTCGCGGCCCGTCTGGCAGTTGGCCGTCGGTGAGCGGCAGCGCGTGGAGATCGTCAAGGCGCTGTACCGGGGCGCTGCCCTACTGATCCTGGACGAGCCGACCGCCGTGCTCACCCCGCAAGAGGTCAATGATCTCTTCAAGACGCTGAACCAGATGGTCGAAGACGGGCACGCGCTGATCTTCATTTCGCACAAGCTGCACGAAGTCCTGGCGATCAGTCACCGGGTCACCACCCTGCGCGACGGCCAGGTCGCCGGAACGGTACCGACCCAATCGGCCACCAAGCAAAGCCTGGCGTGCATGATGGTCGGGCGTGAAGTCCTGCTGCAATACGAACAACCGGCAGCCCAGGCGGGCGACATCCGCCTGAAGATCGAGAATCTGCACGCGCAGAGCGACCGGGGCACGCCCGCCCTGCGCGGCGTCAACCTGGAAATACGCGCCGGGGAGATTCTGGGACTGGCCGGCGTCTCCGGCAATGGGCAGCGCGAACTCGCCGAGGCGATCTTCGGGCTGCGGCCCGCCACCCAGGGCACCATCCATTTCGAAGATCAGAACGTGACCGGCAAAGCGCCCGCCCAATTGAACCGGCTGGGCATCTCCTACATCCCTGAAGAGCGCATGGTCGATGGAGCGATCCGGGATTTCACCGTGGCCGAAAACCTGATCTTGCAGGATCACGGGCGTCCCCCCTATTCGGCCAGCATCTTCATGAATCCACGCGCGATTGCCCGGCGCTGCACCGAGCTGATCCGGAATTTCAACATCCGCACGCCCAGCCAGGACACGCCGCTCAAGAGCCTGTCGGGTGGGAACATCCAGAAATTGATCCTGGCGCGCGAGCTGGCCCGCGCCCCACGCCTGTTGATCGCGGCGCAGCCCACGCGCGGCGTCGATATTGGGGCTACGGAATATATCCACCAACGCCTGCTCGACCAGCGGGCCAAAGGGACGGCCACCCTGCTGATCTCCGAAGACCTGGACGAAATCCTGGCGCTGGCGGACCGGATCGCCGTGATCTACGAGGGCGAGATCGTCGGCGTGGTGGACCGCGCCCAGGCCCGCGTCGAAGACCTGGGGCTGATGATGGCAGGCGTACGCAAGGAAGCGGCGGCGACGTAACTTTGACCGCCCCGATCAAAATGTGTTACGATTAGTTCAGTGAACTATTTTTTCCTCCGGTTCACAGGTCGTGTCTGCCGAGGGGTGACACGGCGTTGGACATCCCCGTCCATCGAAAAGTGCCTGGAACCGTCTATCCACGTTTAGACAGCTAGCGCATGGGCGCACGGATGAGTATCCATGGCTCTTTGGTCTTATTACCATACGCCGTCAACCGTTGACGAAGCTCTCGATTTATTACAGTCCTATCAAGGCCGGGCGCAAGTCGTGGCCGGGGGGACCGATCTGCTGCTCGACATTCGCCAGGGCAACGCCCCCCGCCCCGAAGCCCTGATCGACATCACCCGCATCGACAGCCTGAACAGCGTCTGCCAGGAAGGGAACAGCCTGCGCATCGGCGCTGCCGTCACCCACACCCGGATCGTGCAATCGCCGCTCATCACCCAGCGCGCCACCTGTTTGGTCGAAAGCTGCGGCGTGGTGGGCGGGCCGCAGGTGCGCAACGTCGGCACACTAGGCGGCAACGTGGCTCACGCGCTCCCGGCGGGCGACGGCACGACGTCCCTGGTCGCCCTGGACGCCGAAGCCGAGATCGTGCTCGACCACGAGCGCCAATGGCGACCGATCCGTGACCTGTTCCGCGGCCCCGGCGAATCGCTGCTCGATCACCACCGCGACCTGCTGCTCCAGTTCCGGATCAAGCTCAGCGGCGCGCACGAGGGAACCGCGTTCAAACGCATCATGCGCCCACAAGGCGTCGCGCTGCCGATCCTGGGCTGTGCGGCCTGGGTCCAACTGGACGGCGGCGGTGAGACGTACCGCGACGTGCGGATCTGTATCGGCCCCGTCGCCAGCGTCCCGACGCGGATCGTCGAAGTCGAGGCGGCGCTGCGCGGCCAGCCCGCCACCGAAGTCACCCTGGATCGCGCGGTCGAGGTGGCCCATCAATCGCTACACCCGCGCACCAGCAAATACCGCGCTACCGCCGATTACCGCCGGGAAATGGTCGACGTGCTGCTGCGGCGCGTGCTGCCGCTGGCGGTGTCGCGCGCCAGGACCGGCGAAGTCATTCCCGAAGGCGTTGGAGTAGAGTAAAGGGAGAACGGGATCATGAGCCAACTGAAGCTGACCGTCAATGACAAGACTTATGATCTGGACGTGCCGGAATCGCGCACGTTGGCCCAGGTGCTGCGCTACGATCTGGGCCTGACCGGAACTAAGATCGGGTGTGAAGAGGCCGAATGCGGCATCTGCACCGTGCTGGTCAACGACACGCCCGTCGATTCGTGCATCTATCCCGCCTTCAAGGCGCAGGGCGCTGCCGTCATGACCATCGAAGGGCTGGCCCAGGGCGACCAACTGCACCCGCTGCAAGCGGCGTTCATCGAGCATGGGGCGGTCCAGTGTGGCTTTTGCACGTCGGGCCTGATCATGAACGCTAAAGCCCTGCTCGACGCCAACCCTGACCCCACCGATCACGACATCAAGGTCGCGCTGAAAGACACGCTCTGCCGCTGCACCGGCTATGCCAGTGTGATCGACGCCATCCACTCAGCAGCCAGCGAACTGCGCGGCGAAGGTGCCCACCCCTGGCAACCGCCCAAAACGGTCGCGCCGCTGAGCGCAGTCGGCCAACCGGTCCCGCCCCAGGAAGTGATCGACAAGGTCACGGGGCGCGCTAAATTCACCGACGATTACGCCTTCCCCGGCTTGCTGATCGGGCGGACGCTGCGCGCGGCGCATCCTCATGCCCGTATTCTCGCCATCGATACCCGCCGAGCCAAAGCCCTGCCCGGGGTGCACGCCGTCCTGACTTACGAAGACGTCCCCGGCGAGAACATTCACGGCCTGGTGTATTCGGACTGGCCGGCGCTGGCGCAGGACAAGGTGCGCTACATGGGCGACCCGGTTGCCATCGTAGCCGCCGACACCGAGGTGATCGCCGAGCAAGCTCTGGGGTTGATCGACGTAACCTACGAGGTGCTGCCGGTAGTCGCCGATCCGGAATTCGCGCGCACGCCCGAAGCACCGGTCGTGCACGAGGGTCGCGAAGACGGCAACCTGCTCAAGCACATCAAAGTGCGTCACGGCAACGTGGAACAGGGCTTTGCCGAAGCGGACGTGATCGTCGAGCGCGAGTACCGCACCCCGACCATCGAACACGCCTTCATGGAGCCGGAGTGCGCGATTGGCGTCCCGGCGGGGTACGATGACGCGCATACCAAGCTCACGATCTACGTCGGATCGCAGATTCCCTACGACGACCGGCGGCAGACGGCCCGCGCGCTGGGACTGCCCGAAGATCAGGTGCGCGTCAGAGGCACGCTGATCGGGGGTGGTTTCGGCGGCAAAGAGGACATCGCCGGGCAGATTCACGCCGCGATGCTGGCCCAGGCGACGGGATGCCCGGTCAAGATGCTGTATACCCGCCAGGAATCGCTGCTGTTCCACCCCAAGCGCCACGCCACGATCATCCGCATCAAAACCGGGGCCAGGCGGGATGGCACCCTGACGGCGGTGCAGGCTGAACTGTACGGCGACGGCGGCGCGTATGCCAGCCTGTCGGACAAAGTGATGACGCGCGCCACCACGCACGCCACCGGGCCGTACATCGTCCCGAATGCCCGCATCGACTGCTACGTGATGTACACCAACAACCCGCCGTCCGGCGCGTTTCGCGGCT
>CAYRWY010000101.1:0-15092 GCA_964427955.1 uncultured Anaerolineaceae bacterium
GTTGTTGACATCCAGCTCGCGCACGTCGATCTGGCGCGACCCGGCGGAGTTATCCACCGCCGCGATGCGGAAGTGTCCCGCCTTGAGCAGTTCCCAGCGATCAAACTCTGCCGCGCGCGTCTGGAGGCAAACGATTTCGGCGGTCGGGTCCATCGTCAGGTAGTAGCTGCCCAACACCATGTCTTTGGACGGCGCGACAACGGGCGACCCATCGGCGGGCTTGAGCAGGTTGCGGGAACTGAGCATCAGATCGCGCGCTTCCTGCACGGCTTTCTGGCTCAGCGGCACGTGCACGGCCATCTGGTCGCCGTCGAAGTCGGCGTTGAAGGCAGCGCACACCAGCGGGTGAATCTGGATCGCTTTACCTTCGACCAGGATCGGCTCGAACGCCTGGATGCCCAGACGGTGCAGCGTAGGCGCACGGTTGAGCAGCACGGGCCGTTCCTTGATCACCTCTTCCAGCACTTCCCAGACTTCAGGGCGCTCGCGCTCGATGATGCGCTTGGCACCCTTGACGTTGCTGGCGTAGTTGTACTGGACCAGGCGGCTGATCACGAACGGGCGGTACAGTTCCAGCGCCATGATCTTGGGCAGGCCGCACTGGTGCAGCTTGAGCTTGGGACCAATGACGATGACGCTGCGGCCCGAATAGTCCACGCGCTTGCCCAGCAGGTTGCGGCGGAAGCGGCCTTTCTTCCCCTTGAGCATATCGCTCAGGGATTTCAGTTCGCGGCGGCCACGACGGCTGAGAGCCTTGCCGCGCTGGCTGTTGTCGATCAGGCTGTCTACCGCTTCTTGCAGCATACGCTTCTCGTTGCGGACGATCACGTCCGGCGCGCCGAGTTCGAGCAGGCGCTTGAGGCGGTTGTTGCGGTTGATCACGCGGCGGTAGAGGTCGTTCAGATCGGACGTGGCAAAACGGCCACCGTCCAACTGCACCATCGGGCGCAGGTCGGGCGGGATCACGGGCAGCACCGTCAGGATCATCCACTCCGGACGGTTGTTGCTCTTGATCAGGCTTTCCACCACGCGCAGACGCTTCACGGCTTTCTTGCGGCGCTGCTTGCTGCGGGTGGTACGAACCTCGTGCCACAGTTCGATAGCGCTCTTTTCCAGGTCCATGTGCTTGAGGATTTCGAGGAACGCCTCGGCGCCCATGTTAGCTTTGAAGACCTGGCCGTATTTCTGCTTCAGTTCGCGGTAGCGCGGCTCGCCCAGGAATTGGAGCCGTTCCAGCGACAGCAGCTCGTCGCGGGCTTCGGCGTAGAGCGCGTGCAGCCGGGCGAGCTTGCGATCCAGTTGGACCTGGATGTCTTGAATCTCGTCGGCGGCAGTGGTGGAGCGCTCGTCCATGCGGGCGTCCAATTCGGCAAAGGCCGACTGGCGGCGCGCTTCGACTTCGTCCTGAATTTCGCTCAGACGCTCTTTGGCCGCTTCTTGAATGGCCTGCAAGAGATCGTTTTCGACGCGATCCCCCTCACCCGCGATCAAGACGCCCGCCGACTCGAAGAACAGGTCGGTTTGCAGCTTGCGGCCCATCTGCGACTCGATGCGTTCTTGCAGCATCTGCGCTTCGGTCATGACTTTTTCGGACAGGCGAGCCTGTTCGTCATTGTGAGTGCGGTTGATGTTTTCGGTGCGGGCTTCGAGATCGCCGAGATCGACCTCGCGCTCCGAACGCACCGACGCCTGCTGGCCTTCGTAATCGGACCGGAAGGAAAGCTCCTGATGATCCTGCTCTTCTTCCAGGCGCTTGAGGGCTTTCTGGCGGGCTTCCTCGTCCACATGGGTGATCACGTACTGGGCGAAATACAGCACGCGATCCAGGTTACGACGGCTGACATCCAGCAGAATGCCCAGATAGCTCGGCACGCGGCGCGTATACCAGACGTGCGCGACCGGCGCGGCCAGCTCGATGTGTCCCAACCGTTCGCGGCGGACCGACGAGCGAGTGACTTCCACCCCGCACTTGTCGCAGACTATCCCTTTGTAGCGGACATTCTTGTATTTGCCGCAGTAGCATTGATAGTCCTTGGTGGGACCAAAGATGGCTTCACAGAACAGCCCGTCTTTCTCAGGGCGAAGGCGACGATAGTTAATCGTCTCCGGCTTGGTCACCTCACCATACGACCAGGATCGGATTTGTTCCGGCGATGCCAAACTAATACGCAGTGCGCTAAAGTCTTTCGCCTCCAAGGCGTACCCTCCTATGCGCTAGGGTGATGCTATTCGCTTGCAGCCAATCCAACGTGAGTGTTCAAACGGTAAATCCCAAAGAGACGCACAAGCAAAAACGGCGCTGGAGGCATTTTCTCCGGCGCTTCAAGCTGGTCTACTGAACCAGGGGTAGGGAAATCCTGTCACCACCCGAATCCGCCATACCCGGCATGGAGACTATACACGAAAATACTCGCCTATTGCCGAACTTTGATCATACCAGATTTTTCTCAGAAGAGCAATATCAAAATTGTAGACCGGCTCTGGTGCGCTAGGGCACCCCAGCGGTCACGGGGGAAAGATGAGGAGAAAGCGAGAGCAGCGGCCTCCCTGGGACGGACAGGGCTAAGTAGGGGCAATTCGGAATTGCCCCTATCCCACGAATCGTCATTTCGGATCAGACACGCACTTTGGTGCCGCAGTACTCGCAGGCCAGCTCAGTCATGCCGCGCACGAGCGAAGGCAGCGTCGCGCCGCAGGTCGGGCAAGTCGTGGGAGCCGCTTTAGCTGCGTCCGCCGCCGCCTTGTCCACCGGGATGGCGCGTTCTTTCTCGATCTCGCCGGAGATGGCCCGGCTCAACTGCTGCGCGTACCACTTCGAGTCGATCCCGCCGGACTTGATCTCGAAGGTCGTTTCGCCATAGTCGCCGCTGCTGAACTTCAGATGGATCAGGTCCTTACCGCCGAACAATCCCTTGTCCTCGTGCCTGGCCTCGGAGATCGCGCCGACCGGGACTTCAAACAGCACTTTCTGCACCTTTTCGCCGCCAAAGCCCAGGCGTCCGCCGACCTTCTCCTTTTGCTCGAAGATCAGGCGTTGGTCGGTGAGGTAGAGAATCCCGTCGGGCTTGTCTTTTTTGTCTTTGGCCCACTCGGCCTGGTGGGCCATGAACAGGGCTTCCGCCGGTTTCCAGGCGACGGTCGCTTCCGCCGCCAGCGAAAGGTACCCGTCGATCTTGCGGAGCTGATCCTTCGTCTGCGAGACATTGTCGGGTACCTGGCCGTACAGCCCCTCGATCCGGCTGCGGGCCGCATCCGCGCCTTTTTCGACCGTCCCCATCGTCATCTTGAGCAAATTGTAGGTCTGCTCTTTGGCCTTGTCGCCAAACTGGCTTTCAAGCCGCTTCCACAGATCGCCCAGTTCGTCGAACTGGCCCTGAACGCGCGTGATCTCCTCGCCGATCATGCGCTGGACCTGCTGGCGCACCTCGTCCCACTGCTTTTGCAGCACGGCAGCCTTCTGCTCCAGGTAGCCCGCGAAGGCGTAGCCTTTCTGGCGCAGCCCGGCGATCTCGCCCGGCAGCCCGGCGATCTCGGTGGAGACCTCGCCCAGCGTGCGGGTGACGTCGTCCATGCTCACTTTGTCGCGCAGCTCGTCGTACTTGCCGCGCAGTTCGGCTATTTTTTCCTGCAAGGTGGGCGGTTGGTTAGAACTCATGACAATCTCCTGTGAAAATAGAAAGAGAGAAAAAGCAAGTTCTCATCCCTCATGGCACCGCGTTGGCCAGACTCGATCTGGCGACACCCCTACCACGTCACGGACAGCCCCAGCGCCTCGGCCAGCGCCAGGTCGATGAAGATTCCGCCGTTGTCGCGGCGGGCCGGGCCAAATTCGCCGTAATAGTCCCAGACGGTCCAGCCGATGCCGTAATGGTCGAAGGCGGTACGCAGATCATGATACCACTGGACGCGATCCGCTGCCGGAGCCGCCTCGTTGTAGGCGCCGAACTCGTCGCAGATCACGCGCACGCCGTGCTGCTGCGCCCAGGCCGCTGCCGCGCCGACACGCTGATCGAGACGGGCCGCGTCCCAGCGTTCGTCGCCGTACTGGACGAGATTGGCGCGCACTTCCGCGTCGTCGTAGTCGTCCAGCAGCGGCGCGATCACCTCTGGGCTGGAGGGGTACGGGATGCCGTGCAGCGCCTGGGTCACCCACCAGCTCCACTCGGCGGACTGGTGCGTGAACAAAAACGGCTCGTAGAAATGGAAATTGTAGACAATGTTCGGATCGTCCAGCGGCGTCAGGTCGAGCAGGGTGTCGATCCCGGACCACAGCGCCCCGGTCGCGATCAGGGTGTGGTCCGGCGCGACGTCCCGGATCGCCGCCAGCAGGCGCGCTTGCAGGGGCGGCCAGCGCGACGGATCGTCCTGGAAGACCGGCTCGTTCATCGGCTCGAAGAAGATCAGCTCCGGATCGCGCACGGCGAGGTGCGCGGCGAACGACTGCCAGAACCGGATGAAGGTTTCGACAAACGCGCCGTCATTTTCGAGCGCGCCGGAATAGATCGACGCATCCGAATCCGCCAGCGAGGTGCTGTGCAGATCGACGATCACGGCCAGATCCGCGGCTTGAATCAGGTCGAGGCCCTGGTCGAAGACGGCCAGCATATCGTCGCGGAGCAGATCCGGATCACCCGCGTCGTACAGCATCTCGAAGTCGATGGGAATCCGCACGCAGGTGAAGCCCAGGCGGTGCAGCGTCGCGAAATCCTGGGCGTCGAAGTAATGGGCGACGTCGTCCAGGCTCTCCGGCGCGTACCAGAACCAGCCGGGAAGATTCGCGCCGCGGGCCAGCCGGGCGTAACGGGCGTCGCTCACGCCGGACGATTGGGCCTGCACGCCAGTCAAAGGAAGCGCCGCTACTGCCAGCAGCAGCGCCAAGGTAATCCGCCAGATACGGCTCATCGGAGGCTCCTAGAGCTTCGCCAGATAGTCGTCGCGCAGGCTTTGCGTGTGATGTTCGGCGTGACCCGCCAGCATGTAGATCAGCGCGCGAGCGCTCACCACCCAGCCGCTCGCCATGCCCAGACGCAAACTCGCTTCCGCGGGCAGCGGCTTGAAAGCCAACAGATTGGCCCGGCGCACCAGGTCGAATTCCTCCAGCAGATCGGCCAGGGTGCGCGCGCCGTAGTTCGTCGCGCGGATGTAGGCATCCTGATCGAAGCCCGGCAGCGGCGTCTGATCCTGGCGCGAGACGCGCAGCACGCGATAGGCGAAGACGCGCTCGGTGTCGATCATGTGGCCGACCACTTCCTTGATACTCCACTCGGCGGGACCGGGGCGAAAATCCGCCTGCTCCGGGGTCAGCTTCGCCAGCAGCGTACGCAAGGTCGGGATCTGCCCGGCCAGAATGTCGAAGATGTCGCCTTCGGGCACACGGGCAATGTAACCGGCATAAAACGGCGCGTATTCATGCTCAGGAGGGCGGGAGATGGTCATCATCAAGCTTCCTTTCGTCATCAGTTGGATCATCCAACAGGGTGGGCATTCGCCAGTCGGGCCGCTGACCCCGTTTTTCCTTCTCGGCGTCTTTGGCTTTGCGCGGGCTGAACAGCAGTTCGCGGAGCACGATGATCGCGTAGATCGTGCCCAACAGCAAGGTCGCCAGGACCCAAAAACTCGGAATGAAGGCGGAGGCCAGGACCAGCAGGATCACCAGCACGATCAGCAGAATGCCGAGGTACACGTAGCCGCAGTCTTTGTCGTCGCACTCCGGCAGCGAGATCGACGTGCCGCTGCTGAGGTCGTCCACGTAGAACCAGCTATGGTAGATGTACGATCCGCGCGACTGGTGAACGGAGGTGGTCCCGGCGCCCGTGTCCAGACGCGGGCTGGCGACCTCGGACTCGGCGAAGTAGACGCCGAGCAGCGCACAGAAGATACTGCCGATCAGAGGGACCATGATCACCCAGGTCGGCAGGCGCATATGCCGGACCTGGAACCAGTTCGTCTGGAAACAGATCAGCGCGGCGATGACCGAAACCGCCGTCGCGACCAGGATCACGTTGATCCCGCCCCAGGTGGCGTCCCACTTGTCATAGATCGTGAACAAGACCGGGAGCGCCAGCACGTCGATCACGGCCAGCACGACCAGCCCGTGCGCGCGGGTGAATTCCAGGTTTTGCAGCGCGATCCAGTCGTCGGCCAGCAGCTCGCGCCAGTTTTCGACCTCGTCGGCCAGTTGGGTGTATTCGGAGACGGTGCTCGAAAACAGGATCAGGGCCGCGAGCAGCACGCCCGCGCCCGGAAAGATCAGCACTTCGAGGGGGATGAAGCGGCCCACGTTGAGGTAGTAGACGGCCATGATCGCCGCTACCCAGAAGGACAATCCGGCGAGCGCCGCCGCCAGCTTCGCGTTCCGTGAGGCTAACATTGCACCCCCCTGCACTCGATGATCCTGACGAGCGTTGACGACCCGGATCGACCCGTCCCGCAAACACCGGTAATATTCGTAGGGGCTTGCCCTGCCCAAAGCGGGCACCCCAACGCCCTTTTACTTTTAGATGCGGTAATCGTCGGGTTCTTGTCCCGGCCTCACCCCCCGACCCCCTCTCCATTCGAAAAACACAATGGAGAGGGGGAGAAAACCGAGGCGCTGATGCCCCTCTCCATCGTTTTCTGATGGAGAGGGGTGAGGGGTGAGGCCGTTTTTTTCTCCTACAACAGGAGATCAGACACTTAAGTTGACGTCTATTGGGCGTACTGCAATACGCCCCTACGAGACCCGATCATTTACAGGATGAGGCAGTCAGGGACAATCCATGAATTATCCACACGCCTGCCGCTAGGAGTCCGATCCCACGCGGGCGGCGAGATAGGCTTCCATGAATTCGTCCAGATCGCCGTCGAGCACGCCCTGGGTGTTGCCGGACTCGTGATTGGTGCGCGTATCCTTGACCAGCCGGTACGGGTGCAGCACGTAGGAACGGATGGCGTTGCCCCACTCGGCGCTGACGTGCTCGCCCTTGAGTTCGGCAAACTCCTCTTCCTGCTTCTGACGGCTGAGATCGAGCAGGCGCATCTTGAGCACCTGCATGGCCCGCTCGCGGTTCTGCGTCTGGCTGCGCTCGTTCTGGCAGGTCACGACGATCCCGGTCGGGACGTGCGTGATCCGGATCGCGGTGGCATTCTTCTGGACGTTCTGGCCCCCGGCCCCGCTGCTGCGGTAGACGTCGATTTGCAGGTCTTTTTCCTCGACCACGATGTCGATGTCGTCCTGCACGTCCGGCCAGACTTCCACCAGCGAAAAGGAGGTGTGCCGCCGGTGATTCGAGTCGAACGGGCTGAGACGCACCAGACGGTGGACACCGCGCTCGGACTTGAGATAGCCGTACACGTAGTCCCCCCGGATCAGCAGGGTCGCGCTCTTGATCCCGGCCTCGTCGCCTTCCATCTCGGACACCACCTCGACCTTGAAGCCGCGCCGCTCGGCCCAGCGCAGGTACATGCGCAGCAGCATTTGCGCCCAGTCCTGAGCATCGGTCCCGCCCGCCCCGGCGTGCACGGCCAGATAGGCGTCTTCGACGTCGTATTGGCCGCTCAGCTTGGCACGAAAGACCAGATGATCGACCGTCGCGCGCAGCTCGTCCGCCTCGGTGGCGAGATCCTCGGCCATGCTGTCATCGCCCATGTCGGCCAGTTCGGTGGCGTCACTGATGCGCTGGAGGGTATCCTGCCAGACGGTAACCCCGGCCTTCAGCCGTGCGAGACGGCGCATGGTGCGCTGGGCGGCGTCGGGATTGTTCCAGAAATCGGGCTGGGCCGACTGCTCTTCGAGCGTCGCCAGTTCCTCGGCGTCATGAGCGACGTCAAAGACGCTCCATAAGCTGCTCGACGGTCTGGCGCAGGGCGTTCAACTGGCTGATCAGGGCTTCCACGGCGATTACTCCTCACTTCCATTCTCGAACAGGCTGTCCACGAAGGACGTCGGGTTGAAAAACACCAGGTCGTAGATCGATTCGCCGATGCCGATATAGTGCACCGGCAGACCCATCTCGCGCTGGATGGCGAACAACATGCCGCCTTTGGCCGAGCTGTCCAGCTTGGTCACGACCAGGCCGGTGATGTCGATGGCTTCCTGGAATTTTTTGGCCTGGGTGAGCGCATTCTGGCCGGTCGTGCCGTCCAGGACCAGCAGCGCCTCGTGCGGGGCGTCGGGAATAACCTTGCGCAGCACGTCGCGCACCTTGACCAGTTCGGCCATCAGGTTGAAGTTGCTGTGCAGACGCCCGGCGGTGTCCACGATCAGCACCTCGGCTTTGCGCGCCCGCGCCGCGCTGATGGCGTCGTACACCACCGCGCCGGGGTCGCTGCCCGGCGATCCGGCGATGACCGGCACGCCCGCGCGCTCGCCCCACTGCTTCAACTGCTCCACCGCCGCCGCGCGGAAGGTGTCGCCCGCCGCGATGATGACCTTGCGATCATTCAGGCGCATCCGGTAGGCCAGCTTGCCGATGGTGGTGGTCTTGCCCGACCCGTTCACGCCCGCGATCAGCACGACCGACAGCTCGCGCCCGCTCAGGTTGAGCGGCGTCGGCTCCATGAGCAGCTTGCGCAGTTCTTCCTTGAGGGCCTCGACCAGTTGATCTTTCTTGACGATCCCGTCTTTTTTGACGCGGCCTTTCATGGTTTCGACCAGCTTGAGCGTCGTCGGCACGCCGACATCGGCCTGCACCAGCAGGGCCTCGACCTCGTCCCAGGTATCGTCGTCAATATCCGTCGCGCCGAACGCCTGGGCAATCCGCCCGAAGAACGATTGGCGCGTCCGCTTGAGTCCATCTCGTAAGGATGCCACGCTGTTCTATCCTCAACTTCTACGCGAAACACGATCACACCGCCGTGATTATACCAGAGCGGCGGGGTCATGACATAGAGAGGTCGAGAGTTGCCAGTTCGCTACTTGCCATCCCAGGCCCCGACTTTTTCCTTCTCGATTGAAGCATTCCTGCGAGTAATAATATAACAAATATACCAGATCATTCAAATGATATATTTTTTAATTTATATTTTATGATTGATTAAAATGATATTTTATGTTAGTATAACTACATCGCTGATGTCTTCGTTATAACGGCGAAACCAAGATAGTCGCGTGATAGTTGCCGAAGCGCTCCGCCAGGTAGTGAGTGCTTCGTTTTTTTGTTATGCCCGATGTTCACTACAGATTTGAAACATTTCACAATTCTTTCTGACGGGATCACCCTATTGGATATTTCCGACGAGAACCCATTCACCTATCCGAATTTTCAATGTGAGAAATGAGGAGAAACCACAATGGAAAAAGAAACACGTGCCGGTAAGGTCATTCTAGATAGAGGTCACTATTTTCTTCAAGTGGGCGACAAGCGTTTGAGCCTGGAACCGGGAGGAGTCCTATCAAAAGACCAGCTCAAGGAGCTTGAGGGCAAGGAGGTAGAAGTTCTCTATACAAAACCCAGGCAGGACGTGATTGGATTGGCAAGCAGGGAATTTCCTCCAATCTTCTGCTACGTTCCTCCGCGTGCACTTTGCTACTACCCCAAAGATGATTGGATCTTCAAGGGAATTGAGGAACAAGTGCGCCTCAACCTCGCCGACGAGTTCTTTAACGAAGGAATAATCAGTGAAGAAGTCCACGCCATACTCAGACGGGTCCGATAGTGTCGAGGCCAGACCTCTTCCAAAATACTTCGTCGTGGAGCTGACCCAGCGCTGTAACCATCGCTGCCAATACTGCTATACTGCCTGGAGCGCACCCGACCTGGGCTACAACCAGCACAACCAGGTCGAAATGTCTACAGAGGAAATCGAAGCGGTTGTTGTCAAGTTGCAAGATGAAGCCCCGGTAGAGAGTATCGCTCTTTCGGGCGGCGAACCCACCCTGCGAGAGGATCTCCCAGAGATCCTCTCGTTTATCCAAAGCCGAAACATTACGCCTATCCTCATCACCAATGGAACACTGCTAACCGAAGAACGTGTAGCCGCAACCCTGGTTGGCGGAACCTACGAGGTGTCGTTACTCAGTTTCCGTCGAGAAGTTCACGATCAATTGGTGGGGCGTAGTGGGGCTTGGGAGGCCGCCATAAAAGGCATGGCTAATATTCGCCGGGCGGGCGGTAACCTGGCGGCTGTTTTCATCGCCCACAAACTGAACTATATGGACCTATACAAGACGGCGGAACTAGCCATCGCCATGGGTGCATACGTCCTGATGTACAACCGCCTCAACCTGGGCGCACATAATATGCAGTTTGCCGAGCAGTTACTCCCCACGCCCGCTATGATCCAGGAAAACCTGGACATGCTGGAAGAGATCGGCGCGCAGTACAGACTCCCTATCTCAGTATCGGTAGTCATCGAACCCTGTGTGATTGACGTGCGGAAATACGAGAATATTGGCTTCGGTTGGTGTCCGCTGGCAGGAGAGAACGCTTACTTCACCATCGATCCTTTTGGAAACATTCGCATTTGCAACCATTCTCCCGTAATCCTGGGGAATATCAAGCAGGATAGTTTCCGCGACATCTATTACAAACACCCTTATGTTCACGCTTTCAGAGATACCTGGCCGGTAGAATGCGCGGACTGCGATCCCGAACTGAAAGAGATGTGTGGTGGAGGGTGCAAAG
The DNA here is from genome assembly GCA_964427955.1 of uncultured Anaerolineaceae bacterium. Classification (GTDB taxonomy): domain Bacteria; phylum Chloroflexota; class Anaerolineae; order Aggregatilineales; family Aggregatilineaceae; genus JACRBK01. Next base: position 10,605 of record CAYRWY010000101.1, read on the forward strand.
CTGCCGCCGAGCAATGTTATAACTCGCTAACTCATGTGGATCCTTTTGTGACCTTGAGCCGACAACCAAACCACAGTAGCCCCCTTCCCTCAAGCGATAAAGGGGAAAAGGACTGATTTACCCTGGCATAAGCTGGAACAGACGAAATAACGCGGGCAACTGGCTTCGAGATCGAAATTCAGATCAACTGTCATTTGGTGGGACTGCCGAACTCGCAACCGAATTAACCGTTTACCTGACGGCGAACGGGGCAGAACACACTCTGCCCCTATAAAAACCGAGATGGCTACTGCGCGCGGCTCAAGGTCGCCTGGTGATGGCGGCGGCGCGATCCGCCCGAACGAGAGCGGCGGCGGTTCGACGCGGCAGGCTTCGGCGCGGGCCGCTGGGCCACGGGCACCGACGACTTATACGGATGGTCGGCCACGACCGGAATCGGCATCTTGATCAGCTTCTCGATGTCGCGCAGATACTCGCGCTCCACCTCGTCGCAGAACGAAAAGGCGATCCCACTCGCGCCCGCGCGGGCCGTGCGCCCGATGCGATGCACGTAGCTTTCCGGCTCGTTGGGCAGGTCGAAGTTGATCACGTGGGTGATGTTCTCGACGTCGATCCCGCGCGCCACGATGTCCGTCGCGATCAGCACGCGCGACGCGCCGGACTTGAACTTCGCCAACGCCTGCTCGCGCGCGCCCTGCGATTTGTTGCCGTGGATGGCGTCCGCCTTGATCTGGACTTTGTTCAGGTGGCGGGCCAGCTTGTCCGCGCCGTGCTTGGTGCGGGTGAAGATCAGCACACGCTTGATCGACTGGTCGCGCAGCAGGTGTTCCAAGAGCGCGAACTTATCGGTTTTTTCGACCAGGTAGACCGACTGGGCGATCAACTCGATGGGCGTCGCCTGCGGCACCACCTCGACGCTGACCGGATCGATCAGGATGTCTTGCGCCAATTCGCGGATCGGGTCGGGCATGGTGGCCGAAAACAGCAGCGTTTGCCGCCGCGTGGGCAGCGCCTTGATGACACGGCGCACATCGTGGATGAAGCCCATGTCGAGCATCCGGTCGGCTTCGTCCAGCACCAGGATTTCAACCCGGTCCAGCTTGACGACGCCCTGCCCCATCAGATCGAGCAGGCGGCCCGGCGTGGCGACCAGGATGTCGATCCCGCGCTGCACGGCCTGGACCTGCGGGTTTTGGCCCACACCGCCGTAGATCACAGCGTGGGACAGCCGCACGTGGCGGCCATAGGCGGCGAAGCTGTCGCCAATCTGGGCGGCCAGCTCGCGCGTGGGAGACAGGATCAGCGCGCGAATGGACGGGCGCGGCGATCCGGACTTGCGGGCGGAGAGCTGCTGCAAAATGGGCAGCGCGAAGGCCGCCGTTTTGCCGGTGCCGGTCTGGGCACAGCCGAGCACGTCGCGTCCGGTCAGGACATGCGGAATGGCCTGGACCTGGATCGGCGTCGGATCGGTATAGCCTTCGGCGTGGACGGCACGCAGCAGCGGATCAATCAGTTGTAAGTCTTTGAATTGCATGGAACCTCGGGTAGTTAGATTAAGGCGCAGGTCTGCGCCGGGTTGGATAGGGTGAGTGGATTCGGGGATTGCAGAATCCAGGATTGACACTGGGCAAGAAAGATATATTTTATCATCGATATTATAGTTTTGGGAAGGGGCTATTGCCGATTTTCCGATTCTCCGCTGCGCCCCGCCTATCGACTTCTTCCCTCGTCTCCCCCGTGCGGCGCTTGAGCACTTTATCCTGGCAAAGTCGGCGCGTTGCCCCCCCGGCGCTCGTCAGGACCGCGAATACTGCTGAAATATCCCCGCCGGACAGCATTCTGTTCAAAGGAAAGCAGTTAGGCTATACTAGGCATAGGTTTGAGACACGAGTCATACACGAACTTCGTCAAGCATCGGGTTGGAAGATCAATGGATCAATCGCACATTCGCAATTTCTGCATCATCGCTCACATCGACCACGGCAAGAGCACCCTGGCGGACCGGCTGCTGCAAATCACCGGGACGCTGACCGAGCGCGAAATGCACGAGCAGGTGCTCGACGACATGGAACTCGAACGCGAGCGCGGCGTCACGATCAAGGCGTCGGCGGTGCGGATGCAGTATACGGCCCACGATGGCCAGACCTATGAAATGAACCTGATTGACACCCCCGGCCACGTGGACTTCTCGTATGAAGTCAGCCGGGCGCTGCAATCGTGCGAGGGCGCGGTCCTGGTCGTGGACAGCACGCAGGGCATCGAAGCGCAGACACTCGCCAACCTGTACATGGCCCTGGAACAAAATCTCGAAATCATCGCCGTCGCGAACAAAACCGATCTCCCCTCCGCCCAGCCGGACGAGATCGCACAGGAGATCGAAGCGCTGGTCGGCGTCGACGCCACCGACGTGATCCAGGTCAGCGGCAAGACCGGGCGCAACGTCGAGCAGATCCTCGAAGCGGTGGTGCAGAACGTCCCCCACCCTTCCGGGCATTTCGAGTCCCCGGCGCGCGCGCTGATCTTCGACAGCCACTACGACTCGTACAAGGGCGTGGTCGCCTACGTCCGTATGATCGACGGCTCGATCAAGAGGACCGACATGCTGCGGCTGATGGCTTCCGGCGTCGATACGCTGCCGGTCGAGATCGGCATCTTCAGCCCAACCATGAAACCGGTCGATACCCTGTCGGCGGGCGAAGTGGGCTACATCGCCACCGGGCTGAAAACGGTGCGCGAGTGCCGCGTCGGCGATACGATCACACTGACGGCGAACGGCGCGACCGAACCGCTGCCCGGCTACAAGCAGGTCAAGCCGATGGTCTTCGCCGGAATCTACCCCTCCGAAAACGACGATTACGACAACCTGCGCGAAGCCCTGGAAAAACTGCAACTCAACGACGCCTCGCTGGTCTACGCGCCGGAAACATCCCAGGCGCTCAACTTCGGGTTCCGCGTGGGCTTCCTCGGCCTGTTCCACATGGAGATCATCCAGGAGCGGCTGGAACGCGAATACGACCTGGACATCGTGGCGACCTCGCCCAGCGTGGAGTATCAAATCCTGCTGCGCAGCGGTGAGACGCTCACCATCAACAGCCCCGCCGATCTGCCCGACGAAAGCACGGTGGACGAGATTCGCGAGCCGTGGATGGGGATCGAGATCTTCGCGCCGGAGGAGTTCATCGGGCCGATCATGGACCTGGTCACCACCAAGCGCGGCGAATACCTCAGCATGGACTACCTGGATGCCAAGCGCGTCCAGTTGAAATACAAAATCCCGCTGGCCGAGATGATCGTCGATTTCTACGACAAGCTGAAATCCGGCACGCGCGGCTACGCCAGCCTGGACTACCATTTCGACGGCTACCGCACGGAGAAGCTCGTCAAGCTCGACGTGCTGGTCAACAAAGTGCCGGTCGATGCGCTGGCGCTGATCGTCCACGAGGACGAATCGTTCCACAAGGGGCAGCGCCTGGTATCCAAGCTCAAGCGCCTGATCCCGCGGCAGCAGTTCGAAGTCCCGATCCAGGCTGCCGTGGGCAAAAAAGTGATCAGCCGAGCCAACGTCAAGGCCGTGCGCAAGGACGTCCTGGCCAAGTGCTATGGTGGGGATATCACTCGTAAAAAGAAGCTGTTGGAAAAACAGAAGAAAGGAAAGAAACGCCTCAAGATGATCGGGAACGTCGAAGTCCCCCAGGAAGCATTTATGGCAGTGCTGAGGTTGGAAGAAGATGACGACGACGACTAACCATACCAACAATACCAACGGCAACTGTACCGGTGACTTTCCGCCCGTCCCGCAGCGTGTGGCCAGCGAACGGCTGCTGATCCGCCCCTCGCAGCGCGCCGACGCGCCGTACCTCAAGCAGTGGTGGAATGATCCCGACGTGACGACGCCGGGCGGCAACGTGGCCGGAATGCAGTATGATGACGACGACGTCGAAGACTGGTTCCAACGTTATGTCGATGGGCGCTCGTGCAGCACGCATTTCATCATCTGCCTGCGCGCGCCGGAAGAACGTCCGATTGGCGAGTTCTACATCGCCAGCGACGACCGCCCCGGCAGCGTGGGGATCGCCATTCTGATCGGCGAGACGAGCCAGTGGGGGCATGGGTACGCCGGAGAAGCCCTCGAAGCCTATGCGCAGGCGCTGTTCGACAGCCAGTTCTGCGAGGCGATCCGGCTCGACTCACGCCGTGACAACGAGCGTGCCACGCAGATGTGTCTCCACCTCGGATTCGAAGTCGAATACGTCTGGGCGAACGGCCAGTTTCAGACGCTGATCCTCACGCCCGAAGCCTTTCATCTCCACCGCTTGAAACAGTGATCATCCGCGGGCGCTCGTGCCAGGGTGCCCGTCAAAACTCAACCACCGCTCCACTGCCACGCGCATCGCGGGCGGCAGCAAACCGTCCTGTTCCAGCAGGGGCAGCATGTCACGCACCGTCAGCAGACAGTGCACGGTGTACCCCGCCGCGTGCAACGGCTCG
>CAYRWY010000102.1:0-15021 GCA_964427955.1 uncultured Anaerolineaceae bacterium
AGTTGGAAGTGGAACAACTCCATCGGCAGCTACTGCGGCGGGCTGCATGGCGGCCACCGTCTGGATGACACGCTCCAGGTAACTCGGCATGTCGTGCAGCGCTTCGCGAATCCAGGTGGTATCGTCACGTACCCTGGCCAGCTCCGTGACCGGCAGTACCTCCAGACCCGGATCGCTTTTCCGTAGTGAGCGCTGTCTGCCGCTTCTGCCGGTCAGGTGTTCGCGGATCAGTTCCCGGATGGTGTCGCTGCGCTGTCCCTCTTCGATCCCTTCCCACCAATCCAGAATGTCCTGGTCGGTGTCCTCGAAGGCTTTGAAGGAAAGAGTCTTATGCTGGCGCTTCTGTTTCTTCCGTTTAGCCATGTTCATTTCTCCCTTGAGGGGGTCTTACCGGTACGACTCAGTGGTCCGACGGGTAAGACCCCCGTTCCCGCTCATCGAGCGACGAAGCGCGCATAGTAGAGATACCCTCGCGCATTGGCAAGCTGGGCATCCCGCACGAGCTGCGTCTGTGGATACGCCTCACACACCACATCCGCGACCAGTTCCGCCCCACCACCCGACAGGTAGATCACGTCCACGTTGGTGCCGCGCTGCCACTTTTCGCTCATCAGGTTCAGGGTCGCGCTGCGCAGTGTTGCCAGGGCTTCCTCCACTTCGGCGCTATAGTCCACCGGCTCCCCGTTAGCCCGGAAGATCCCGGTACGCAGGACCTGTTCGACGATCTTGTAGGGCATTTTCTGGCGGTAGTCCCGTTCCAGGGCGGCGGCAATCCGTTCCTGAGCGGTGTACACCCCGCTCTCGACACTCCCGCTTTCGGCATCCACGAACTCGCCATTGTCGTCCAGCGCCAGATCGACGGTGTACGTGCCTACATCCACCACGCCGGTCCGCATGTAGGTATGGTGATCGTTGATCTCGCCCATTTCGGTCAGGGTATTGGCATAAATGGCCCCGTAAGGTTGCGGCATCACCATCACTTCGGAGACGTTGGCGACGATCTCCGCCGTGTCAGTTTTGATGAGGTGCTGGCCGAGCAGCGTAGCTTTCAAGCCAGCCGAGTCGCGCATGTGATCTACCGGCAAACCACTGGCGAGGCGAAGATGGACTACGTCCCGGTTCCACAGGCCGCTGAGCAGCTTGCCAATCGCTACCTTGGCCAGTCGCAGCCGGAAGGCATTGCCCATCGTATTTTCCTTGGCGGTACGTCCCCGTAGCCGGAGAAGTTCGCCGGGAGGCAGTTGGGACAACGCCAGTTCCCCCACGAACCATTCGCCTTCCTCATCCGCGATCTGGTCGCCAGGGTACCGCGCGGCGATCTCTTCCTGCTGGAACTTGATTTCGCGAGCATGACCCATCACCGAGGGGAACGTGATGACCTGACTGTCGGTAATGGCTTTGACCACTCCGTAACCGATGTCCAGACCAACGGTGACGACGCTGCCGGGCAGCAGCTTGGAATTGGATGATTTGCGGGTTGTCATTGGATTTCTCCTTCAGAAAACAAAAGAAGCCGCGACCACTGATCTCTGAGATCTGTGGATACGACTTCCAGGCGGACGGCAGCAGTGCGAGCAGCATCTGTACTCACGCAATCCGAACGATGTGAGAAGGTAGTCAGGTTATGTGATGGTGTACGATTGATCCCTGCTGTGAGCAGCATCTTCCCATCTCCAAAAAGCAAAACCAGGTTTTCGAGAAACCTGGCCTAGCTTTCCTCTAATGGGGATGGTCGTCACCGCCCGCGCCACGCTCCGGGAGGTCGATGGTCGGCGGCTGGTGTTCGAGGTCTCGGCGTCCGATCCGGTGGAGCGCATCGGCGAGGGCACGCACGAGCGGTTCGTCGTCCACCAGGCGCGTTTCGAGGAGCGGGTGCGGACCAAGCAGACCGGCTGATCGCAACCTACCGCTGGCGCGGAGGAGCGGGACACGGGACGCTACTCAGCGGCAGCACGGCCAACACGTCGTTTTCGTACACGGGCGTGCCCGCCACCTCCCACTCGCGAAAGACGACCGCATACGTCGCGTGGTAGCGCGCGGCGGCGGCGCAGAGACGGTCCGTCGTGAGGGGGTCGAAGGAGAAGGTCTGCTCCGAAAACCCCAGGTCGATCATGCGCTGCCGCCATTCGACCGCCCAGCCGTTGTGAAAAATCCCCACCGTGCCGTCTTTCCAATCGCCCACCTGCGCGCGCCTGGCGCGGGTGCGAAAGCCGTCCAGCGTGGGCGGCGTGATGAACAGCGCCCCTTCCGGGGTATGGCGCTCGATCCAGTCCAGCACGTCGGTCCAGGCCACCGTCGTGATCCGCTGGCGGGCGGGGATCTCGCTGTTCAAAAAGGCGGGCAGCGTCAGGCAGCCCAGCGCGAACACCGCCCAGAAGGCCAGCCGCCGCTGACGAGCCGTGGACCACACCACGACCGCCAACAGGACGAGCAGCAGCAGCGTGATCGGTCTGAGCGCCGCTTCAAAGGGGGTATCGAGGTCAACCGCCAGGGGGTAAGGCGTCGGCTGATCGGGCGGATGCATTTCGATGATCCAGCGCGGGATGGCGAAGGCCATGACCAGCCCCCAGGCGAGCGCCTGATCGCGCAGACGGCCCCGCGCCAGCCAGCCCTGGATCAGATGCGCCAGGTACAGCAGGATGAACAGGTTGATCAGCCACGTGCCCCGGATCAACTGCAATTCGATGACGAATTCGACCGGGTACAGCTCGGTGAAGACGGTGCCGATCAGGCTCAGGATCGCGATCCCGGCGGCCATGCGCAGAATTTGGGCGTGGTTGGCCGGTCGTCCCCAGCGGAAGCTGTAAACCCACAGCCCCAGCAGCGCCCCGAAGCCCGCCCACAGTAGACCGGAGATGGAGAAGGGAAAGACCGCGTACCACAGCCGGAGCCGGATGATCGCGACGAAGTCGTCCAGCGAGCTTTCGACCAGCGGCAGCCCCGACCGCCAGCCCAGCACCGGAAACGCCGTCACCCCCATCAGCAGCGGCAGATAGAGCAGCCGCCAGGACCACGCCTTCCGGTCCGTGATCAGCGCCACCATCCAGGCGAAGGTGACGAAAAAGCTGGTCATCGCATTGATGTTCGCGGCGAAGCCCAACAGCAGCGCAGCCGCGGCGCGGTGTTGGCGAAAGATCAGCACCAGCGCCCACAGTTCGAGCGCGATGGCGAAGGTGGTATGGGTGACGAAGGGCGAGTGGACGAAATCGCCGCCGGGATTCGGGAAATACGCCATCCACAGGATCACGGCGATCAGCCCGACGCGCCGCCGGGGAAACAGCCCTTCGGCCAGGACGTAGATCGCGGACACCGTCAGCCCGACCGCCAGCACGTACAGCACGAACATCAGCGCCGCAGACGGGATCGCGCGCGAAAGCTGGCCCAGCGCCGGGTAGAACCAGGTGACGTAGCTGCGGCGCGCTTCCAACAAAAAATCCCCGGAGAACAGATCCGGGTGGGCGTAGGAATCGATGATGGGGAGCTGGATCGACTGGTCGCGGAAGTTATTCACCACGCCATTTTCGTAGCCCTGCACCCCGAACGCTACCAGCAGGGTGCTCAAGATCAGAAACAGCATGAGGCGCGCGTCGATCCGGGCGGACAGGCTCATGCGGTTACAGCCGGGCCAGGATCGCGCCCAGATCGCTGCTCTGCACGACGTGGCGGGGGTTCACACCGGGCTGGCTGTTTTTCCACCGGATCAGCCGCACCTCGCCCTGCTCGATCTCGATCCCGGTCAGGCCGTCGGTGTGCACGCAGCACCCCTCGTTGAAATAATTCGTGGCGGGGTTGGAGTCGTCGGGCGGCGACTGGAGGAGGCGGTTCAGTCGCTCGATGGTGCTCGACAGCCGGTCCCGCAGGTACGGATCGGACGTGCCGGACAGCTTGCGGACGAGCCGGTCCTGGATCAGCCGGAACTGATCGGAGAGGAAAAAGGGGCGCAGCAGCGCGCGGTGAGTATGCCCGGCCACCAGCAGCAGCCGGTGAGCATTGGCCCATTCGAACAGGTAATGATCGCGATCCCGATAGGCGGCGGCATCCCCGCTGGCGTGGTTGAGGTTCAGCCCGAAGGCCTGCTGCAAGGGCCGCCAGATATAGCGCACCACGCGACGGCTGAGCCAGGCCCGCCGGTCCGCGTTGAGTTCGCCCTGGTGGCCGTGCACGATGAACAGGCGGTCGCCCAAAAACACGGCGGGATAGACCCGGATAGGACGGCCCAACACCGGCGTCAGGGTGCGCTGGACGAACAGCGGATTGGCCCATTCCTGGTCGTGGTTGCCATAGATGCGCACGTAGCGATCCCGCAGGGCAAACTCGCGCTCCAGGGCGAACGCCGTGCTTTCGTAGGCGGCGATGATGTCCGCGTAGTTGTTTTTCCAGCCTTCTTCGATGTCGCCGTTCAGAATCAGGCGGTAGTCGTGATCGAGATAGTAGCGCAGCGCTTCGCAGTACACCTGCTCGTTATGCGCGAAATCGTCCGTGCCCGGCTGGCGATCCCCTTTGTGCACGTCGCTGAGGATGATCGTCCGGTCGTGCTTGAGTTGGTCGTCGGTCAGGCGCAGGGCCTGTTGGCGTGCCGCGTTCAACGCCTCGAAGGTGTAGTCGCGCTCGGTTTTACGGTTGGGGTTGCCTGCTGCCAGGAGCAGCGAACGAGTGTAGCCGGTAGAGAGTGGTATGTTGGTCATCGGGATAAGGCAGTTTGTTGGTCGCGTTGAAGCCAGGACGTTAAGGATTGACGGCGATAGACCTGACGCTGGTTGAGTTCGATGGCCTCTTGATAGTACCCCTCAAGCTGGGCCATCACGGTTTCCCAGGGATGCTGTGCGGCAATCTGGCGGGCACAGTGGGCCATACGCTGGCGCAGCATTTCAGAATCTCGCAGCAGTTGGACCGCGGTGGCAAACGCTGGGGCTTCCGCCGGGCACAGAAAGCCATTGTCGCCCGCAGTGACCAGGTCGGTGACGCCGCCCTGATCGATCACGACGGCGGGCAGCCCAGACGCCATCGCCTCCTGCACCACCTGGCCGAAGGTCTCGGTCGGGCTGGGGAACAGGAACACGTCGGCGCTGGCATACGCGCGGGCCAGGTCTTCGCCGTACAGGTAGCCGGTGAACACGGTGCCCGTCCCGGCAAACAACTTTTCCAGATCCTCGCGGGCGGCGCCATCGCCGACGATGGTCAGCGCCACGCCGGGCAGGGTCGCCACGTCGCGCAGCAGGTCGATGCGCTTTTCGTTGGCCACCCGTCCCACGTAGACGCACAGCAGCGAGGCCGGATCGCGCCCATTCAGCAGCCGCGCGCGCATGTCCGGCGAGCGGTGGGCGGGATCGAACCGCACCAGATCGACGCCGCGCCGCCAGATGCGCAGCCGGCGGTAATCGAGCTGGTCAAGCTGTTCCAGGGTGTATTTCGACGGCACCAGGGTCAGGTGACTGCCGTTGTGGATGAAGCGCAGCCAGCTTTGCAGCGGCGCGGCCAGCAGGCTGAACCCGTAGTGCTGAGCATACGCCGGGAGATCGGTCTGGTAGTTGGCGATCACCGGGATGTGGCGGCGGCGGCCCGCCCACATGCCCTCGGCGGACATCACCGCCGGGCTGAACAGGTGGATCAAATCGGGCCGGAACCGGTCGAGATGCTGGCTGATGGAGCGCACCGGCAGGGCGACCCGCGTCTCCGGGGCAAACGGCAGTCCCCACGAGCGCAGCGGGATCACCCGGCTGCTGCCCACCTGGGCGGGCGCGCGGTCGGGCGCAAACACCAGCACCTCGCGCCCGGTTTGCTGAAGATAGCGCAGCGTCAGGTAGGCCGACTTCGCGACGCCATCCACTTTGGGAAAAAAGGACTCGGCAAAGAGCGCCACCCGTTTAACCGGAGCCAGGTTGACCTGTGCCGCAGAGGAGAACTGTAACGCTTCGCGTCCGAAAATATGATCGATCTCGGATGGTTCAATACGGTCGAGTGCCTGAACTAACCGGTGTGTAGCCATAATCTCCTCGTCAGGTGCTGGCGGTACGCATGACGCTCCTGCCGTACCCAACCCTACTGTAACGGGCGGGTATTAAAGCCAAAGGCCAGACACCCCAAAAGCTTTTTAGGCGGAGTTTAAGTTTTTTTGTGCTATCATGGAGCACTCATCGCTGGAGACAGGGTAGAAGTCCTATGGTGCAGTCCATCGGCCTGTATGCCTGGGGTGGCCCCGGAACGATCCGGCTGCTCAAGGTGAAATATCATTCGCCGCACATCGACGAAGCGAGCTATTTGCGCCTGTACGAACCGGATACGCTGGCCGCCGCCCGCCAAAAACTCGGCGTCACCGACATGTGGGTCACCTACTCGTGGGGTTTTGCGGACGACACCGAGCGCCAGGACCGGCGCTACATCGTCGAGCGGCTCCCTGGCTTTCAACAGCAGGGCATCCACACCCATGCCTATATCCAGGGCTTGAACGTGGTGACGGGCGAATTCGCCGGGCAGGATATTTTCTGCCGTGACGCCCACGGCCACTTGCTGCCCTACAGCAAAGGGCGCGCGCTCACCTGCCCCAACAACCCCCAGGCCCGCGCTATCATCCTGGATCGCGTCGGCGCGGCGTGCCGGGAGGACTTCAGCGGCATTTTCATCGACAATATCCTGTTCGGACTCCCGCCCTTTTTCGTCCGGCGCGATTACACGTCCTTTTTCGGCTGCTCCTGCCGCCACTGCCGGGCCAGCTTCCGTGCCCAGTACGGCTACGCCCTGCCGCCCGACAGCAAAACCGGCGAACAGCAGATCACCGATTACCTCGACTTCCGCCGCCGGAGCGTCCTGAGCCTGCTGGAAGAGGCCGCCGGGATCTGTCACGCGGCTCACAAACGTTTTGGCGTCAACCTCTACGATCCGATCAGTCACACGCCCGAAGTGTACTTCGGCTACCGGCTGGCCGACCTCGTGCCGCTGCTGGATTACTACCTGGTCGAAAACCACGCGCTGGGCAAACCCGGCGGGCTGGATAACACCCACCTCCGCCCCTTGATCGCCGCCGACAAGCCGGTGTTCGTCGTATCGTACCGGCATGGCATCGGGCAGGAGGCCGCTTATCGCCCCTCCGACCTGGACGCGATCTGGAGCGAAGCGGCGGCGTTAGGATATGCGCCCTGCCTGAAAGCGACCGAATACACGACGCGCGGCATCTGGCACACCCTGGACCTGGAAACGGTCCGCCCGCCGGTGACCACGTCGTCCGCGCTGCCCGCCGGGCCACGCCAACCCCGGCGGCTCAAGCGCAGCACGCCCCTTGAGCGCCACCTGATCCGGCTGCTGGACCGCCGTTACGCCCGCCTGGCGACGACCGCGTTCGAGAATGGCCCGCTCGCCCGCCTGCTCGCCCGATCCGGGATCGGCACGCGGCTCCTGCACGCCGACCGGAATCCCCGGTTCAGCGGTTGAGCGCCGCGCCGCCCGGCAGCAGAAAGACGAGCACGCCGTCGAACGTTTCGGTGTGGAGAATCCGGGAGCGCCGCGCGGCCAGCCAGTCCGAGATCGGCGACAGGTGCAGCGCAAAGGGATCGGAGTTCTTCACCCACCCCTGGCGGTGCAGGTCTTCGTGCCGGATCTGGTAGACGACCCAGATCCGCGCCGCGCGCCGCTCGATCTCCGCCGGATCGGGCGCATCCAGCAGCACGACCGTATGATCGAGCACCGCCGGATCGCCGTCGAAATAGATGCGGAACGCCTCGTACAGCATCCCTCGCTCGAAGAGCACCACGTCGCCGGGCCGGTACTGCTCGCCGACGTAGCGCGTCACGCCCTTCCAATCGCTGCGTTGGTACGTCCCACTGTGGAAAAGCTGCCCGGTCAGCGCGGTGCTGGTCAGCAGCAGGGTCGCGCAGCACGCCCGCCGCAGCGCCACCGGGAGATGCTGCCAGCCGCGCACCACCAGGATCACTACCGCGGGCATGGCGACCAGAAAATAGCGATCCCGGTACTGCACCCCCAATACGCTCGACAGGGCGAACAATCCCAGCACCGGCAGCGCCGCCAGCAGCAGCCAGAACAGCGGCTCGTCTTCCTGCCCCAACGCCTGCACGGCGTAGACGCCGCCCAGGATCAGGCCGAGCAGCGCCGCCAGCAGTCCCGGCAGCACCAGCCACGATCCCGTGCCATCGTAGCCCACGCTGAGATTCAGGTAGGATAGCGGCACATCGCGCAGCGCCAACGGCTGCGCCAGGTACGGATATTCGCCGGAGTCAAACGACCGCAGCGTCAGCAGCAGCCAGCCCAACAGCGGCAGCACCGCCAGCCCTTGCACGGCGATCCACTGCCCCCACAGCCGACGGTCCTTACGCCGCGCCAGCGCCAGCGTCCAGAACTGGGCGGCGGGCAGCGCCAGCGCCGTATAGTGGATCAGGTACGCCAGCCCACTGCTGACGCCGAAGATCGCCCACAGTGCGCGGGATCGCCTGCCGCGCAGGATCAGGAGGAAGCACCAGAGGACGATCAGGGCCACCGCCATCAGCAGCGTGTAGTAGCGGGCGGTGCGCGACAGCATGACGTGCAGCGGGTTGGCCGCCACCAGCGCGCCCACGAGCAGCGCCATCCGGCGGTCGTCGTACAACACGTGGACCAGGTGGATCAGCAGCAGAATCGAGAGCAGTCCCAGGAACACGGAGGGCATCCGCAGCCAGGCGGGCGAGCTGGCGGGCAGCAGCCGCAGCGAAAAGTAGTACAGCGGCATCTGATTGCCGACGGCCAGAATTGCCTCCAGCGAGCGGCTGAGCGGGATCTGGACACGCAGCGTGGTCAGGACTTCGTCGGTCCACAGTGCCGTATCGCCCAGCTTCCACAGGCGCGGAATCAGGCTCGCCAGCGCGATCAGCACCACCCCAACCCGGTACCAGGGAAGCGCCACAACCCCGGAATGTGCCAGGGGATGATAGGAGATCTGGCTGATGGAAATGCCGCGACTGGAGTCTGCCGATGGCATAGGCCCTCTTCAGTACAGTGCCACCACTGTACCGGAAGAGAGGACATCCTACGCCAAACGCGGTTTAAGTTCTTGGGAAATTTCCCTTAAATCAGCTTAAGCAGCACTTGAGCCATGGCGCGGCGCGGCGACGGATGGGGAGACTCAGTCGGGTATCCGACCCGGAACATCATCAGGACCGGCTGATCCGTCCCCAGCAGATCAGCCACGGCCTCTTGAAAATAGGGGGCAGCGCCCGCGGTCTGTTCTTGAGAAATTCGCTCCGGGATCTCGTTGAGCGGCTGTGCGGCCAGGCCATCCGCAGTGATTTGTAGATGCATCGTCTGCCAGGTGATTCCGCCCTGAACGCGCTGTGTCAAATCGTCCAGGTCATTCAAACCGAGGATGCCGAAAGCGGCAGCGGTCGGCACCTGGCGATCCCGCATCGATGACAGCCAGTAGTGGTCACTTTGTGGGCGGCTGGAAGGGGGCAGCAGTTTGCCCAGCAGCGTGGTCACGTCGTCCAGCCCGGCACAGTCCAGGGTGATCCCGTCCCGGTGGGATTGGATGTCATCCCAGCTTTGCCGCTGCCACGCGAAGGAGGCTTTCGACTGGGCGTCGTCGTCGATGATCGCCTCGGTCGCTTCCAGCAGTAAATCCCCCAGCCGTTGCCTGGCTTCCGCGCCGGTAATCCACCTGACCTGCACGTCAGGATACGGCGCCGCGTGGGCGCTCACGCGCTGGAGCGCCGCGTCAGGGACGGCACGCTTATGGTACGCATAGCGATCGGTATGGCGGTGGGGAATGGCCTCGAACAGGGGCGAGGGGCGAGCGTCTGCCGCCGTGAGCGTAAGCCGGGCCACGTGCGTCTGATCCGCCTCGGTGGGCATGATGGTATATTCCACCGCATAACCGAGGGCTGGCGCAGCGCACAGCATATTCGCCAGGGCGCAGCCCACCCCGGTGTACATTTCACGCCGGTACGGATCGACCACGCCGATATTCCGGCTGGGATCAGCATACAGATCGATCTGATTGTCCGTAACCTTGAACAACCAGGGCTGGGTGTTGTGGGGACTCGCCGCCAGGATCGCGCAGCGCACCAGATCGACCGGGGTTCCGGCCAACTCGTCCAGCGCCGCCCAGGGCGCATAGGCTGCCCCCTGGCCCACCTTGAAAACGCCGTTGTCGGCAGCCCGATAAAACACGCCCCCGCCCGCGGCGGCAGTGATGAGAAGACCGGTTCGCGCCAGAAAGGCACGCCTGCTCAGGCCCACTATTTTTTCAGACATCGTGGTCATCCTTCGTCCAGATCGTTCGATACCCAATAGGGTCGAAAGATCGTCATCACCAGGTCCGCGCCGGTGATAAAATCTTCGTTTGTCACCGGCTTGCCCATCGACTCAAGGTAATTCAGGTAATGGTTGGAGATAATCCAGGCGATGGTCAACAGATCGTCGAGCGAGACGGCGGGCGCTGCAATCCTCAGGATGCCCCGATCAAGCCCCTGCTGAAGCAGGTGGCGCTGCCGGGCCAGGCGCTGCTGGCTCACCTCGACGTGCCGCTGCCGTAAGACCTCGTCGGCGTGCAGGAGCGCGACCATTTCCCGGTAGAAAAAACGATAGTTCCACAGCAGCCGGAAGTTGTGAATGATGAACGACTGCAAGCCTTCGATTGAGGGTTTTTGCCCCTCGACCTGTTCATACACCGGCTCCCAATCGGCGACCATCTGCTCGTAGACGGCCCGAATAATGTGCGCTTTATTTTCAAAGTGATAATAGAGATTGCCAGGGCTGATGCCGAGTCGCTCGGCGATATGATTGGCCGAGATGTGAGCCGTTCCCTGCTCGTTGAACAGGGCAACCGCCGCCGCGAGAATCCTGTCTTTAGTGGACATCCTGCCTCGATTAGAGTAATTGCTCTAAATTTAGAGTAATTACTCTAGATTGTCAAGACCCAAAGTCAGGTTCGAGGCGTTGGGTTAGCGCCAGGCGGGGTGCTGCACCGTCCGGCGGCGCGGGGTGATCAGGGGAATCAGGCGGCGCACCACGTCGGGGTGACCGGCGACGAAGGCTTCTTCCATCGGCTGGGTGAGGTCGATCCGGCTGAAATCGACGGGTTGGCCGGAGAGAAACCGCAGCTCGCCGCCCTGCTGGCGCAGGATGGCCGCGCCGCCCGCGATATCCCAGACGTACGCGCCGTGCACGACGGTCGCGACGCCGGACCCGCGCGCCGTATACGCCAGGTGCGTGGCCGAACTGCCCAGCGCCATCAAGCGGTTGAAGCGCACGTCGAATTCCGCCATCATGTCGCTGCGCCCGTACAGATACGAGTCGGCGCTCCACGCAGAGCGCAGCCGGTCCCGGATCGAGACGCCGTTCCAGAGCACGTCCTCGCCGTCGGTGTAGGTCCAATCCTCGTAGAGCGGCAGATACACCAGTCCAAATTCCGGGACGCGATTATGCAGCAGCCCCAGCGTGATACACCACGACGGCAGCCCGTCCACGTAGGCCCGCGTGCCGTCGATAGGGTCGATGACCCACACGTATTCACGGTCGATCATCTCGCTGCCATATTCTTCGCCGAGGACGCCGTGCGTGGGATAGGCTTCGTGGATGCGCGCCGTGATCAGCCGCTCGATCTGCCGATCCGCGACCGTCACCGGATCGGCGATCCCCTTCCACTGCGCCTCCACCCGGCCAAAATAGTGCCGGGCGATGTGCCCCGCTTCGGCGGCCCACTGGCGCACCAGCGCCGTATCGACCTGTTGGTTCAAGAGCAGTAACATACACCCTTTCCTTACTGACATTTACCGGGGAGCGATCTCCCCACCCTACTATTGTGGCACAGCGTGGTAAAGGGTGTATGAAGCGCGCATAAAGCTTTCTTATTCTGCGGCGGCGGGACACAGCGGCGCGATGCGATACAACTCCCGCTCGGCGCACGTCAGGTCGCGGACGAGACGGTTGTGCCGCGTCCAGTCCACCAACTGCGGGCGCGACGAAAAGACGCGCCAGGTTTGCAGCGAGCCATCCCGCTGGCCCGACATCGCCGCCGTGCCATCCGGCGCGAACGCCAGTTGGAAGGGCACGTCGCTGGCCTGGAAGCGCTGTAATTCCTCGGTCGACGCCAGGTCCCACAGGATGATCGTCGCATCCGCGTCCCCGGACAGCACCAGCCGCCCATCCGGGCTGAACGCGACACTCCACACCGGGCTGGTATGCCGCGCGAAGCGGGTGATCTCCTCCCCCGTCGCGACGTCCCACAGGATCACGGCGGTGTCCTTCGATCCGGAGAGCGCCCGCTGCCCGTCCGGGCTGAACGCGACGCTGTACACGGCGCCGGTATGCCCGGTGAAGCGCCGGATTTCCTGCCCGGTGTCCAGGTTCCACAGGATGATCTCGGCATCGCGAGCGCCGGACAGTGCCTGGTGCCCATCCGGGCTGAGCGCCACACTGTGGATCGGGCCGCTGTGGTCGCTCAACTGGCGGACGATCTGCCCGCTGTCCAGGTTCCACACGATCACGCTGCCGTCCTGCGAGCCGGAAATGGCCAGGGTCCCGGCGATGGCGATGGACGACACCGATCCGGTATGGCCGTACAGCGTGCGGACCAGTTGGTAGGTGTCCAGGTCCCACAACTGCAAGGTGCCGTCTTTCAGGCCGAGGAGCATCTGCTGTCCGTGGGCGGCGGCGCTGGTAATCGGAGCGCCGAGATCGACCGGGGCGTGCGTCTCCTGCCCGGACGCCGCGTCCCAGGTGCGCAGCGTGCCGTCCAGCGACGTGGTCCACACCGTCGCGCCCGTGGCGTCATAGCCGATGCTCGTCACCCGGTCGCCGTGGCCCTGGATTCGCCGGACCTGGCCGGGCGTGCCCACGTTCCACAGGCGCAGCGTTTGATCGACGGCGCTGGACGCCGCCAGGGTGCCGTCGGGACTGAGGGCGACCGATAGAATGGTATTCTGGTGCCCGCGCAGCAGGTACAGCTCGGTCCCCGTCTGGATGTCCCACACTTGCAGCGTGCCATCCGCCGTCCCGGCCAGGATGGAATGTCCGTCCGGGAAAAAGGCGATGCACGGAATCTGAGCGTCGGCATCCTTGAAATGGCGGACCAGCTCCCCGGTGTCCAGGTTCCAGACGGCCAGGGTGCCATCGGACGCGCCTGAAACGACGGTCCGGCCATCCGGGCTGAGCGCGGCGCTCTTGAAGATGCCCTGGCCGTTGATCTGGCGCATCATCTCACCGCTCGTCGGATTCCAGAGCGTGATATTCCAGGCGGTGATCGCCAGGATCGCCGATCCATCCGGCAAAAAGGCCACCGTGACGACCGCGTCGTTTTGCGCAAAGCGTTGCAGCGGCGTGCCGGTGGACACGTCCCACAGAAAGATGACGCCATCCGCCGAGGCCGTGAGGGCCTGGCGACCATCCGGGCTGAAGGCGACGGTGGAGATCGGGCGGGTGTGGCCCTCGAACCGGCGGATCTCGGTCCCGGTAGCGGCGTCCCACAGCATGGCCTTGAAATCCGCCGCGCCCGACAGAATGTAGGCCCCGTCCGGGCTGAAGGTCACACTCTGCACGTCGCCCTTGTGCCCCACCAGGCGCCGCGTCTCACGCCCGGTTTCGACGTCCCACACCCGGACGATGCTGTCCCGCGAGCCGGAGGCCAGCGTGCGCCCATCCGGGCTGATCGCCAGGCTGGTCAGCCACGAGGTATAACCCGCGGCCTGGCGGCGCTCGCCCGGGGCCAGGGCGATGCTGGCCAGCGTGCGCCAGGACTGGATCGGCGGGGCGGCGATCCCATTCGCCTCCAGGGCCAGCGCGACCGCCAGATCGGAGGCGTTGTCGCCGAGTGCCTGCTCGGCGCTGGCGGACAGCGCCAGGCTGCGCGAGAACGCCGCGCTGGTTTCGCTGGCCTGCCGGGCGGTTTCGGCCTTGTCGCGTTCGTCCTGGGCCAGCCAGCTCTGTTTCAGCGCGAAGCCGGTCAGGCTCAGCGCCACGAACATCGCCGCGCCCAACACCGCCACCAGCCAGCGCAGCCGGTTGTAAGCGCGCCGTTCGAGTTCCTTCTCGTGCTGCTGGCGCGCGCGCTCCTGGGCCTGCTGCTGATCCTGATGATCCAGGCACGCCGACAGGTAATCCTGCTCCAACCGGGTCAGCGCCAGGTGCGTGGTCTCGGCCCATTTCTGGTAGCGATCCAGGCGGCTGGTTTGCAGCAAAAAGCTGGGATCGCGCCCGGCATCCCACCACTGCCCTGCCAGCGTGGCCAGGTTGCGCTGCATCCGGATGTCGTTGCGGCTGTCGTCCAGCCACACCCGCAGGCGCTGCCATTCGCGCAGGAGCGCCTCGTGAGCGATCTCCAGCGTCGGGGTGCGCGTGGCCGGATCGCGGTCGAAGGTGAGCAGCCGCGCCTGGCCCAGATCGTCGATCACGGCCTGCGTGGTCGCGGGGTTGCCGATCAGGGTGCTGATCTCGGCCAGCGGGACGCGCCGCCGGGTATCTTCGGTGCCTTCGCCCAACGTCACCAGCCGCAGAAAAAGCTGGCGCGTCGCTTCCTGCTGCGTCGGGTTGAAGCCGTCGTACAGCTCGTTGGCCCGGCGAGCCAATGCCCCGCGCAGGCCCCCAATATCGCGGTAGGCTTGCGGGTTGATGGCGTTGCGGGTGCGCCGGTCGAAAAGCTCGCTGAGCGTGTATTGCAGCAGCGGGAGCGCGCCGGGCTGCTCGTTCAGCTCGACGATCAGGGTGGCGACCAGCCCCGTATCGAACGACACGCCCACCTGTTGGGCCGGTTCGATGATCGCTTCTTCCAATTCCTGCACCGACAGCGGCACGACCAGCTCGGTCCGTTTGTGCATCAACCGGCTCATGTGCGGGTGCAGCAGCGGGCGGTCGTAAAAGTCGGCGCGCAGCGTTGCCACGACGCGCAGCCGGGCCTCCGCCGTGACCAGGGCCGTGTAGAGATTTTCCAGGAACAGATCGCGCTCCTGGGCGTTTTCGGCCAGCGTGAAGATTTCTTCGAACTGGTCGATGACCAGGAACAGTTCCGCGTCCGGATCGTCGGCGGGCAGCAGGCGTGGGATGATG
>CAYRWY010000103.1:0-6764 GCA_964427955.1 uncultured Anaerolineaceae bacterium
CACAAAGGAGGCGCTCAAAGGTCGCTGTTCGCGCACAAAGTCCCCGACCTGACGACCGTAAGCACGGGCGAGTTTGATAAGTTCGCTGGATTTAATGCGTCGTTCGCCCTTTTCGATGGCCGTCATCGTGGTGCGCGCCACCTCAATCAAGTCCGCGGCATCTTGCTGAGTCAGGCCGCGCTGCTCACGGGCTTTTCTTAGTTCCGCACCAAGTTCTATGGGGTTGATCTTGTCCAGCACATGGTTGCTCATGGTGATATCCTCACAGCGACTGGGGGTTGCTCTTATCATCACTCAAAAAACTGTCAATGTCAACTTTTTAGACTCTCATTTCGACACACATGTCAGATCAAATAAAAAACCTTCCCCTGATACGTCAGAGGAAGGCTCAGAACGGGCTGTCAGAAAAAGCTACGACTCACCCACCGTCACGGCCACGTCCTGATCGTTCCCGTCGCGGTGAACGGTCAGGGTCACGGTGGTGCCGGGCGGCGCGCTGCGTTCGAGATAGAGCGTCAGTTCATCGCGGGTGGTGACGTTCTGCCCGTCGATGGCGGTGATGATGTCGCCGCCGCTGAAGACGGTGCTGAAGCCGCGCTGGCGCTGCTGGGCTACCTGGACGCCCGCCTGATCCGCCGGACCGCCGCGATCCATGTCGATCACCAGCAGACCGTTCTGCGGGCCGTCACGCGCGGGATTGACCTCGTAGCCCAGTTCGGCCACCGTGATCCCCAGCGACGGGTGCTGGAAACGTCCATGCGCGATCAGTTCCGGCACGACGCGGCTGATCGTGCTGACCGGCACGGCGAAGCCGATCCCTTCCGAGCCGCCCGACACCGAGCTGATCGAGGTGTTGATGCCGATCACTTCCCCGCGCGAATTGAGCAGCGGCCCGCCCGAATTGCCGGGATTGATGGCCGCGTCGGTCTGGATGGCATTCCCGATCACCGATCCGGTCGAGGAATCCGACGTCACGGTGCGATCCAGGGCGCTGATCACGCCGGTAGTCAGGGTGCGGTCCAGCCCGAAGGGGTTGCCGATGGCGATCACGAACTGGCCGACACGCAGCGTATCGGTCGTATCGAGCGGCAGCGGCGGCACGTTGAGCTGGCTGGCATCCACCTGGATCACGGCGATGTCGTAGAAGGAGTCCGTCCCGACGACGGTCGCCGAGAGGGCCGTGCCATCGGCCAGCACGACCTCGATCTCGCTCGCATCGGCGACGACGTGATTGTTGGTGACGATGTGGCCTTCGGTGTCGTAGACGAAGCCGGAACCGGTCCCTTCCTGGGGCACGGCGCCGCGCCAGAAGTCATAGACCTGCGAGCGGCTGGTGACGTGCACGACCGACGGCCCGGCCTGCTGGTAGATGTAGGAGACGACCTGCTCCTGCGCCTCGACCATGCTCAGCGCCTCTGCCGAGGGCGGCGGGACGGTGGGCACCGGGGTGGACGTGGCGACGGCGGTCGGGGCGTCTTGCGAGAACGTCACGTCGTTGGAGCGGCTGAGCATAATGCCGGTCAGCAGCCCGACGACCAGGCTAAGCGTGACCGCCAGAAATCTGAGGGGGGATAGATGATGCAGTCGCATGGTTCTTTCCTCGATAAACTTTCGCGCTGACACATAATCTACTATATACTCTAGCGCGAAATGCCCGGTTGGGATCCCCCCTCACGGTGGCCTGGATCGATCTTTTCATTAAACTCTTATTTTATGCGCCGGACCCGTCTCATTTTCTGCTTATTTTTCGCGGTCTATACGCTGGTCGGGTCGGTGTTGATCACGTTCTACCTCGACCTGGACAGCGTGTTCCGGTTGTGCTGCTGGATGGGTCCGCTGATCCGCAGTCTGACGGTCAATCACCAGTATGCGCAGTGTTCCCTGGACCCCATCCACCCGGATCAACTGTTCTGCCTGCACGCCGCCCGGATGCCGGTTATCCCGCTGTTGATGGCGAGTCTGGCCGCGATCACCAATCACCTGTGGTTTGCGGCGCTGGTCAAGAATGTCCTGGTGACGACGCCATTGGCGCTGGTCGGCTGGCAGTACTATACCGGGCTGCGCCACCTGCCCCGCTGGATCGTGGTGGGCGGCGGCCTGTTCGCGCTGACCTTCCCCGGCGTGGTCATCTTCCATTTCTACCTCGGCGCGGAAGAATGCGTGCTGATCGGGCTGCTGGCGTTCGTGTGGGGCTATCTGCCGCTGGCCCGGCGCGATCCGCTCGACCGGCGGAGCCTGATCCTGGCGGCGGTACTCAATGGGCTGATGTGCCTGACCAAGAGCGGGATGTTCCCCCTGGCGATCCTGAATGCCGCCGCCTATGCGCTGCTGACCCGCCGCCGGGCCGTCGCGGTCGGATTTGCAGGGGTGATAGGGGCGGCGATGATGAGCTGGGGGCTATACACCCTGGTCGCCACGGATCACCTGACTCTGGGGACTTCGCTGGACGGCTACAATTTGAGCAAGGGCAACAACGAATGGACGCTGGGCGTTTACCGCCAGGGCGAGGAACTGGACAATCTAAGCAACTGGCTGTGGCAGCTTCCGGCCAGCGAAGATCGATCTCTGTCCGGCGAATGGGATTACAACGCTTTCTTCACCCGGCGCGCGCTGACCTTCGCCCGCGAGCACCCGCGCGAAGAACTGCGCCTGCTGGCGCTGCGCTTCACCCGGTTTTACCTGATCGCCGCCCCCGGTCAGGGCCAACTGCCCGACCTGGTCCGCAGTGGGGTGCGCGTGATCTATCTGCCCTATGTGCTGATCTTCCGCCTGCTGCTGTGGGCCGGGCTGATGACCGGGCTGATCCAGGTGCTCCGGCATGGACCGCGCGCGATCGGGCGTGGCGACGCCGCGGTGCTGATCCCGGCGACGTACCTGGTGGGCGTGCTGATCTACAGCCTGCCGTACCTGGCCGGATTCGCCTACTGGCGGCACGTGACACCGATCGTAATCCCGACGGTGTTGTGGGCGCTGTGGGCGCTGGATCAGCACGCTGCACGCCCCCATTCGTGAGTACATCCAGGTAAATTCTCGCGGATTTTTTTCGTAGGGGCGCCAGCTTGCTGCGCCCTGGGCAGAGCAAGCTCTGCCCCTACCATCCTGCCACATTTGACTGAGTTCTCCATGAGGATCTGATGACACCTCCCGATCCCATCACCAGCACGTCGAACCGCCGCATCGTCGAAGCCCGCAAGCTGGATCAGCGCAAGCAGCGCCAGCAGCAGGGGCGCTTCCTGGTCGAAGGGCTGCAACTGCTGCACATGGCACTGGATGCGGGCGCGCGCCCGGTCGAAGTGTTCTTCTGCGCGGAGCAGTTCGCCGGAAGCGAGGCTTCCGCCCTGATCGAACGTTTCCGCGCGGCGGGCGCGGACCTGGTCGCCGTCTCCCCGCACGTCATGGCGGCGCTCTCGCAGCGGGATGAGCCGCAGGGGATCGCCGCGACCTTCGCGCTGGTCGAGTCCCCCCTGGATGCGATCCGGCTGCGCGGCGAGGAGCTGGTGATCGTGCTGGACCGGCTGCAAGACCCCGGCAACGTCGGCACGCTGATCCGCGTCGCGGACGCCGTCGGCGCGGCGGCGGTGATCCTGCTCGAACCGTGCGTGGACCTGTTCGATCCCAAGACGGTGCGCAGCAGCATGGGATCGCTGTTCAACCTGCCGGTCGCGCGCACGGCGGACGTGGCGGGCTTATTCAGCGGGCTGCGCGATCACGGCCTGCGCATCGTCGGCGCGGATGGGCGGCAGGGCCAGGCGTGGGGCCAGGGACTCTGGGCGGGCGGGGTGGCGCTGGTGCTCGGCAACGAAGCGCGCGGCCTCTCGGACGACGTGCGCGCGCAGATCGACCATTGGGCGCGGCTGCCGATGAGCGGCAAGGCCGATTCGCTCAACGTCGCCGTGGCGGGCGGCGTGCTGATGTATTTCTGGCAGCAGGCGAATTTCGAAACGTAGTCGAGCGGGAGGGAAACATGCCACCCAGGCGGGGAAACTGGCTCTGGTGGGGCTGTGGATGATCGCCGCGGAGCTATCAGAAAACCGAGCAGTACTGCGCCCCCTACATGGGCGAAGATTTCGAGTACAGGCCGGACGAGTGTGCTCAATTTCGGAGGAGTCGTGGCCTGGTGCTCTGGCTGCTGGCCGGTGCGGGGGCCTGGAGCGCGGCACGCCGCCTACCGATCTGACCTCCTGGGCTAAAGGAATAACCCCACCTTGCCGTCGTACACGGGGGGGAGGCGGACAGGCAGCAAGCATCTCCAGGTGTCAGTCCCCAGCCCCGCAAGCGGGGAGGGGAGAACTTGCGGGATAGGGGTTCGGGCCTGCCGCTTGCCACCGCTCCCCATCTGCGACACAATAGAACCATCGTAACGCACCAGGTGACGGAACTATGACCATCATCGAGATCGTCAAGCCCTCCCATAAGCTGATCAAAGCGTATTACGCCGAATTGCAGCGGTATGCCGATCAAGACGTGAGTCACGAACTCGCGCTGCGGTCCGCCTTCCAGAATTTGCTGTCTGATGCGGCCCGGCTGCGCAAGTGGACGCTGGTCCCGGAGCAATGTGTTAGAGTGAACGGGCGCAGCGTCCGGCCCGACGGCACCTTGCGCGATGAATGGCAGCTCCCGCACGGCTATTGGGAGGCGAAAGATACCGACGACGATCTCGACACCGAGATCCGCCACAAGCGCGAGCGCGGCTACCCGTTCAACAACATCCTGTTCGAAGATACCCGGCGGGCCGTGTTGTTCCAGCAGGGCGACGAAGCTCTCCGCGCCGATCTACACGATCCCCAGCAGTTGGCCGACCTGCTCAACCGCTTTTTCAGCTACGCCGAGCCGAATATCGACGATTTCGAGCACGCCGTCGAGCAGTTCAAAGACCGGATTCCCGATCTCGCGCGCGGGCTGAACGAGCGGATCAAGGCCGCGCACCACGACAACCCGACGTTCAAGACGGCCTTCGAGGGCTTTTTCGCGCTGTGCCAGGAGTCGCTGAACCCCAATATCAGCCGGGACGCCGTAGACGAAATGTTGATCCAACACCTGCTCACCGAACGGTTGATGCGGACCGTGTTCGACATGCCCGAATTCGTCCAGCGCAACGTGATCGCCCGCGAAGTGGAGACGGTGATCACCGCCCTGACCAGCCAGAGCTTCAACCGCCGCGAATTCCTGGGCGCGCTGGACCACTTTTACGACACCATCGAAAACGCCGCCCGCCGCCTGGACGATTTCGGCGAAAAGCAGCACTTTCTCGATACCATCTACGAGCGTTTCTTCCAGGGCTATTCGGTCAGGGTCGCCGATACGCACGGCATCGTCTACACCCCGCAGGAAATTGTCGATTTCATGTGCACCGCCGTCGAAGAAGTGCTGGCGGACGAGTTCGGCCTGCGGCTGGGCGATGCGGGCGTGCAGATTCTCGATCCGTGCACCGGGACCGGCAATTTCATCGTCAACCTGCTGCGCCGGATGGACCCGCGCGACCTCACGCGCGCCTACCGCGAGCAGTTGTTCGCCAACGAGGTCATGCTGCTGCCGTACTACGTCGCCGCGCTGAACATCGAATACGCCTACCGCGAGCTGGCGGGCCATTACGAGCCGTTCGAAGGGCTGTGCTTCACCGACACGCTCGACCTGGCCGAAGAAGCGCAGCTCGCCATGTTCGCCGAGAAAAACACGGCGCGCGTCGCCCGCGAAAAAGCTGCGCCGATCACGGTCATCATCGGCAACCCGCCCTACAACGTCGGGCAGTTGAACGAAAACGACAACAACAAGAACCGCAAGTACCGGATCATCGACCGGCAGGTGAGCGAAACCTATGCTGCTGCGTCGGCGGCTACGAATAAAAACGCGCTGTCCGATGTCTATGTGAAGTTCTTCCGGTGGGCCGTGGATCGCCTGCAAGGCCGCGATGGGATCGTCTGCTTCGTCAGCAACAACAGCTTTGTGGACCAGATCGCGTTCGACGGGATGCGCAAACACCTGCTGCAAGACTTCACGCGGATTTATCACCTCGACCTGCACGGCAACGTCCGCAAGAATCCCAAGCTGAGCGGCACGACCCATAATGTCTTCGGAATTCAAGTCGGCGTCGGGATCACCGTGGCGGTGCGTTCATCCCAACACGCTGATCACCGCCTGTTCTATCATCGCGTGCCGGAGTTCTGGCGCAAAGAGCAAAAACTGGAATGGCTGGCGGCGTGTACAGGCTCGGATCGGGCGTTGCTGGCAACGGCAACCCCACCCCCCACCCCCTACCCCGCAGGCGGGGAGGGGAAGAAGCTGCCGCGCGATCGCGAGCAGAGCTGGCAGGTCACGCCCGAAGACTGGGATAAACTCAAGCCGCTGGCGCGAGAGCTGCGGCGCGAACCCACTCCCGCCGAAAACGAACTATGGCAGCGGCTGCGCCACCAACAGATCATGGGCTTCAAATTTCGGCGGCAGCAGGCTATCGAGCGCTACATCGTCGATTTTTACTGCCACGAAGCCCACTTGATCGTCGAGGTCGATGGCCCGGTCCACGACCATACCCAGGCGCAGGACGCGCAGCGGCAGCACGCCCTGGAAGCGCTGGGCTTCCGGGTGATCCGGTTTCGGAACGAAGATGTTCTGACCAACCTGTCAGGCGTCCTCGAACGCCTGACGGAAATACTAACGAGTTTCTCCCCCTCCCCGCTTGCGGGGCAGGGGGTGGGGAGTGGGGTTCCTGTGCCCTGGCACATCCTGACTCCCGACGCCCGCCATACCTGGCTGATCCCTGAACACAG
>CAYRWY010000103.1:6864-14981 GCA_964427955.1 uncultured Anaerolineaceae bacterium
CCTGGCACATCCTGACTCCCGACGCCCGCCATACCTGGCTGATCCCTGAACACAGTGGCGAATTCGCCGATCTTTTGCCGCTCGGCAGCAAAGAGATGAAGTCGTCCGGCAAGGCAGACGCCGCCGTCTTTGATCTGTTCTCGAATGGGGTAAAGACCAACCGCGATTCGGTCGTCTACGACTTCGACCGCGCCACCCTGATCGCGCGCGTGCAGCAGTTCATCGAGGACTACAACGCCGAGGTGGATCGCTGGCGGCGGTCCGGCGGCAAACGCAATGTCGATGACTTCGTCAAGACGGAGCGGATCAAGTGGAGCGAAGGACTCAAAGCCAATCTGAAGCGCGGCGTCTACGCCAGTTACACGGAGTCGGAAATTCGTGAGGCGCTCTATCGTCCCTTCACCAAACAATACCTGCATTTTGACGACGTATTGAACGAGCGCCGGTATCAATTTACGCGTATTTTCCCGACGCCGGAGACGGAGCGCGAGAATCGGGTGATTGTGGTAACCGATCTTGGCTCCGAAAAACCCTTTATGACGTTAATAGCCAACCAAATTACCGATCTGCATCTGGTCGGCGCGGGGAGCAGTTCGCAGTGCTTCCCCTTTTACGTCTATGAACCCCACCCCCTGCCCCCTACCCCGCCAGCGGGGAGGGGAGAGAGGCGCGAAAACATCACCGACTGGGCGCTGGCCCAGTTCCGCCAGCACTACGCCGACGACACGATCAGCAAGTGGGACATCTTCCACTACGTCTACGGGCTGCTGCACCATCCCGGCTACCGCGAGCGTTACGCGGCCAACCTCAAGCACGATCTGCCGCGCCTGCCCTTTGCCCCGGACTTCCGCGCCCTGGCCGACGCGGGCCGCGCGCTGGCCGATCTACACCTGAATTACGAGCAGGTCCAGCCCTACCCCCTGACGTGGCAGTACCACCCCGATTACCCGCTGTCGTATCGCGTCGAAAAGATGAAACTTTACCCCACCCAACCTCCCCCGTACACGGGGGAGGCGAAGGAGGCGGTTCTCTCGTCGTCAACCCGTCGCTGACCCTGGCCGACATCCCCGCCGAAGCGTTCGAGTACCGCCTGGGCAACCGCTCCGCGCTGGACTGGGTGATCGACCAGTACCAGGTCAAGAAGGATAAGCACGGCGAGATCGTGTCCGATCCCAACCGCCGCGACGATCCCGACTACATCGTGCGGCTGGTCGGGCAGGTGGTCCAGGTCAGCGTGGAGACGGTGCAGATCGTGCGGGGCCTGGCCGGGCAGACGTTGAGCGAGGGTTAACCCCCTAGGGGTTCAACCAGCGAAGAAGACGATTCTCCAGAATCCTCAACCGGAAAGCCTACTGATCTTTGCACCACAGTTTACCGATCTGGCTCAAGCTCATGCACGACTCCCACCCCGCAGATCGTTACTCCCGCGCCAGGGCGTACTGCTGCGTGATCGCGTAGTCGTCGAAGTAGGTGACGACGTGATAGACCGGCGGGATCTCGTGATCCGCCGCCGGGGACTGGTCCCAGGCACGCCAGTAGTAGCCCATGATCCCGCTGCCCGCGCAGGCGTAGGTGATGCC
The DNA here is from genome assembly GCA_964427955.1 of uncultured Anaerolineaceae bacterium. Lineage (GTDB taxonomy): Bacteria > Chloroflexota > Anaerolineae > Aggregatilineales > Aggregatilineaceae > JACRBK01. Next base: position 8,445 of record CAYRWY010000103.1, read on the forward strand.
GTCGCGCACGATCTGGCAGGTGCGGTGCAGGTGGCCGAAGAACACCCCGCGCAGCCGGTCCCGGCCCGGCAGCAGCGCCCGGTGCAGCGCGTCGCCGTTCACCAGCGGCATGTGCGTATCCAGCCAGGGCGATCCCATCACGAAGGGCGGATAATGCAGGATCAGCGTGAACGGCCCGCCGTCGCACGCGGCTTCGGCGCCGATCCACGCGATCTGCTCGTCGCGCAGCTTGCCCAACGGATCGGGCACCTCGGAATTCGCGCCATCCACCACCAGGAAGCGCTCCCCCTTGACCTCGAAGGCATAATCCAGCGGCGCGTGCGGATCGCCGGACGGATGCGGCGGCGCGCCCAACACCTCGCGCAGCAGGGCCGGATCGTCGTGATTGCCGCTGACGAAGTAGATCGGGACCTTCAGCGCGGCCAGCACGTCGCGCGCGACGAGGGCCGAGGCGCGCCGCCGGTCGTTGATCAGATCGCCGGTGTGGATCACGAAGTCGGGCGGCTGCGGAAAGCTGTTGATCCGCTCCACCAACCGTTCCAGGCAACGCGCCGCCGGATAACCGTCGAACAGCGTGTCGCGCGTCGCGCCAAGATGGGTATCGGAGATGTGGATGAAGGTCAGTTTGGGCTGCATGGGGACTCCTTGAGGACATCGGATCATCCGCCGAACTGTAGCGCGCTCCGGCAGTGCGTGCAAGTCGGCTTTCACCCGGTTCTTCTTATTTCTATAAGGTTTATATACTTATAAAAAAATAGTGAAATCCAATCACATTTTTAGAACGACATAGTTAATAATGATATAATGAAGCGGGGTGCTTTGCTGCTACATTCCTCTCACGCATCCTGCTTTGTGGGGTCTGTGTATCCGACCAATGAGTTTTCCACGGGGATTTTATGAAACCTAAAGTAAGTTCGTCAGCCTTTTTGATTCTCCTGCTTCTCCTCTCACCCCTATTCATTACCAGCACCGTCGCCGCATCTTCGGAAACGTCGCCTGCGGCGGGCGGACTCTACCGGCAAGGCGGCGAGGTCTTCGCCACCGGGCTGAACGGGCCGTTTGGTATGGTCTTCGACGGCAGCGACAACCTGTTCGTGGCCAACGAAGGTGCCAGCGGCGGGACAGGGGACACCGACATTCGGATGATTGCGCCCGACGGCACGGTCACCGTCTACGCCAACGGCTTCACCGGGCCTTCGGGGCTGGCTTTCAACAGCAGCGGCGTGTTGTATGCCGTGGATGATACCAATACCATCTTCAGCATCACCGCGCCCTTCACCGTCTCGGCCTTCATCAGCGGCAGTCCTGCCCTCAACAACCCGAACGCCATCGCCTTCGACAGCAGCAACAACCTGTACGCGGCCAATGCGAACAGCGGCGCTATCGCCAAGTTCGATGCCGCTGGCGTGCTGGTCGATGGCGTCCTGGTCTCCGGTCTCAACAGCCCGCAGGCCGTGGTCGTGGATAACGCCGCGGGCCTGCTCTACATGACCGACATGAACGGCCAGCTCCGCGGTGTGCCGCTGGCCGGGGGCGATCATGCGCTGTACGCCTACTTCACCGGCGGGACCAACGGTGGGCTGGCGCGCGACAGCAGCGGCAACCTGTACCTGGCCGAGTGGGACGCCAACCGCGTCCTGCGCATCGACGCCGCCGACCAGACGGTGAGCATCTGCCAGGAAGGGCTGGATGCGCCGCGCGGGTTAGCCTTCGACAGCACGGGGCGGCTGTACGTGGCCGAATTCAACGCGGGCCGCATCCTGCGCTTCACCGGCTGCGCCGCTTCGACCAACGGCAATGGCAGCGCCTCCGGCACGGTGTACGAGGCGGACGGCACGACGCCGATCAGAAATGTGGACATCGGCTTCGAGGCCCTCAACGGGAGCCGCCAGTTCCACACCCAGACCAACCTCAACGGCCACTACACGATCCTGGACATCACGCCCGACCAGTACCGGGTGCGGGCCTCGGGGGGCGGCAGCTATGCCGACGAGTTCTACCACGAAAAGATCGGGAACGGCGATCTGGCGGACGCGGTGACTATCCAGGCTAACCAGGCGATTACCGGCATCGACTTCACCCTCGATCCGGGCGGCACGCTGTCGGGCCGGGTGACGGACGCCACGACCGGCGCGGGCCTGCCCAACATCTGGCTGGACCTGATCGGCCTGTGGAGCGGGGCCTGCACGGACGCCGACGGCTACTATACCTTCTATGGCCTCCCGTTCGACGTAGACTTCACCATCACGGCCAACAATCACACCTGCGATGGCTCGCCGCGTACCTATCTCCAGGAATACTGGCAGAACAAGACGGACCAGGGCCAGGCCGATCCGGTGCACATCACCAGCGGCAATCCCAACCCCACCGGGTACGACTTCGCGCTGGAGACGGGCGGCAGCATCACCGGCACGGTCTATGAGAGCAACGGCAGCACGCCCATCACCAACGCCTACGTCTGCGTGGACGACTTCAACGGCAACGGCTACGGCTGCTTCAACGTGGACGGCAGCGGCGTCTACACCGTCCCCGGCCTGCCCTCCGGACAGTACCGGGCGAACGCGAGCGCGCCGGATCACGCCAAAGAGCTGTACAACAACCTGCCCTACCTGATGGATCACTGGAACGCCACGCGCATCAGCGTCGCGGCGGGCAGTGTGACGTCCGGCATCGACTTCACCCTCGACCCCGGCGGCACCATCTCCGGGATCATCTACGACGACCAGAACAACCCGCTGGGCGGCGTGCCGATTGACACCATCCCCGGCGGCTATGGGCAGTGCTCCAACCCGGACGGCTCCTACACCATCAGCGAACTGCCGCTGAACATGGGCATCGTGCTGATGGCCGGGGGGTCGCAGTGGGGCGGCTGTGCCACGCTGGATCGCGCGCCCGAATGGTGGTATGAAGCCAACATCCAGTTCAACGCCACGCCGATCACGCTCGAAACCGGCAGCGAACACGCCACCGGCAAGAACTTCACCCTGACGGTCGGGGGCAGCGTCTCCGGCACGGTGCGGGACGACCAGGGCAACCCGCTGGGTAATGTCCAGGTCGGCCTCAACACGCGCGCCGAAAACAACTGGGGCCAGGGGCTGTGCTCCAACCCGGATGGCACCTACACCTTCGATCACCTGCCGCTCGACGTGCAGTACGTCGTCAACAGCGGCGGCACGTCCGGCTGCGGCGGTCCGCAGAACTACATGCAGCAGTATTGGAACGGCAAGCCCGACTGGAACAGCGCCGACAACATCACGCCGACGACCGCCGAGCCTGACGTGCCCGGCATCGACTTCGCACTGCCCGTCAGCGGCTCCTTCTCCGGACGGGTGACCGAGACCGATAACGTGACCCCGGTCAGCGGCGCCAACGTCTGCGCGCAGGAATACGTCACCGGCAACTGGCTCAACTGCGTCGGTGTCAACGGGGACGGCACCTACACCTTCACCGGCCTGCCGACCGGGACGTACCGCGCCTACGCGGAAGCGCCCGGCTATGCCCGCGAGATGTACGACAACCTGGCGTACTACCCGCTGGACTTCAACAACTCCGGCCAGATTCACGTCACGGTGGGTGTAGATACGCCCGACATCAACTACTCGCTGGCCCCCGGCGGCACGATCTCCGGCTTCATCTACGACGACCAGGGCCACGCGCTCTCCGGGGTGCCCATCGACACGGTGCCCGGCGGGAACGGCACCTGCACCAATCCGGACGGCAGCTACAGCCTCCCCGGAATGCCGCTCGATACCGGCGTCATCGTGATGGCAGGCGGACGCCAGTGGGGCGGCTGCGCCACGCTGGATCGCGCGCCGGAATGGTGGCAGGAATCGCCCACCGAGAGCGGCGCGACGCCGGTCGTCCTCACCGCAGGCAACCCGACGCCCAACAACATCAATTTCACGCTGACCATCGGCGGCACCGTCTCCGGCACGGTCTACGCGACCGACGGCGTCACCCCGCTGGCCAATGTGGGCGTGAATCTCGACGGCAACGGCTGGGGGAACGGCACCTGCACCGACAGCAATGGCTACTACGAATTCACCGGCCTGGCGCTCAACGAAGGACTCGTCGTCCGGGCGGGCGGACAGTCCGGCTGCTACGGCGGTCCGCAGAACTATGTCCGGGAATACTGGCAGGAAGCCACCACCTGGGACGCTGCTACCCCCATCACGCTGACCGGTGGCACCCCCAGCGCCCTGCATACCGACTTCACCCTGGCCGAAGGCGGCGCGATCTCCGGCACGATCTACGCGCCGGACGGCACCACCCCGCTGAGCGGCGTCAACGTCTCGGTCGAAGACTTCAGCACGGGCTGGTGGGTCGAGGGAAGCCAGTCCAATCCGGACGGGACCTACACCATCTACGGTCTGCCTGCCGGGACCTACCGCCTCCAGGTCAACGCATCCGGTTACGCGATGCAGTATTACCACGACAGGTTCCGCAACAACCCCGATCCGGTCACGGTGACGGTGCCCAACACCACCGGCGGGATCGACTTCACCATGCACCCCGGCGGGTCGCTCACGGGCCGCGTGACGGACGCCACGACCGGCCTGCCCCTGGCCAACATGGTGGTGAACGCCAACTTCGACGGTTGGGGCCACGGCACCTGCACCGACAGCGAGGGTTACTACACCCTGGAACTCCTCCCGCTCGGCGTGAACTTCAGGATGGGCGTGGGCGGCAGCGACAACTGGTGCGGCGGGCCGAACAACTACGTCCAGGAATACTGGAATAACACGCCGAACTGGGACAGCGCGTTCATCTTCAACCTGACCTTCGACACCCGCAACCAGACCGGCATCGACTTCTCGCCGGAAATCGGCGGCACGGTGTCCGGCCACGTGGAAGATCAGGTCACGCACCTGCCCCTCGCCAACATGACCGTCAACTCCTACTACGACGGCGGCGGCTGGAACAACGCCTGCACCGACTCCAACGGGTTCTACACCATCAACAACATCCCGCTGGGCACCTCGCTCCGCGTCCAGGCGGGCGGCAACAACGGGTGCGGCGGATCGTCCGCGTACATGGTCGAATACTGGCAGGAGACGCCCGACAACAACGCCGCCACGGTGCTCACGGTCAACAGCACGACGCCTGATCTGACGGGCATCGACTTCACGCTCGAAGCGAGCGGCACCTTCTCCGGCACGATTACCCAGGCCGACGGCACCACGCCGATCCCCTATGCGACCGTGTGCGTGGCCGACTTCAACGGCAACGACTTCGGCTGCACGCAGTCCGGCCCGGATGGCGCCTATATCTTCGGCGGCCTGTCCAGCGGCAGCTACCAGGTGCGCGCGCAGGCTGACGGCTACGCGGTGGAGTTCTACCTCGACGCGGCTGACGGGGGCCTGTCACAGCCGGTGGCCGTGACCGTGGGCAGCAATACGCCGGACATCGACTTCACGCTCGACCCCGGCGGCTCGATCTCCGGCACGGTGACCGACCAGGACACCGGCCTGCCCATCGCGAACGCGTTCGTGTTTGGCGACAATCCCTTCATGGGCACCTGCGCCGACTCGAACGGCCACTATACCCTCGCCAACATCCCGTTCGGGATGCAGATGAGAATGTCCGCCCCCGGCGGTACCTGCGGCGGGCCGACGCTCTACCTGGAAGAATACTACGATAACAAGCCCGACCGGGACAGCGCCGACGTCATCATCCTCGACAGCGGCACTCCCAACCGGACCGGCATCGACCTCAGCCCCCGGCAAGCGGGCGCTATCTCCGGCACGGTCACCGCGGCGGAAGACAACAGCCCCCTGCCCGGCATCTGGGTCTGCGCGTTCGAATACTCGTCGCCCATCCTGGACGGCGCGCACTGGCAGTGCACCCAGACGCAGGCCGACGGCACGTACCTGATCACCGGCGTGCGGCTGGAACCGCAGCGCATCTGGCTGTTCCCGGACGACCGCGCGCGGCTGTTCTACAACCAGGCGACCTCGTTCGCCGACGCCGACCCGGTGACGGTGACGTCCGGCGTCACGACATCCGGCATCGACTTCTCGCTGCCCCAGGCGGGCGTGATCTCCGGCTCGATCTACGAAGCGGACGGCACGACCTCGTTTGGCAACGGCGTGACGATCTCGACCGATACCGGCGAGTATCCCGAATGCGCCCAGGCCGACGGCACCTACCGCATCTTCATCCCGGTGGGCAGCACGGTCAAGGTCATGGCGGGCAGCGGGATGTGCGACGTGTCCGGCAAGACCTTCCCGACGCAGTTCTGGAATCACGTCACCGACGCGGCGCAGGCCACGACGATCAGCATCACGACCCACGGCCAGTCCGTCACCGATATCAACTTCTCCGTCGCGACCTCGGCCCCGGCAGCGCCCTCCGGCCTGACGGCGACCCCGATCAGCGCCACGCAGATCGACCTCGGCTGGACCGATAACTCGTCCGACGAAACCGCCTTCTCCGTCGAACGCTCGGCGGGCGGCTCCACCGGCTGGACCGAGATCGGCACTCCGGCGGCGAATGGCCCCCCCTACAGCGACCCCGCCGCGACCTGCCAACCGCCCG
>CAYRWY010000104.1:0-14890 GCA_964427955.1 uncultured Anaerolineaceae bacterium
GGCAGGGTGATGAAAAACAGCAGCCCGGAGATGATGAAGAGCAGGGGGTAGTTATCGGGAAACTTCGGGCCATCGTCGCTCAGGATCACGCCCACCAGCGGCGCCAGCCCTAACATCAGCACACCGATGGAGGCATTGCCCAGGCCGAACAGCCGCGCCCGGCGCTTATCGTCCAGGCTGCTGCCCATCAGATCGACCCAGGGCAGCCCCACCAGGCCATCGCCGATCCCGGCCAGGCCATACAGCACCAGGAAGGCCAGCAGGATCGCCGTCAGTTGGCCCGATCCCAATACCGCCGCCAGCACCCCAAAGATCAGGACGAACGTCCGCACCGGAATATTCGGAGCAATGAACCACCATTTTTTGTTCGCCACGCCCATCAAGTAGCGCGCGACCAACAACTGCGGCAGCAGCCAACCGACTTCGAACATCTGCCCGGAAAACGCGATGATCACTTCCTGGTGTGTCAGCTTGCGCACGAAATCGGGGATAACCGTCGAGGCGCCGATCAGGTTGATGGCGACCCCGAACACCACAAAATCCCACAAAAAACAGAAATAATTCCGGCGATAGATATGGTCGCGTTCCGTGCTGGTGAGCGTCTGTTCGGACGCAGCCTGTGATGTCATTAGAACATCCTCTCTGGTGTCCCGTCTATTCTACGGTCCCGACCGCATTCCGTCCAGGGCATGGGCAAATGACAGGAATTATGAATATATTTGTATACAATATACAAATTGAAGGAGCACAATCGGTGACAGTCGATGTAGAAACCACCGCCCACCAGATGCTGGACATGTACTGGCAGATGGTCCGCGCCCGCCGGACGGATGAACGGACCTGGGTGCTGCACCGCCAGGGCAAGATCGCGTTTCACATCTCCGGCATCGGGCACGAAGCGATCCAGATCGGCGCCGCCTTCGCGCTGCGACCGGGCTACGATTACGCGCACCTCTACTATCGCGATCTGGGCTTCGCCTTCGCGCTGGGCTATACCCCGCGCGACTTCTACCTGGCGGTGTTCGGCAAAGCGGGCGAGCCGACCAGCGGCGCGCGCCAGATGCCATCACACTTTTCCAGCCGCCGCTTTGGGATGCTGCCGCCGTCCAGCCCGGTCGCGACGCAGGTGCCCCAGGCTGCCGGAGTGGCGCTGGCCTGCCAGATGCGGGGTGAGGATCGCGTCACCGTCGCCGCGCTCGGCGAAGGATCGACCAGCGAAGCCGACTTCTTCGAGGGTCTCAACTGGGCCGGGGTACACCGCCTGCCGATGATCTGCCTGGTCGAAAACAACATCTACGCGATTTCGGTCCCCATCGACAAGCAGATGACGGTGCCCAACGTCGCCGACCGGGCCGCCGCCTTCGGGGTGACTGGACGGGTCGTCGATGGCAACGACGTGTTGGACTCGTACCGTGGCATGAAAGAAGCCGTGGATCGGGCGCGCAGCGGGGGCGGGGCAACGCTGCTCGAAGCCAAGACCTACCGCCCGGTCCCGCATTCGTCCGACGACGACGACCGCACCTACCGCTCGCGCGACGAGGTCGAAGAGTGGAAGCGGCGCGATCCGATTCTGCGCTTCCAGACCTATCTGCGTGAGCGCGGCCTGCTGGACGATGCCGGAATCGAGGACGTCGAGGCGCGCGTCCGCCAGGAGGTGGACGAAGCCCAGGCCTATGCGATGGCCGCGCCCTATCCCCCGGCAGAAGACGCGCTCGGCCCGGTCTTCAAGCCGCTCGAAAGTTGAGAGTTGTCAGTTCACAGTTAGCAGTGATCAGCATAAACATGCGCGCGCTGCTGACTGAAAACTGTCAACTGTAGACTGATCACTGTCAACTGTAAACTCACAGGAGATCGACTCCATGGCAGAACTGACCCTGGTCGAAGCCGTCCGCCAGGCGATGGACGAAGAAATGGCGCGCGACGAGAGCGTCTTCATCACCGGGGAGGATGTCGGCCCGCGCGGCGGCGTCTTCCGGGCGACGATGGGATTGTATGAGAAATATGGCCCCAGCCGGGTGATCGACTCGCCGCTGGCGGAGCTGAGCATCGTCGCGGTGGGGATCGGCGCGGCGCTGGTCGGGATGCGCCCGATCTGCGAGATCCAGTTCACCGACTACATCTACCCGGCCTTCAACCAGATCGTGAACGAAGCCGCCTATATTTATTACCGCACCAACGGCGAATGGAACTGCCCGATGGTGATCCGCGCCCCCTACGGCGGCGGGATCGGCGGAGGGCTGTACCATTCGCAGAGCGCCGAAGCCTTTTTCGCCCACCGTCCCGGCCTCAAAGTCGTAATCCCCAGCACGCCCTACGATGCCAAAGGGCTGCTCAAATCCGCCGTGCGCGATCCCAACCCGGTGATGTTTTTCGAGCCGAAGAAGGGTTACCGCCTGATCAAAGGCGAAGTGCCCGATCATGACTATACCGTCCCCCTCGGCACGGCCAGCGTCACCCGCCCCGGCACGGACATCACCCTGTACGCCTACGGCATGATGCACTACTACACGCTCCAGGCGGCCCAGATGGTGGCCGATCAGGATGGCATCCAGTGCGAAGTCGTGGACCTGCGCACGCTGGCCCCGCTGGACAAAACGACCGTGATCGAGTCCTTCAAAAAGACGGGGAAAGCCCTGATCGTCTACGAAGATAACCGCTTCCTGGGCTATGGGGCCGAGATCGCCGCCATGCTCAGCGACGAAGCTTTCGAGTACATGGACGGCCCGATCCGTCGCCTGGCCGGGCTGGATGTGCCGGGCGTGCCGTTTGCCCATCCCATGCAGGACCTGTTCATGCCCAACCCGGACAAGATCGCCGCCGCGATCCGCGATCTGGCCGCCTACTAACCCGGAGGACGTATGGCAACCAAGGTAATCATGCCCCAGATGGGCGAGAGTGTGGTCGAAGGCACGGTGGGCCGCTGGCTGAAGCAGCCCGGCGATCACGTGGCGGAGTACGAGCCGCTGGTCGAAGTCGAGACGGATAAAGTCACCTCCGAGGTCACGTCCTCCGCGAGCGGGACGCTGCTCAAAATCTACGTAGGCGAGGGGGCGACCGTCCCGGCGGGCACGGTGCTGGCGATGGTCGGCCAGCCCGGCGAAGTCGTGCCCGATGCGCCCGGCGCGGAGGCCGTCGCCGCCTTCGGCCACGTCGCCGCGCCCGCCACCGCGATCCCGGCGCGCTCCGGTTCGGAACGCGCCACGCCCGCCCCGACCCACGTGACTCCCGTCGTCGCGCGCATCGCCGCCGAGCATCAGATCGACGTGAGCCAGATCGCGGGCACCGGGCATGGCGGGCGCGTCACTAAAAAGGACATCCTGGATTACATCGAGCACGGCGCCGATCAGCCGAGTCTTCCGCCCTGGGAACAGCCCGGCAGCGGCGACCTGTTCAAGCCAACGGATGATCTTTACCGCACCCCGCCACCCGCCGCCGCGCCAGCGGATCACGTCCACCAGGCGCCGCCATCGCCCGGCCAGCCCGGCGATCTGATCCCGCTCAGCCCCATGCGCCGCCGCATTGCCGAGCACATGGTCCGCAGCAAGCTGCACACCGCGCCGCACGTGACCACCGTGTTCGAGGCGGATTTGCACGCCGTCGTCGCCCACCGCGAAGCGCACCAAGAAGAATTCGCCCGGCGCGGCATCAACCTGACCTTCACGGCCTATTTCATGGCCGCCACCGCCGACGCGCTGCGCCATCACCCGCTGGTCAACAGCCAGTGGACCGACGACGGCATTCTGCTGCACCGCGACGTGAATATCGGCATGGCCGTCGCGCTCGACGAAGGCTTGATCGTCCCGGTGATCAAACGCGCGGACGAACTCTCGCTGCCCGGCCTCAGCCGCCAGGTGAACGACCTGGCCCAGCGGGCGCGATCCGGCGCGCTCAAGCCGGACGACGTGCAGGGCGGCACGTTCACGATCACCAATCACGGCGTCGCGGGCAGCCTGTTCGCCACGCCGATCATCAACCAGCCGCAGACCGGCATCCTGGGCGTCGGGGCGATCAAAAAGCGCGTGGTCGTGCTCGACGGCGACGTGATCGCCATCCGCCCGATGGTCTACCTCTCGCTGACCTTCGATCACCGCGTCCTGGACGGGGCCGCGGCGGACTGGTTCGTCGCCGCCATCGTGAAATCCCTCGAAACCTGGCAGTAGCGCACGGGGCGGGACATTCCCGCCCATCCCCTCCACCGATCAATTTTGCCAATTTCACGATTTGCCAATGCCCGGTAGCTCCACATGGGCTATAATGTGGGATATTGAGCCGCTCTTTTTGGATAATGAGGGATATTCGCTCCTCCCATGCAACGGCGCTACTGGCGGTGGTTGTGGATTTGGGTAGGGGTTCTCGCCGCGGGCTGTGGGCAGATCTGGCCTTCGAGTAAGACGCCCCAGACCACGCAAGACCCGACCTTGCCTTTGCTTGGATATACGCTGCTGCCTCCTGCCCCCACGCCGAGTCCGTCGGCCCTGCACACTGCCACCCCGCTGGTGACGGTCGATACCAGCAGCCTGCCCGGCGCCGCCGTCGTGCTTTACCTCAGTCTCGGCAAGCCTGCCTGCTACGTCACGCCGGTCGGGAGCCTGGTGTGCCTGGGCCGGGTGCGCAACCTGCTCGACGCGCCGGTCGAGCGGGTGATCATCACGGTGTACCTGATTGCCCACGATGGGGCGGTGCTGGCTGTCCAGGAAACCGCCGCCGCGCGGCAGATCATCCCGGCGGGCGCCACCGCGCCCTACCGCGTGGTCTTCGAGACCCCCCCGTACAATTTCGCCGAGGCTTATCCGCTGGTCAAGTCCGCTGACCGGGCCGCGAGTCCGGAGACGCTCTACGCCAGCCTGACCTTGCAACAGATTTCCGGGGCCTTTGTGCTGGACCAGTACCAGGTCACGCTGTCGATCATCAACAAAAACTCGGTGGCGGTGCGTCACATCACGCTCACCATGATCCTGCTGGACAACAAAAGCCAGGTGACCGGCTTCCGCCAGCTCGATCTGGGGGACGATCAGCAGTTGGGGCCGAACGAGTCGCTGGTGCTCACGGTCAAGGTGATCCCGCAGGGGCCGAATACGGTGGGATTCGAAGCGTTTGCCGAGGGTGTGCTGGTGAAATAAACAAATCCACCCCCAGAGGGCTGGGGGTGGAAGTCTGCGTTACTTCTTGCTGGTGGCCTTGATCGAGATCTGCTTGGGCTGCGCTTGCGGCAGTTTCGGCAGCACGATGTTGAGCACGCCGTCGTCGAAGCTGGCCTCGACCTTGTCCGCGTCGATGGTGTTCGGCAGACGGATGCTGCGCTGGAACGCGCCGAAGCTGCGTTCGCGGTAGTGATAGCGGTCGCCCTCTTTCTCGACCGTGTCGCCCAGCTCGCCGCTGACGGTCAGCAGCCCGTCGTTGACTTCGACCTTCAGGTCATCCGCCTTCAAACCGGGCAGGTCCACGCGGATGGTGAATTCCTTGTCGTTCTCAGCCACATCCATCGCGGGCCGCAGCACGGGCCGCGCGGTGTCCGAGAAGAAACGGGCCGGCCAACCGCGCCACAGGTCTTCGAACATATCGTCGATAGAACGGTACGGTTCGGCGACTTCCATGTCATTGCGAGGGTTCCAACGGATCAGGTTACGCATCATAGCCTCCCATTACTGCACATCTCATCTCAACTCATTACGCCCTTAATGATGCACCGTCCATATAAAAACAACGTCAGCGCGATCTAAGAATCCGATCTGAGCGGGATAAAAGATGTATTAGAAGGATCAGCGCGTAATGATCAGCGCGGTGTCTCCCGGCTCCGTCACGCGGCCCACCGGCCACCAGGACGCCTGGCGAGCCATCATGTGGGCGGCGAAATCGTCCAGGCGATCCGCCGCGAGCGCGATCAACAATCCGCCGCTGGTCTGCGCATCGAACAGCAGCATTTGTTCGGCTTCAGCAATGCCGGAGGAAAAGCGGACGTCGTGTTCGAAGGCTTCTTTGTTGGCAGCCGAGCCGCCGGGGAAGATCCACTCCTCCGCGGATGGGTACGCGCCGGACAGGAAGGGGATGCGGTCGAAGTCCAGGTGCAGCGTCACCCCGCTGGAACGGGCGATCTCGCTGGCGTGGCCCAGCAAGCCGAAGCCGGTGATGTCGGTCGCCGCGTGCGCGCCCACTGCCAGCGCGCTTTCGCCCGCCGCCCGGTTGAGCCGCATCATCCACGTGACCGCCTCGGCCAGGTGCGCCGCGTCGGCCTGATCGCGCTTGGCCGCCGTCGTGATGCAGCCGGTGCCCAGCGGTTTGGTCAGCACCAGGACCTCGCCGGGCCGCGCGCCGGATTTGGTCAGCAGCCGGTCCGGGTGGGCCAGTCCCACCACCGCCAGCCCGACCTTCGGCTCTTTGTCCTGGATGGTATGCCCGCCCGCGATCACGGCGCTCGCCTCGCGCACCTTTTCCGCCAATCCCAGCATGATCCGGGCGCTGACGTCGAGCGGCAGATCGGGCGGCAGGGCGGCGATGTTCAGTGCCATCAACGGCGTCCCGCCCATCGCGTACACGTCGCTCAGCGCATTCGCTGCCGCGATGGCGCCGTAGTGAGTGGGATCGTCCACAATCGGCGTGAAAAAGTCGGTGGTGAAGATCAGGGCGCGGTCATCGTCCAGGCGGTACACGGCGGCGTCATCAGGCGTGCCGAGTCCCACCAACAGATCGGGATGATCTGCTGCCGGGAACAGCTCCTGAATGGGGCGCAGCACGTGCGCCAGGGCCGCCGGGGCCAGCTTAGAGGCTCAACCGGCGCACGCGGACAGCGCGGTCAAGCGGGTGATGTCTTCGCGACTCATGATCTGGATACTCATTCAACCCGATAATGATCTCAAGTATAACACGCCGACCGGTCCCGTCCCACCGCATTTTCGAAATCGGGCTATTACGGGTTGGAAAACTCCAATTGCGTTACGGGGCAACCTCTTGTATCCTTGCACCAGACAGTTCCACCACTCCATAACTCATGAAAGGGGACGGCGCGGCACTGCTGCGCCGCGCGAAGCTGATGGCAGCAAATCGACCCGTATACCGCAAGGCCGCCCTGGACAAACTGGCCTCCCCTGAAGAACTCGACCAACTGATGCACATTACCAGGCCGGGTTCGTGGCTCCTGCTGGCAGCCTTCGGCGGCGTGCTGCTGATCATCCTGCTGTGGAGCATCTTCGGCAGGATCACGACCACGATTGACCAGCCGGGAATGCTGACGCTGCGCAACCCGGTCGTGTTCGTCCCCTCCCCGGAGGTCGGCCAGGTCGTCGAGATCAAGATCAAGGTGGGCGATCTGATTGCTGCCGAGCGCCCGCTCGCCCAGGTATCGACGTCGCACGGCACGGTCAGCGTCGCCAGCCCGGTCAATGGGCGGGTGATCGCGGTGCGCGTCAACATCGGCGAGCCGGTGGACGTCGGCACGCCGCTGATCAGCGTCGAGTCGTTCGACCGGACGACCCAGCAGCAGGAAATCGTCGCCTACGTCCCGCTCGAAGATCGCCAGCGCATCCGCGCGGGGATGCCGGTCCAGATTTTGCCCTCGACGCTCGAAGTCGAAAAATACGGTTATCTCGAAGGGGAGGTGCAGGCCGTCTCCGGGTTTGCCGCGACCCGTGACGAGATGATCGCCGTGCTGGGTGACGCCAGCGCGATTGAGAGCCTGCTCGTTACCGGCCCGGTCTTCGAAGTGCGCATCGCCATCAAGACCGATCATGAGGGGCAGTATCGCTGGTCGGCGTCCGACGGCCCGGAGGCCCCCATCGTCAGCGGCACACCCTGCCTGATCAAGATCCAGGTCGGCCAGGAACCTCCTATCAAAAAAGTCTTCAACCTGGCGTCGTAACCATGACCGAGACCATTCCCCGCAACCAGCGCCGCCGCGTCAAAACGCCGACCGTGCTCCAGATGGAGGCGGTCGAATGCGGCGCGGCCTCCCTGAGCATCGTCTTGCAGCATTACGGCAAATACGTCGCGCTGGAAGAACTCCGGCTGGCCTGCGGCGTCTCGCGTGACGGCAGCAATGCCCTCAACCTGGTGAAAGCCGCGCGCGGCTATGGCCTGGAAGCCAAAGGTGTACGGCGCAGCAGCATCGAAGGGCTGCTGAACCTGCCCCTGCCGCTGATCGTGTTCTGGAAGTTCACCCACTTCCTGGTGGTCGAAGGCTTCGGCAAGGACTGCATCTACGTCAACGATCCGGCCACCGGTCCGCGCACCATCAGCCTGCAAGAATTCGACGAATTTTTCACCGGGATCGCCCTGGTGATGGAAAAAGGTCCCGACTTTCAGCCGGGCGGACAGCCCTTCCGGTTGAGCCAGGCGCTGCGCCAACGGCTGCTCGGCTCGGAATTCGGGCTGGTGTACGTGCTGCTCGCCAGCCTGTTTCTGGTGATCCCCGGCCTGATCGTGCCGGTCTTTCTGCGCGTCTTCGTGGACGATCTGCTGATCGGCACCCAGACCTGGATCGCGCCGCTGCTGGTCGGCATGGGGCTGGCGGTCGCGGTCAGCATGAGCCTGACCTGGCTCCAGCAGATGTACCTGCTGCGGCTGGAAACCAAGCTGTCGCTGACCGGATCAAGCCGTTTTTTCTGGCATATCCTGCACCTGCCGGTCGAGTTTTTCACCCAGCGTTACGCGGGCGACATCGCCTTCCGCGTGCAGGTCAACGACCGGGTGGCCCAACTGCTCTCCGGCGAACTGGCGACCGCCGCGATCAACCTGATCCTGGCGATCTTCTACGCGCTGCTGATGCTGCAATACGACGTGCCGCTGACGTTGGTCGGGATCGTGATCGTCTCGCTCAACATCCTGGCGCTGCGCACCATCTCGCGCCGCCGGGTGGACGCCAACCGCAACCTGCTGCAAGAGCGCGGCAAGCTGATCGGCGCGTCGATGGACGGGCTGGAAACCATCGAGACGCTGAAGGCGACCGGCGCTGAGTCGGACTTCTTCGCACGGTGGGCCGGGTTTCAGGCCAAAGTTGTCAACGGCGAGCAGCATCTCGACACCCTGACGCAAATGCTGGCGGTCGTCCCGCCCTTTTTGCAGTCGATCAACATCGCGCTGATTCTCGTGATCGGCGGGCTGCGCGTGCAGAATGGCCAGATCACCATCGGCACGCTGGTCGCCTTCCAAAGCCTGATGCTGAGCTTCATGCAACCCGTCACCCAACTGATCAACCTGGGCAACCGCCTGCAAGAAGCCGAAGGCGACATGAACCGGCTGGACGACGTGCTGCGCTACCCGGTGGATGCCACGCTCAACACACCGCCCGGCGATCCGGCCACCGTCGCCCGGCTGGAAGGCCATCTGGAGCTTCGCAACCTGACCTTTGGCTACAGCCGCCTGGGCGAACCGCTGATCGAAAACTTCAACCTGACGCTGCGGCCCGGCCAGCGCGTGGCCCTGGTCGGCGCCTCCGGCAGCGGCAAATCGACCGTCTCGCGGCTGGTGGCGGGCGTTTATAAGCCCTGGTCCGGCGAGATTCTGTTCGACGGCCAACCGCGCGACGTCATCCCCCGCGAAGTGATGACGGCCTCGGTGTCGCTGGTCGATCAGACGGTGGCGCTGTTCCGGGCCACCATTCGCGATAACCTGACGCTGTGGAATCCGACCATCCCCAAGACCTGGATCGTGCAGGCCGCCAAAGACGCGCAGATCCACGATGTAGTGACCGAGCATTCCGGTGGCTACGACTTTTTGGTCGAAACGGGCGGGCGCAACTTCAGCGGCGGCGAGCGCCAGCGGTTGGAGATCGCGCGGGCGCTGACCACCAATCCCACGCTGCTGATCCTGGACGAAGCCACCAGCTCGCTCGACCCGGTGACCGAAAAACTGATCGACGACAACCTGCGGCGGCGCGGCTGCACCTGCCTGATCGTCGCGCACCGCTTGAGCACGATCCGCGACTGCGACGAGATCATCGTCCTGGACAAGGGCAAAATCGTCCAGCGCGGCACGCACCAGCAGATGTTACGCGAAGGCGGCCCGTATGCCACGCTGATCGGGGCCGAACAGCCTACCAAGCGCAGAAGTAAAGTCGATGCGGTATTTGATTCGCTGGCGGAATTGTAGAGTAAACCCTCCATGCCCGACGAGAGACGACCTGCCGACACATCCGAAGCCTGGGAAATGTTCATGCTCGCCCTGCGCTACCGGGATTCCCGCATGGTCACCCTCAGCGGGAACGAGCCATTTTTGCTGGCCGGGGCTGACAACGCCTGGCTGATCTACACCGGCATGGCCGACGTGTTCGCCGTGCGCACCGCCAACGGCGCGGCAGCCGGGTCGCGCTATCACCTGTTCCGCGCCCAGCCCAACCAGTTGTTGCTGGGCATGGACCTGACCGATCACCCCGTGGCACTGATGGCGAGCTGCGCGCCCGATACCCAGGTGCTCCGCTTCAGCCAGTCGCGCCTCAAGCAGCTTTTGGAAAAAGCCGAGAATATGCCGGTGATCGTGGGCCTGCTCGAAACCTGGCTGCGGGCGTTGTCCGCCGGGGCCGCCGGATCGGTCAAGCCCAAAGATTACCGGCTGTTGGAGCCGGACAAGACCATCGAACTCGCGCCGGGGAACGTCGCCCGGACGCCGCGCGGCGTGCTGTGGGTCCAGCACAGCGCCGGAAGCTCGCGCTTTATGGGCCGTGACGATCTGCCGCCGCTCGGCGGTGAGACGCTGACCCCCCTGGCGGATCGCACCTGGCTTCAGGCGGCGGAAGCCGGGACGCTGCATACCTTCAGCACGTCCGCCATCCTCGCCCTGGACCCCGCCTGGTCCCACCTGGATCGCTTCCACACCCTGCTGCTGACCCTGGTCGAGCGGGACATGCAGCGCGAAAAACTGGCAGTGCGGCAGGTCATCCAGGAAAAAGTCACCAGCGACGCCTTCAAGGTCCAGACCGCCGTCACCCGCCTGGCCGCGACGTGGAGCGACGCGCCCGAAACGCTGACCATCGGGGCGGACGTCGCCGATCCGCTGCTGGCGGCGTGCCGCCTGATGGGGGACTGGATGGGACTCACCATCAAGGCCCCGCCCGACTACGACAGCGCCGAGAACCTCAAGGACGCGCTGGCCGAGATCGCCCGGGCCTCGCGCGTCCGCACGCGCCAGGTGCTGCTGCGCGGCAGTTGGTGGCAGCAGGACAACGGCCCGCTGCTGGCCTACCGGGGCGAAGAACGCCGCCCGGTAGCCCTACGCCCGGTCAAGGCCAACGGCTACGAACTGCACGATCCGGTCCAGCAGGAGATGATCGTGATCACCGAGGCGGTCGCGTCGGAACTGGCCCCGACGGCGCAGATGTTATACCGCCCGTTCCCGGATCGCCCGATCCACGCCTTCGATCTGATCCGCTTCGGCCAGCGCGGCGCGCGCCAGGATATGCTGTCGCTGCTGCTGGTCGGGCTGGCGGGCGGCGCGTTGGGCATCCTGACCCCCGTCATCACCGGGATCATTTTTGGCCGCCTGATCCCGTCGGGTGATCACGAGCAGTTGTTGGTGTTCGGCGCGGTGCTGATCGTCAGCGCCATTGCCATCGCCACCTTCCAGATCGTGCGCAGCATGGTCCTGCTGCGAGTCGAAAGCCGCATGGACGGCGCGATCCAGGCGGCGATCTGGGATCGCCTGCTGGGGCTGTCGCCGGATTTCTTCCGCCAGTATTCCGCGGGTGATCTCACCCAGCGCGCGCTGGGCGTCAGCACCATCAAACAAACGCTGTCCGGATCGGTCACGCTGGCGCTGTTGGCCGGGATGTTTTCGTGGTTCAACCTGCTGCTGATGTTCTACTACGATTCCGGCCTCGCCCTGGCGGCGCTGCTGGTCGTGCTGATCTCGACCGCGATCACGCTCATCCTGAGCGCGCGGCTGCTGCGCTTGCAGCACGAGGTCACCCGGACACAGGGACAGATCTCCGGCCTGATCGCCCAGTTGGTGAGCGGCATCTCCAAGCTGCGCGTCGCCGGGGCGGAGAGCCGGTCCTTTTTCCTGTGGGCCAACGAATTCAGCCACCAGAAGAAGCTGGCCTTCAAGGCCCGCGTGACCCTGAATTCGCTTTCGGTCTTTTTTGCCGGGTATCCGATCCTGGCCTCGATGGTGATCTTTGCGCTGGTCTACCACCGTGCCGGGCTGACGACGGGCGAATTCCTGGCCTTCAACGCGGCCTTCGCCCAGTTTTTGGCCGCGAGCCTGATGTTTAGCTCGGCCCTGGTCGCCGCCCTGCCCATCCTGCCGATCTTCGAGCGCCTCAAGCCGATCCTGCACACCCTGCCGGAAGTGGACGAGCAGAAGGCGCATCCTGGCGAACTGAGCGGCGCGATTGAAGTCAGCCACGTGTCGTTCCGCTACGACAAAGACGGCCCGCAGGTGTTGGACGACGTGACGTTCAGCGTGATGCCGGGCGATTTCGTGGCCCTGGTGGGATCGTCAGGATCGGGCAAATCGACGCTGCTGCGCCACCTGCTCGGCTTCGAAAAGCCGGATGCCGGGGCGATCTATTACGACGGGTTGTCGCTGTCCGAAGTCGATCTGCGCGCCGTGCGCCGCCAGATCGGGGTGGTGCTCCAGCACAGCCAGGTCATGACCGGGACCGTGCTCGACAACATCCTGGGCGCCAGCCGCTTGAGCGTGGACGATGCCTGGGAAGCCGCGCGCAAGGCCGGGATCGCGGACGACATCAAGCAGATGCCGATGGGGATGCAGACCTACATCAGCGAAGGCGGCAGCACCTTCTCCGGCGGCCAGCGCCAGCGATTGCTGATCGCGCGCGCGCTCGTCACCCGCCCGCGCATCATTTTTTTCGACGAGGCGACCAGCGCCCTGGACGATCACTCCCAGGCCATCGTGACCGAAAGCCTCAAGCAGTTGGACGCTACCCGGATCGTGATCGCCCACCGCCTGAGCACCGTAGTCGATGCCGACCGGATTCTGGTCATGCAGCGCGGCAGGCTGGTCGAGAGCGGGACCTACCAGGAACTGCTGGCGCGCGAAGGCATCTTCACCGAACTCGCCCAACGGCAGTTGGTCTAACGGACTGTCAAAACAAACGGCTCTCGCCAACCTGACGAGAGCCGTGTTTTTTCTTATCTCCTACGCGTTTTCGTTACGCGCTTTCCATCATCCGGCGCAGAATGCGGTCGAAGCGCATCCCCGCCAGGTAGACGCTGTCCAGCAGCGCGGGGTCCAGCACTTCGTCCTCATCGACATCGCCGCCGGTGCGCTGACCTGGCCCGGACTTTTCCATCGACTCGCGCAGGCGGTAGGACAGCGAAATCGCGATGCCCTTATAGAACCGCGCCGCAAAGTCGCGATCCGTTTCGAGCTTGTTCGCCAGTTCGGACTTGGCCAGGACGAACAGCACCGAGTCTTCGACCGTCTTGACGGTCGCCGTCGGCAGGCTGTCTTCCACGAATGACATCTCGCCCAGAATCTCGCCGGAACCGCGCGTGGCGATCTGGCGATCCTGCCCGCCGGACCGGACGAAAACGCCCAACATCCCGTCGAGCACGATATACACGACGTCGCTGGCTTTGCCTTCTTCGATCAGCACGGTGCCTACCGGGGCGCGTTTTTTCTTCCCTTTGGCGATCATCCATTCGATATTTTCGTCACTCAACTGCCCCAGCATGTAGAGGACTCTACGCATCGCTCTGCCCCCTCGTGTCAGATTCTACCAAGTCGTCCAGGAGTATAGGATGATCGGGGCGATAACGCAAAACACCCCTCGCCGCCAGCGGGACGGGGGGTGTGAAGATCCGGGACTGATCGAACGAAGGTCTACGGGAAGGTGATCGGAGGACGCATCCCGCCCAGACCACCGGCTGCTGCCGCCAGGTCGTCGTCGGACAGATCGCCGTACAGCTCGTCGGAAGCCGCTTCGAGTTCCTGCACGCTGAACGTGTATCCCAGCGAAGCGCCGAGCTTCACCGCCGCCCCGCTGTCGCCCGCAATCGCAGCAAGCTGCTGGTAGAGGGCATCCTGTTCGCGAGTCTTCTTGAGAAATTCTTTGGCGATTTCGAGTGACATTTCTGAACTCCTTGTTGATCCTGTGCTGCTATTTTTGTCGGCCAATGGACGCCAAACAGGCTGTAAAAATCTCGTGCCGGTCCGGTTAAGAACCCGTTGCCGGGGTAATGAGGTACCCATCCACCACCGGCTCAAAGGCGTCGCTGAACAGGGCCGCCGCGTCGGCGGTGTGCGGTGTCTCGACCCACACCACATGACTCACGCCATCCACCAGTGTAACATACATTCGGCCTATCACGGCCTGTCCCTCGCGGTTGGCCGTATACAGCGCCGCCAGCCAGGTATGATTCTGGCCGTAGTAGGTGCGGTAGGTAGGGCTGAAGTCCTCGGCCCCGATCATCGCATCGCTGTTGAGGAAGCGATCCAATTCCTGGCGCAGGCTGTCGCTTTGGGCGGGCGCCGTTTGCAGCGCGACAAAGGTCGGGCTGGCCGGGTCAGCGCCGGGCGTATAGCGGGTCCAATTCCCGGACGGGAAGCCCGCCAGCCAGTCCAGGCGCATGGGGTACTGGACCGTCTGGTCGTCCGAGGGGATCAGATCCCAATGGGCCGTGCTGGCGGCGTTCAGCGCGTTCAGGTCGATCAAGACCATGTGATCGTGCAGCAGGGTATACATGGGATCGAGATCATTCCCCACCAGCGTTTCGGCCCCGAAGACCAACCCGCCGCCGACCGACTCCTGGTACAGCGCCAACCCGCGCCCCTGGAAGGTTCCGGCATCCGTCTGGTAGGTGTAATAGACTTCCAGCGCCGGGACCCCGCTCACCTCCGTGGCGACCGGGCTGCCGATCATCAGGCGGTTATAGTTTTCCGCAAAGGCGTTCGCAATCGCGGTGGGGTCCGAACCTGCCCCCGACACGAGATAGACGGT
>CAYRWY010000105.1:0-1472 GCA_964427955.1 uncultured Anaerolineaceae bacterium
AGAACTTGACCAGGACCGTGCCGAAATCGACCAACTGGCGCTCGAACTCGTTGATCTCGCGGTAGGCGCGCCGCCATTCTTCCTCCGTGCAGAAGCCCTCGATGCGCTCGACCATCACCCGCCCGTACCAGGTGCGGTCGAAGATCGCGATCTGCCCGGCTTCGGGCAGGCGCCGCCAGAAGCGCCACAGGTAGTGGTGCTCGGCGTCGTCGCCTTTGGGCGCGCTGATTGGGTAGACGACGTAGCCGCGCGGGTCCAGGCGCTCGGTCAGGCGGCGGATCGCCCCACCCTTCCCGGCGGCGTCCCAGCCCTCGAAACAGAGGATAACCGGGCGCTGCTGCTTGTAGACCTGGAAGCCCAACTGCGACAGCCGGACTTGCAGCTTGATCAACTGGACGCGGTATTCATCCGGGGTCAGCGTTGTGGTCAGATCAACGGTTTCCAGCATAGTCCTCTTCCTCCCCCTGCGCCTCGGCCACGCTGATGATGGGCGGCACAGCGTCCAATTCACCCAAGCGGGCTTCCATCGCCGCAATCAGGGTGCGATAGACCTTGTCCAGCATGAACTCGCGGCTGGTGGCCTCTACGATGGTCCAGGGGCCAAAGCTGGTATCGGTGCGCTCCAACATTTCTTCGTAGGCTTCCAGCCACAGGTCGTATTTCTTGTGCCGCGCGCGGTCTTCGTCCAGCAGCCGCCAGCTTTCCAGGGGGTCGCGCTCGATCTTTTTGAAGCGCCGGGCCTGTTCCGCTTTGGCGATGTGCAGGAAGAACTTGACGATGACGCAGCCGTCCAGCGCGATCAACCGCTCGAAGTCCACGATGTCGGTATAGGCGCGCATGTAATCGCGTTCCGGCAGGCCATACTCCATGCGCTCGACGGTCACACGCCCATACCAACTGCGGTCGAAAATCGCCAGGTGGCCGTAATTGGGCAGCTTGTTCCAGAAGCGCCAGAGCCAGGGCCGCCGCTGCTCGGACGTGCGCGCGGCGCGGATGGGCCAGACGGTGAAGCCGCGCGGGTCCAGGCGCGAGGTCAGGGTCTGGACGCAGGTCCCCTTCCCGGCGGCGTCCCAGCCTTCGAAGAGGACGACGGTCGGCATTTTGGCATCAAAGGCCGCTTTTTCGAGATCGTACAAACGCTGCTGCAACGAGGGGCGGCGGGCTTTCCAATCCTTCTTGCTCATCTCCTGATCAAGATTGACGATTTCAAGCAAAGCGCACCTCCAAAAAACAGTTATTAGTGATCAGTTTTCAGTTGTTAGATCCCTGCATTGATCTCAAACCTTTTACCTCACCCCCCGGCCCCCTCTCCACGCGGTGGCGAGGGGGAGAGGCGCGGCGGAGATGTTGGTGTACGAGCAGTTCGCCTATTTCCGCAAGGATCAGTAGATAAGGCGCCCCATCCACGATGTGGGCCTGATCGTCAAGTATAGCGGAAATCTGCGGGCTGCAAAACGGACAAGTAAACCGGT
>CAYRWY010000105.1:1572-14757 GCA_964427955.1 uncultured Anaerolineaceae bacterium
TGATCGTCAAGTATAGCGGAAATCTGCGGGCTGCAAAACGGACAAGTAAACCGGTATAATAAGCGGTAGACACTTTGAGAAAGAGAGAAAACTATGTTTAAAGACCGCACCCTGATCGTCCTGGTCCTGATCGCCCTGCTGGTCCTGCCTGTCCCGTCCATCCGCGCCCAGGACGGCGGGCTGCCGGATGAGGAACAGGCGCTGCTGAACCAGGCGGTGGACGGACTCGTCACGGCCAACGGCTACACCAGCTTCGAGAGCACCGCCGATCTGCACTGGGCGCAGGTCTGGACGGCGATCACCGGCGGCAATGCCGTCCAGGGCAACCAGTTCGACTTTCTCCGGCACGAGCAGACCCGCACCACCGCCGCCCCGGTCGTCAATATCGACCAGATCGTGACGGCGGACCAGACCACCACCACCCTCAACCAACCGTCGCAGCACTACGTCCTGGAGAGCGAAGTCCGGCTGGTGGATGGGACCACCTATGTGAAGGCGACCTATACCGACGCCGACGCCGGAGCGCCCGAAGTGCCGGACGGCTGGTACCAGATCAACGGCGTCAACGATATCGAGACGTGGCCCGGCCTGTCGTACCTGATCAACCCCGGCGCATACCTCAACCCCAACGCCGATGTCCTCTCGCGGCTGTTCGGCCTGTCCACCGGCAGCGTTCCGGACATCCTCGCCCAGTACGTCACGGGCGCCCGCCGCGGCACCGACACGCTGGACGATGGCACGCCGGTCACCGTGATCACGCTGACGGTGAGCCGGGACGGCGCGATGGCGCTGCAAACGCTGGGGCTGGACCTCACGCAGCCGGTCATGAAGATGATCTTCGACGGGATCACCACCGATCCGCTCACACTGGACGTGCTCCTGGACGAGTCCGGCCAACTGGTCGGGCTGGACTACACGCTGGCGGTCGATCTGCACGGCCTGGACGCCAGTTGGATGGCCAACGTCCCCGCCGACCTCACGCTCGACATCACGCTCAACCAGACCTTCTCGATGCGCCTGACGAACATCAATGGCGCGCTGGAACGGGTCGCCGCGCCCCAGTTGAGCGGCCCCGCCGTCCCGGCGGCCTACAGCGCCCCGCAGGCCGGACAGGCCTTCTGGTGGAACGACCGCACCTTCTACGAAATCTTCGTGCGCAGTTTCTACGACAGCAACGGCGACGGGATCGGCGATCTGCGGGGCGTGATCGAGAAGCTGGATTATCTGAACGACGGCGATCCTACGACCACGACCGATCTCGGCGTAACCGGGCTGTGGCTGATGCCGATCATGGAATCGCCCAGCTATCACGGTTACGACGTCGTAGACTATTTCACCGTCGAACAGGATTACGGCACCAACCAGGATTTCAAAGACCTGATGGCGGCGGCACACGAACGCGGCATGGTCGTGATCGTGGACATGGTGCTCAACCATACCTCGACCGAAAATCCCTGGTTCGAAGCGTCCAGCGCGGGCGATCCGCAGTACGCCGACTGGTACGTCTGGTCGGAGACCGACCTGGGCACGCGCTCCTCCAGCGGCGGGCAGACGTGGTACCCGGCCCACGGGCGCTACTACTACGCGCTGTTCTGGTCGGGAATGCCCGATCTGAACTACAACACGCCCGCCGTGACCGAGGAAGTAGACCAGATCAGCAAGTTCTGGCTGGACGACATGGGCGCGGACGGCTTCCGGCTGGACGCGATCCGCCACCTGTACGAGGACTTCGACGCCCAACCGCCGGTGCTGCAAAACGCGCCCGCCACGCTGCAATGGCTGACCAGCTATCACGAGTTCGTCAAGTCGCTGAACCCGGACGCGCTGATGGTCGGCGAAGTGTGGGACAGCAGCGCCAACATCGCGCCGTACGTGGGCGACAAGATCGACATCGCGTTCGAGTTCGACTTCGCGGCGGCGATCATCGCGGCGGCCCAGTCGGGCAATGCCGACAACCTGCTGCGCGTGCAGAGCACCGTGCTCAAGACTTACCCGTTCGAGCAGTACGCCACCTTCCTGACCAACCACGATCAGAACCGCGTGATGAGCCAGTTCGTCGGCAACACAGGCACCGCCAAAGTCGCGGCGAGCATCCTGCTGACCAACCCCGGCGTCCCGTTCATCTACTACGGCGAGGAAATCGGGATGCAGGGCACCAAGCCCGACGAGCGCATCCGCACGCCCATGCAGTGGGACGATTCCAAACCGGCGGGCGGCTTCAGCGCGGTCACCCCGTGGGAGGGGATGGCGATTGGCTACAACCGGGCGACCGTGGCGGGCGAAACGGACGATCCCGATTCGCTGCTCAACCACTACCGGACGCTGATCCACCTGCGCGACGAGCACCCGGCCCTGCGCACCGGCTCGATCCAGTTGGTGACGAGCACGAACAAGGGCGTCTACAGCTTCCTGCGCTATGGCGAGGACGAAACCCTGCTGATCGTGATCAATCTGAGCAAGAAAAAACCGGTCACCGATTACGCCCTGAGCGCCGCCGAAGGGCTGCTGGGCGGCGTGACCCAGGCCGATCTGCTGTTCGGCGATGGCACGCTCAGCGCCCCGGCGATCACCGAGTCCGGCGGATTCACCGACTATGTGCCGCTGGCGGAACTACCGCCGCAGAGCACTTATGTGATAAGGTTGTACTGATCAGGGGCAACTTGACAAAATAACGCGGTGATTTACCTCACCCCCCGACCCCCTCTCCACCCGGTGGCGAGGGGGAGTGGCGCCGTGGAAACGTGGAGGTAGGGGCGCAGCAAGCAGCGCCCTGCTTTTATTGAACACCCCACCTCCCCCAAGCATGGGGGAGGCGAAGGAGGCGGTCCATCGCCGCCAGGTCTAGAGAAACTTTATCATCAGCACGCGAGGACTTATCCTGTGACGATTACGATCTATACCTCCCACAAGACCGAGACGATCCAACGTTCCGACCTGGCGGCGCGGCTGGCGGCCCAGAACGGCGGCGTGATCTGGCTGGATATCACCGGGCCGAGCGAAGACGACGTGCAGACCATGCGCGACGTGTTCCACTTTCACCCGCTGGCCATCGAAGATACGCGCAACGCCCGCCAGCGGCCCAAAGTCGAAGAATATCCCGGCACGCTGTTTTTCGTGCTCAACCCCGTCCACTGCGCCGATCACACCGTCGAATTCTGTGAGTTGGACGTTTTCGTGGGAAACAACTACGTCGTCACCGTGCACGGGGGCGACGAGCCGGTGATCCACGAGGTCCAGCACCGCGCCGAACGAGGCGGACTGCTGCCGATGTCGCCCAGCTTCCTGCTGTACCTGCTGATCGACAGCGTGGTGGACAGCTATTTTCCGGTGCTCGACAGCCTGGAAGAGCAGATCGAGACCCTGGGCGACGAGGTGCTGGTCAACCCCAGCCAGGAGCAACTGAATCACCTCTTCGAGTTGAAGAAGTCCCTGCTGGACCTGTGGCGCGTGGTCTGGCCCCAGCGCGAGATCCTGAACAACCTGCGCGATCACGAAGTAGTGCTGGGCGACAGCAAAGCGCTGCAACCGTATCTGCGCGACATTTCGGACCACCTGATGTGGATCGCGGACATGGTGAGCACCTTCCGCGATACGCTGACCAGCACGATGGACCTGTACATGTCCGCCGTGTCCAACCGGCTGAACCGCGTCGTCAACCGCCTGACGGTGATCACGGTCATCATCGGAGGGCTGACAGTGATCGGCGGGTTCTACGGGATGAATTTCGAGCACACCTGGCCGCCGTTCGGCAGTCCGCTGGGCGTGCCGTTCGTGCTGGCGCTGATGGGCGGGTTGATTGCCGGGCTGCTGTACATCTTCCGCCGGTCGGGGTGGTTCTAAGTGGAACCTGATCCGCCTGCGAGGTGTCTCATCTATGGAACACTTCAAAGGAGGATCAACATGCGTCGAAAACTTCACCTGATCGTGGCTGTCATCCTGCTGCTGGGCGCTGTCGTGGGGATCGTCCCCGAAAAAGCCCTGGCTTACCCGCCCTGCGGACCGTTCCAACAGCCGTTGACTAACAACGGCTCATTTTGTCGCCCGGCCTACATGGGCGGCGAGCTGATGCAGTTAGCGCCCGGCATCCCGTTTGCCTGGGTGCGCAGCAATCCCGCGTCCGATGCGCCCGTGGTGACGACCCTCTACCCGGCGTCGTATGCCAATCTGCAAATCGCTTCGGGGTCCACCACGCGGATCGACTCCTGGGACGGCGTCCAGAACTGGTACCTGGTGCACCCCTACCCGCTCAACAAGGAGGTGGTGGGTTGGGTCGAGCAGGCCTCGCTGACCTACGCGGCGATCACCGGCTATCCGCTGGAGGACCCCACCATCCAGGCCGATTGGGCCGTGCCGATCAGTGGACACGTCAAGCCGGGGATTCCCTTCCTCTGGCTGCGGAGCGCCGCCGGGTCGGATGCGGGGGTGCTGTATACCCTCCCGGCCAACGCGGCGCTGACGATCACCGGATCGCCGGTCTTCGACGGCGTGCAGTGGTGGTGGATGGTCGATTACGCCACGCCGCGCGGCGTCCGGCACGGGTACGTCGAACAGGCGTTGATCGTGGCGCGGTGAGGGCGATTTACCTCACCCCCCGACCCCCTCTCCACCCGGTGGCGAGGGGGAGTAGCGCTCAACCTCTCTTCTCCTACAGCCATAAGTAGTGAGGCCGAATCAAAAAACAGCCAGAGAAAAGCCTTTGCGGGCGATTTTTCTGGCTGCTCGTGTATTCTGCGATCTCCGCGTTGAAGCACTCGTTACAGCACGCGACCGGTCACGATCCCCAGGAAAAGAAACGCCAGCCCGATAGCGGTCTGAAGCAAGACATTGCCGCTGGCCATGAGCCACTGCGAGTCGCGCACGAAGCTGCCGGTATCGAAGATGAAGGTCGAGAAGGTGGTGAACGCGCCCATGAAGCCGCCCAGCATCACGATCCGCTGCTCGTGGCTGATGACCAGCCGCTCGTCGGCCAGCGTCCATACCATCCCGAACAAGAAGCAGCCCAGCATGTTGACGACGAACGTCCCCCAGGGGAAATCGCCCCCGGCGATCTTTTGAACGGCCCCGCTCAACCCGTAGCGGGCCAGGGTACCGAGTGCGCCAGCAAACGCGACCAGCAGCAGCCGTTGGGACATGGTGTGAGCATCCTTTGCCTGGTGTGCGGCACAAAAAAAGCCCACCTTACGGTGGGCATATCCTCGAACTTCAGCGACTCCCTACCGCAGAAAAATGCCGTAGGAGTCATCAGCCCGGTGCGGGCGGTTTAGGGCGAACTCCATCGCCGCTAAGGGCGAAAGTATACGAACAAGCGGCGGCGGTGTCAAGGTCCATTCCCGGCCTTATTCGCCGTCCCCGGCCTCTTCGGTAACCGGCTCGGCGGGGGCCTGCGGCACGGCGATCCGCGGCAGGGTGCGCACGGCGCGGGCGACGGTTTCGCCCGCCTTCATCGAGACGACGTAATCGCCCTTGGCGCTGCGCCCCGCCTGGGGGATCGCCGTGATACGGAGCGGTTTGGGCCGCCCGGAGTCGGTCACCAGCATCACCTGATCGTCGGGGCCGATGAGCGCCGCCGCCGTCAGACCGCCCGCGTCCTTGGGCATCTTGATCGCGATCACACCCTGGCCGCCGCGTCCCTGGACCGGGTATTCCTCGATGGCCGTGCGCTTGCCGACGCCGGTATCGGTGCAGACCATGACTTGCAGCCCGTCCGCGGCGATGCCTGCCCCGACCACGCGATCACGCTGGCCCAGCAGCTTGACGGCACGCATCCCGCCCGCCCCTAACCCGGTGGGACGCACGTCCGACACCGGGAAGCGGATAGCCTGGCCCAGGTAGGTCGCCAACAGCACCTCGCTGTCTTCCCCCACCAGGCCGACCCAGATCAGCCGGTCACCTGCTTCGATGTCCATGAATTTGAACGGCTTGGCCGACATGCCGGGCAGATCGTCGAGCTTGAGGCGCTTGACCTCACCCTGTTCGGTGAGCGCGGCCAGGAAGCCTTCGTCCAGGCCAGGCGACAGGCTGAGCGCCGTGGTGATCACATCCTCGGTGGTCAGCGGGCAGAGTGAGGGGTAGGCCGTGCCGCCCTGCGGATCTTCCGCCTGGGGCAGCATGTTGACCGGGACCGTGCCCGCCATGCCGTTCGCCGTGAAGAGGTAGAGCGTATCCGCCGTGGTGCCGCCCAGCATGACGACCGGCGCGTCCTTGACCTCCAGGGTGATGTGTGGGGCCGCGTCTTCGTAGGTGCGGCTGAGCGCGCCGCTCTGCGTCAGCGTGGTCCAGGTCCCTTCGCTCGGCCCGAAAAAGTCCGCCGCCTGGACGCTGGCCGCCGATCCGGCATAAATGATCGTCCGGCGCGGATCGGAGTATTTCTCGCGGATGTCGTTCAGCTCGCGGGCGACTTCCACGCGCATCATCTTGGGGCTGGCGAGCAGGGCTTCCAGCATCTTGATCAGCGCGATTTTTTCCTTGTATTCGTCTTCCAGCTTGCGCCGTTCCAGCGCGGCCAGGCGGCGAAGCTGCATCGCCAGGATGGCATCGGCCTGCGCGTCGGAAAGGTGGAACCGCTTACGCAGATTATCGTGGGCCGTCTCCGGCGTGCGCGAGCGGCGGATGGTGTCGATCACTTCGTCCAGGTTCTCCAGCGCGGTCAGCAGCCCTTCCAGGATATGCGCCCGCTCACGCGCCTTCGCCAGGTCGTACTCGCTGCGGCGCTTGATCACGTCCAGGCGATGTTCCAGGTAGACGCGCAGGGCCTGCTTGAGGCTCAGGCGGCGCGGCTCGCCATCCACCAGCGCCAGCATGATGATGCTGAAGGTGCTTTCGAGCGGAGTGAGCTTGAACAGCGCCGACAGCACGTCCACCGGATCGGCGGTGCGCATGACCTCGATCACGATGCGCAGGCCGGTGCGGTCGCTTTCGTCGCGCAGATCGGCAATGCCCACGATGCGGCCATCGCGCGTCAACTCGGCGATGCGCTCGATCAGGCTGGTTTTGTTGGTCTGGTAGGGAATCTCACTGATGATGATCCGGCTGCGCCCGCGCCCCAATTCCTCGATGTGGGCCTTGGCGCGCACGCGGACCTTGCCCTGCCCCGTCGCGTAGGCGGTGCGGAGTTGATCCTCGCCGTCGCCGTTATCCTGGGTATAGACCACGCCGCCGGTCGGAAAATCCGGCCCCTTGATGAACTGCATCAGTTCCGGGATGCCGATGTCGTCCATCGTCTCCCAGTTGTTGAGCATGTAGACCAGCGCGTCGCAAACTTCGCCCAGGTTGTGGGGCGGGATGCTGGTGGACATGCCCACCGCGATCCCCGACGCGCCGTTGACCAACAGATTCGGGAAGCTCGACGGCAGCACGGACGGTTCCAGCAGCGTGCCGTCAAAATTGTCGGTGAAATCGACGGTGGCCTTGTCGATGTCGGCCAGCAGGTCCTCGCCAATGGACGCCATGCGCGCTTCGGTGTAGCGCATAGCTGCCGCCGCGTCGCCGTCGATGCTGCCGAAGTTGCCCTGGCCATCGACCAGCTCGTAGCGCATCGAAAAGTCCTGCGCCATGCGGACCATCGCCTCGTAGACCGCGGTGTCGCCGTGCGGGTGATACTTGCCCAGCACCTCGCCGACGATACGCGCGCTCTTTTTGTAGGCGGTCCCGGACCGCACGCCCATATCGTACATGGCATACAAAATGCGGCGGTGCACCGGTTTCAGGCCGTCTCTCGCGTCCGGCAGTGCGCGCGCCACGATCACGCTCATCGCATAATCGAGATACGATTCCTGAATTTCCTGGTTGATGTCCCGCTGCCTGACCACGCCGATATCCATACTGTCCTGCCTTTTCGTTCTGGTGGTTAATTTGCGCCGTGTAGTGTAGAGAATGAAACCGCCGCTGTCAATTGCAGCTTGCGCCATCCGAACGGATGTTCAACTTCTAATTATATTCAATTCTATAGGCTCTCGCCAGTTCGGAAAACAAAACCATTCAACGCGGAGGCCGCAGAGCGCGCAGAGGAGAGGCTGGGGATAAGAGAAAAACGGAGTGAAAACGGCGGCGTTACTGGGACTTAAACACCTCGCTCACGGGGATGGTCTGCCCGCCCAGCAGAACCGACACGAATTCCTCGTCCGGACCGAACACGCCCACCTGCTGGAAGCGATCCCCTTCGCGCCGCCAGACTTCGACGTACTGCTCGCCAGGATCGGCCATCCAATATTCGCGCGTGCCGTACTTCTCGTACAGCTTGAATTTCTTGCCCTTGTCAGCGCGCGCCGTGCCCGCCGAAAAGACCTCGATCACCAGATCGGGCGCACCCTGGTAGTATTTTTTCTGTATTGCAACACACTGGCTGTTCGCGCTGACCCACATCACGTCAGGCTGAAACACGTTCTCTTCGTCGAGCTTCACATCTACGGGCGAGATCACGACTTTGCCGCCGGGTTTGATGCGAAGAATGATGCTGGCAAGGTTGAGGACTACATCCTGATGATCCAACGTAGGCGCAGGAGCCATGATCACCTCTCCTTCGAGCAGTTCAGTCGGCAGATTCGATTCAGGGAGGGTCAGGAACTCCGCAGCGGTGAGTCGGGTGGTTGTGGCAAGCATGGTCTGTTCCCCACATGAATATCTTTACGTCCATTATACCAAACATCAGATGAGCGTATCCTTAACGCCGGGGAAAAATGCCTGCGGACCATCGCCGGGGAGCAGGGAACGTGATAAACTCTCGGCATGACCAATTCCCATACGCTCGTCTACCGTGCCGCTCGACTCGTGATCGTCGCCGTACTGGCAGGCTGGCTGCTGGCCGCCTGCGGGGGCGAACAGACGCCGATTCGCATCTACGTGACGCCTACGCCGCAGACCGCCGACTCGACCGTGACACAGACGGCGGCGACCGAATCGCCGGTGCCGCCCTCGCCCAGTCCGCAGACGGTGGCCAACCAGCCCACTCCGATCCCTTCACCGGCGATGACGTATGGCCCGGTCACCGGCGGCGGTGAGACGCCGATCCCGGCGGCAGCGCAGGCGGCCAGCCCGACCATTCCGCCGAACGTGACCTACGGCCCGGTGATCGGCCCCGGACATACGCTGGTCCCGACCGAGACGGTTGCCGCGCCCACCTATGCGCCGGTCACACCGCCCACCAGCGGCCCGACGGCTACGCCGGGTCCGGCCCTGCGGCGGGACCTGATCGGCATCCAGATCCACGCGTACATCAGCAGCCACGAATTCGACCAGGTGATGGCGTATGCCCGCGACCTCGGCATCAAGTGGATCAAGTGCCAGGTCAACTGGTCGCTGATGGAATCATCGTCGGGGCAGTACACCGAGCTGTTCTACATGCTGCGCGTCTATCTCCAGCGCGCGCACGACGCCGGGTTTGGCGTGCTGGTCAGCGTCGCCAAAGCGCCCGGCTGGTCGCGCACGGTGGACGCCGACGGCGTGATGCGCGAGGACGGTCCGCCCAACGATCCGCAGGCGCTCGCCAACTTCTTGAGCGGGATGCTGAACGCAGTGGGCGTGGACGTGAACGGGACGCCGTACATCAGCGCGGTGGAAGTCTGGAACGAGCCGAATTTGCAGCGCGAATGGCACGGCCACGCCCTGACCGGCGCGGATTACATGACGTACTTCGTCCCGGCCTACAAAGCGATCCGCCAGTTTTCGCCGTCGATCACGATCATCACGGCGGCGCCCGCCCCGACCGGGGACTCGGACGTCTCGACCAACGACCGGACCTGGCTCCAGCAGATCTACAACGCCGGACTGGCCCAATACGGGCAGGACGTGGCGGTCGGCATCCATCCCTACGCCTGGGCGAACGCGCCGGACGCGCGCTGCTGCGCCAGCCCGTCGCGCGGGTGGGATGATCAGCCGCAGTTCTTCTTCCTGGACACCATCGAAGCTTATCACCAGATCATGCAGGCCAACGGGCACGGCGGCGCGCTGCTGTGGGCGACGGAATTCGGCTGGGCGACCTTCGACGGGATGCACAATTCGAGCGGGCAGAAGCCTGCCGATCCGGCGGATACGCCCTACTTCGGCTTCATCACGCAGTGGCAGCAGGCGGATTACACGCTGCGCGCCTTTGAGATCGCCGAGACGATCCCCTACCTGGGGCCGATGATCCTGTGGAATCTCAACTTCTCGACACTGTCCGGGGTGATGGACAAGTCCGATCCGCAGGCGGCGTATGCGATCCTGGACAGCAACTGGCAGCCGCGCCCGGTGTACCAGGCGCTCAAGCAGGCGGCCAAGAGCGACTGAAAAAACAAAAACGGGCGGGTGATCGCGTGGATCATCCGCCCGTGAGGGTCAGCCTGCCGGGTTATTCGCCCCGGAAGTCCTCTTCTTCG
Organism: uncultured Anaerolineaceae bacterium; assembly: GCA_964427955.1. Taxonomy (GTDB): domain Bacteria; phylum Chloroflexota; class Anaerolineae; order Aggregatilineales; family Aggregatilineaceae; genus JACRBK01. The sequence continues at coordinate 11,925 of CAYRWY010000105.1, forward strand.
ACTTCCTCTTCTTCTTCGTCGGCCACGGCTTCGAAGGATTCCATCTCTTCTTCTTCGTCCTCGATCAGAACTTCGTCCTCTTCTTCGAGGTCGTGTTCTTCTTCGAGGTCTTCATCATCTGCGTCCTCGAATTCATCGACCGGCAGCTCGTCCTCATCGTCCACGACATGCTTGCCGAGTTCGGCGAGGTCTTCGACGTCTTCCATCATGTCCTCGTCGTCCTCTTCGTCTTCGTCGGCATCGCCGCGCAGAACATACTTGGCTTCCAGTTCGTCCTTATCGACCGCAATGTCGCGATCCTGGTAGTTCTGGAAACCGGTCCCTGCCGGGATCAGCTTGCCGATGATGACATTCTCTTTCAAGCCATACAGCCGGTCTACCTTGCCCTCGATGGCGGCCCCGGCCAGCACCTTGATGGTGTGCTGGAAGCTGGAAGCCGAGAGGAAACTGTCGGTGGTGAGCGCGGCCTTGGTCACGCCCAACAGCACCGGCACGCCCGCCGCCGCATCCTTGCCTTCGGAGGTCAGCCGCTCGTTCATGCGCAGCAGGAGCAGCTTGTCGATCAGTTCGCCGGGCAGCAGATCGCTGTCGCCGCTGCGAGTGATCTGGACCTTGCTCATCATCTTGCGGATGACGACCTCGAAGTGCTTGTCCGCGATGTTCACGCCCTGGTTGCGGTACACCTTCTGCACTTCGTTGAGCAGGTAGTGTTCCGCGGCGTCCTGACCCAGGATGCGCAGGATACGGTGCGGGTTCTTCGAGCCTTCGGTCAACTGCTGGCCCGCCGTCACCTGCATCCCATCGTGGACGTCTTCGAGCAGGCGCGCGCTCTGCGGAATATCGTAGTCGCGCACGTCTTCGAGTTCGGCCCGGACGTAGATCCGGTTTTCTTCCAGGTAAATCTGCCCGGCCAGACCCGCTTCGAGCACTTTTTCGCTTTCGGGGTCCTGCGCCAGGATCGCGCCCTCTTTCACGAGGTCGTCATCCTCGACGGACAGTTCCCAGCCCGCCGGGACTTCGTACACTTCGCTGCGGACCTCACTGTTGATCACGCGCGCGATGCGGACGCCTTCCTTCTTGAGCAGGCGCAGCGTGCCGCTGATGTCCACGACCACGGCCTCGCCCTTCGGCTTCTTGCGCGCTTCGAAGAGTTCTTCCACGCGCGGCAGACCGCTGGTGATGTCGCCACCACCCGCCACACCACCGGTGTGGAAGGTCCGCAGGGTCAACTGCGTGCCAGGCTCGCCGATGGACTGCGCGGCCACGATGCCGACCGCCGTCCCGATCTCGACCAGCTCACCGCGGCCCAGGTCGCGCCCGTAGCACAGGGCGCAGATGCCGTGGACCAGCGAGCAGGTCATCGCGCTGCGGACCCAGACGTACTCGACGGTCTGGTGATCGATGGCGTCGGCCATGTCTTCGTCGATGATCTCGTTGCGGTGCGTGATGATCTCGCCCGTTTCGGGGCTGTAGATGTCCTGCGACGCCACGCGGCCCACGACCCGCTCGAAGAACGACTGCCCGGCGACGTCCGCTTCGGGCAGCGGGTTGCCGCGCGCATCCTGGTTGTTGGGATGGCCCGGATGCAGCAGCTTGATCCCGGCTTTCGTGCCGCAGTCGAGACGGTTGATGATCATATCCTGCGCGACGTCCACCAGGCGGCGGGTCATGTACCCGGCGTCGGCGGTACGCAGCGCGGTGTCGGCCAACCCTTTACGCGCGCCATGCGTCGAGATGAAGTATTCCAGCGCCGTCAGCCCCATACGGAAATGGCTCTTGATGGGCAGGTCGATGATACGCCCGGACGGGTCGGCCATCAGACCGCGCATCCCGGCCAACTGGGTGATGGGGCCGAAGCCCCCTTTGGTCGAGCCGGAGAGGGCCATGACTGCAATCGGGCCGAACGGATCGAGCGTGTCGCTGATCACGTCCTTGAGATCGGACTTGGCCTTGTTCCAGCTATCAATCGTGATCTGGTAGCGTTCTTCCTCGGTCAGCAGGCCGCGGCGATAGTCGCGCTGCGCCGTCTCGACGGCGGTTTCCGCCAGTTCCAGGATGCCCTCGCGCTCACGCGGGACGGTCAGGTCCGACACGGCAATCGTCGTGCCGGAAATGGTGGCGTAGTGGAAGCCGATGTTCTTGATGTCGTCCACGACCTCGGTGGTGCGATCCGGCCCGTACTTCTGATAGACGCGCGCCACGAGCTTTTGCAGACTCTTCTTGGACTGCGTGTCCTGGGCGAAGCGCATGTCGTCGGGCAGGATGCGGTTGAACAGCGCGCGCCCCACCGTCGTGATTTCCGGTTCCGGCTGCGGCGGGTGATCCAGCGCGTCGTAGAAGTTGCCGAGCAGGATCGGGCTGTGCAGGTTGACCACGCCCAGACCGTACAGGTAATCGACTTCGTTCATATCGACGACCAGCAGGCGCTCGTGCAGGTTAGCCAGCACCAGGCCCAGCTCGCGCTTCCGCTTGAGATAGACGTTCATCTCGTAGGCATTGTGCACCGCCGCGTCGAACTTGCCGCTGACCAGGCCGTCGATCAACTGGTCGAACGCCTTGTACTTGCGGCCATCCTCGCGCACCGTGTCTTTGAGGATCGTTACGTCGTTGCTCAGGTCCAGCTCGCGCACGTCGATCTGCCGCGATCCCGCGGAGTTATCGACGGCGGCGATGTGGTAATGGCCCGCTTTGAGCTTTTCCCAATGGTCGAACTCTTCCGCGCGCGCCTGGAGACAGACGATCTCGGCGGTCGGGTCCATCGTCAGGTAGTAGCTGCCCAGCACCATGTCTTTCGACGGCGCGACGACGGGCGACCCGTCGGCGGGCTTGAGCA
>CAYRWY010000106.1:0-14747 GCA_964427955.1 uncultured Anaerolineaceae bacterium
CCATCGGTCGCCGTGTACGTGAAAGCGTCGCTGCCGCTGAAGCCTGCCGTCGGCGCATAGTCGAAGGAGCCATCCGGGTTGAGGTTGAGCGTGCCGTGCGCCGGACCGCTGTCCAGCGCCGCTGTCAGCGGATCGCCGTCGGGATCGGTGTCGTTCGCCAGCACGCCCGGCGCGGCGATAGTCAGCGGAATGTCCTCCGCCGTGGTATAGCCCTCCGCCACCGCCACCGGCACATCGTTCACGGCATTGACCGTGATCGTCACCGTGACGCCGCTGCTGTTAGCCGCGCCATCCGTGGCGTGATACGTGAAACTGTCGCCGCCGTTGAAGTTGGCCGTCGGCGTATAGTCGAAGGAGCCATTCGGGTTGAAGTTGAGTGTGCCGTGCGCCGGACCGCTGTCCAGCGCCGCCGTCAGCGGATCGCCGTCGAGATCGCTGTCGTTATTCAGCACGCCCGGCGCGGCGATGGTCAGCGGCGTATCCTCCGGCGTGGTATAGCCCTCCGCCACCGCCACCGGCGCATCGTTCACGGCATTCACCGTGATCGTCACCGTGACGACGTTACCGCCGGTCGTGGCGTCGCTCGCGTGATAGGTGAAGCTGTCGCCGCCGTTGAAATTGGCATTCGGCGTATACACGAAGGAGCCATCCGCGTTGAGCGCCAGCGTGCCGTGCACCGGACCGCTGTCCAGCGCCGCCGTCAGCGGATCGCCGTCGAGATCGCTGTCATTGCCCAGCACGCCCGGCGCGGCGATGGTCAGCGGCGTATCCTCCGGCGTGGTATAGCCCTCCGCCACCGCCACCGGCACATCGTTCACGGCATTGACCGTGATCGTCACCGTGACGCCGCTGCTGTTAGCCGCGCCATCCGTGGCGTGATACGTGAAACTGTCGCCGCCGTTGAAGTTGGCCGTCGGCGTATAGTCGAAGGAGCCATTCGGGTTGAAGTTGAGTGTGCCGTGCGCCGGACCGCTGTCCAGCGCCGCCGTCAGCGGAGTGCCGTCGGGATCGCTGTCGTTACTCAGCACACCCGGTGCGGCGATGGTCAGCGGCGTATCCTCCGCTGTGGTATAGCCCTCGGCTATGGCCACCGGGGCATCGTTCACCGCCACAACTGTGATCATCACCAGGGCGACGTTACCGCCGGTCGTGCCATCCGTGGCGTGATACGTGAAACTGTCGCCGCCGTTGAAATTGGCACTGGGCATATAGCTGAAGGAGCCATTCGGGTTGAGCGTCAGCGGGCCGTGCGTGGGATAGGTGTCCAGCACTGCCGTGATGGGATCGCCATCGGGATCGCTGTCATTATTCAGCAGGCCCGGCGCGGCGACGTTCAGCGGCGTGTCTTCCTGCACACTGTAACTGTTGGCCACGGCCATCGGCGCGTCGTTCACCGCACTGATGGTGATCGTCACCGTGGCGACACCGCTGTCAGCCAGGCCATCCGTGACGTGATACGTGAAACTGTCGCTGCCGGAATAATTGTAGCCCGACGTATAGCTGAAGGAGCCATTCGGGTTGAGCGTCAGTGCGCCGTAGGTGGTTCCGCTGTTCAGCACTGCCGTCATGGGATCGCCATCCGGATCGCTGTCATTGCCCAACACACCCGGCGCGGCGATGGTCAGCGGTGTGTCCTCCGGCGTGGTGTAGGAGTTCCCCACGGCTGCCGGTGGACTATCGATGTCCAGGGTCAGCGCCCAACTATTGAGTGTGCCGGTGTTCATGGAGGAATAATCATACACGTACAGGGTCCATGTTCCGGCCACGGGTTGACCGTCGAAGGTGCTGAGCGGCTGTTGGGGCGTATAGGATGTCCCGGTGGGCGGATCGGCATCCTCGACGGGGCCGCCCGTCGACTCGTCATCCAGCAGCGTAATAATGTTATCGCTCGAAAAGAGGCAGCCATAGGGGTTAGGCCCTCCGGGCCGGTCCACGAGCGTGACGCTGATCCCGCCCGGTGAGACTAGCACGACTGCCAGGTCGCTGACCCAGGTATGAGTGATATTCAGGCTCACATTCACATCCCGGATGGGTCCATTCGTGGGCACGGTGATGGTGCTCACGGCTGGATCGCCGTGCCCGCTGTTGAGGCAGCCTGCTTCGGGGTCGTCGGCGATGAGCACCGCAGTGGTATTGGAGTACGTTACGACCGTGGAGAGAAGGTCGGCGGGTGGCCGGGAACGCTCATCGGCAGAAACGCTGTGTACCAGAGGGAGGGAAAAAAGGGCGATAAACACGATCACAAAGATTCTTCGGACGATAGTTAGCCACGACATACGGTAATCTTCCTTGTTGAGAATTTGACACGTAAGCGGGCTGGTATGAGCAGGATATGCGGCAACGGCGAGGATTGAAAGTGCCAGACCAGTTGCCCATCAGTATATCACTAATAACTCCCCGGTCCAAAGCAAATCAGGGATTTCGAGCGGGCCGTCACACGTGCTGCAAATGTGATACAATAGCGCCTTCCAGCACGGTGCTTGATCGTCTAGAAACGGAGTCTGTCATGCGCGAGGTGTTCGTCACTCTGGACCTGGAGACCACCGGTCTCAACGCGGAGGAAGATGCCATCATCGAAGTGGGGGCCGCCCGGTTCCAGGCCGGCAAGGTGCTCGACACCTTCAGCACATTGATCAATCCGGGTCGCAGCGTGCCGGATCGCGTCACCGCCATTACCGGCATTCGCACCGAGGACCTGGTCGGCAAGCCGTCCATCCGCCAGGTGATCGGCGATCTGCGCGAGTTCGTGGGCAGCCATCCCATCGTCGGACATCGCATCGACTTCGATCTCAGCTTCCTGAGCAGCTACGGCGTCGGATCGGGCAATCTTGCGATTGACACCTACGACCTGGCCTCGGTCATGCTGCCGACTGCGCCGCGTTATAACTTGAACAGTCTGACCAGCCAGGTCGGCCTGGAACTCGAACACGCCCACCGCGCCCTGGACGATGCCACGGCCACCGGGCAGTTGTACTGGGTCCTCTGGGAGCGCATCCTGGCCCTGCCGCTGGACACGCTGCAAGAGATCGTCGAAGCCTCGCGCGACATCGAATGGAGCGCCGGATCGGTTTTCGTCGCGGCCTTGCAGGAGCGCAGCAAGACGGCCCTCACCGGCCAGCCGGCCCGCCGTGCCCCGGTGGAGAACGTCGAAGACCTCTTCAAGCCGGATCGTAAGCCCTGGGCCCCGCTGCGCCCGAATGCCGATCTCAAGCTGCTGGACGTGGAGCAGTTGGCCGGGCTGATCGAGGAAGATGGCCGGATAGCGCAGGCTTTCCCCGGCTACGAGCACCGCCCGCAGCAGGTCGAGATGCTGCGCAAAGTGGCCGAAGCCTTTAACGAGGGCGAGCACCTGATGGTCGAAGCGCCGACCGGCGTCGGCAAGAGCATGGCCTACCTGCTGCCCGCGCTCTATTGGGCCACCCAGAACAACGAGCGGGTGGTGATCAGCACCAACACCATCAATTTGCAGGATCAATTGATCAACAAGGATCTGCCGGGCCTGTCCGACGCGCTGGGGCTGGCGTTCCGCGCCGCCGTGCTCAAGGGCCGCGGCAATTACCTCTGCCCGCGCCGCCTGCTGACGCTGCGCCGCCGCACGCCGACTTCGATCTCCGAGCTGCGCGTGCTGGCCAAGATCCTGGTCTGGCTGCTGGAATCGGATACCGGCGACAAGGGCGAACTCACCCTGCGCGGCCTGGAAGAGAACGCGATCTGGTCCCGGCTGAGCGCGGAGGACGAAGGCTGCACGCTGGAGCGCTGCGGCGACCAGATGCACGGCGCCTGCCCGTTTTACAAGGCCCGCCGCGCGGCGGAATCCGCGCACGTGATCGTCGTCAACCATGCGCTGCTGCTGGCCGACGTCCAGATCGGCAGCCGCGTCGTGCCCGAATACCAGTACCTGATCGTGGACGAAGCGCACCACCTGGAAGAAGCGACCACCAACGGGCTGTCCTTCTCGATCAATCAGGCCACCTTGCAGCGCCGCCTGGACGACCTGGGCGGGATGCGCCGGGGGCTGCTGGGCGACGTGCTGCGCAGCACGCGCGGCAGCGTGCCGGGCAAATACTTCACCCAGATCGAGAGCTACGTCCAGATCGTCAGCGAGGCGCTGGAGGCGATGGGCCGCCACGCCGAACGCTTCTTCGAGATTCTCTACCGTTTCCTGGAAAGCACCGGGGAATTGAAGCCGGGTGAATATTCCAGCCAGGTGCGCATTACCGACGCGCTGCGCCACCAGCCGCAGTGGGGGCAGGTGGAAGAAGGCTGGGACCTGCTCAGCCAGTTCACGCAGGCGATTTCGTCGGCGATGGCCCGCCTGGCGAAAGGGTTGGCCGGGCTGAATGAGTTCGACGTGCCGAACTTCGACGATCTGCTGTCCAGCGTCCAGGCGGCGGCGCGCCACCTGGAAGAAGTGCACCGCCAGTTGGGCGCGTTTTCAATCAGCCCCCAGGACAACGTGATCTACTGGGTGCAGGTCGATCAGGACGGCACGCGGCTGTCGATCCACGCCGCGCCGCTGCACGTCGGCCCGCTGCTGGAACAGCACCTCTGGACGGCCAAGCGGTCGGTGATCCTGACCAGCGCCACGCTGCGCACCGGCGGCACCTTCGAGTACGTGCGCGACCGGCTGAACGCCTTCGAGGTGGTCGAAGCCGTGGTCGGCTCGCCCTTCGATTATGAAAAGAGCACGCTGGTCTACGTCCCGACCGACATGCCCGATCCCAGCCGCCGTGACGATTACCAGCGCGCCGTCGAGCGCGGCCTGATCGAGCTGGCAGCGGCCACGCGCGGACGCTTGCTCGGCCTGTTCACCAGCTACGCCCAGCTCCGCCAGACCGCCCAGAACATCGCGCCCCGGCTGGCGCTGGGCAACATCACCGTCTTCGACCAGAGCGACGGCACCAGCCGCCAGGCCTTGTTGGACGGCTTCGTCAAGACCGAGCGATCCGTGCTGTTGGGCACGCGCTCGTTCTGGGAAGGCGTGGACATCCCCGGCCAGGACCTTAGCGCCCTGGTGATCGTCCGGCTGCCGTTCGCCGTGCCCAGCGAGCCGGTTTTCGCCGCGCGCTCCGAGCAGTACGACGACAGCTTCATGAACTACGCCGTGCCGGATGCCGTGCTGCGCTTCCGCCAGGGCTTCGGGCGGCTGATCCGCACCAAGACGGATCGCGGCGTGGTCGTGTTGTTCGACAGCCGCGTGATCACCAAGAAGTACGGGCAGGTCTTTCTCGACAGCCTGCCGGGCTGCACGCTGCGGCGCGGTCCGCTGGCTGAACTGCCGCGCGCGGCGGTGGAATGGATTGGGGATTAGGCGGCGTGCGTAGGCGTCTGAATCCGAACAGTGCGCGAATCCTGGTCTTCCAGTCGCTGTTCAATTTCGGCAACAGCTTCTCGGCACTGTTCGTCAACATCTACCTGTGGCGGCTGAAGTCCGATCTGCAACCCATCGCGATCTACAACTTCTGCTCGTATGCCGCGATCATGGTCTTTTCGCTGGTGTGCGGCAAGCTGATCCAGCACCGGGGCGAGGTCTTCTGCCTGCGCACCGGGATCACCCTGTACACGGTGTTCTACATCACCATTCTGTCGCTGGGCACGCACGCCGGGAGCTACCTGGTGCCGCTGGGCCTGCTGTCCGGGCTGGCCGCAGCGACGCTGTTCATGGGCTTCAACACGCTCATCCCGCACCTGACGCCCAACGATGATCGCGACTTTTTCTTCGGCGTGCTGACGGCTATCTCCGGCCTGGGCGCGATTGTGATCCAGCCGTCGTCCGGCTTCATCATCAATCACTTTTCCGGCCTCCAGGGCTATTCGATCATCTTCAGCCTGACGCTGGGGCTTTTCCTGACGGCCATCGGCGTCACCTTCTTGCTGAAGCCCAGCCCGGATCGCGAAGTGTTTCACGTCGTGGAACTGGCGCGGGCCTACCGGGACAGCCGTCCCTGGCGTGGGGTAGGGCTGTCGCTGTTCATTTCGTCGATGCGCGGCGGTATCTACAGCTTCTTGATCACGATCCTGGTCTACGTCGCCTTCAAGAACGAATGGGGCGTGGGCAAATACTCGATGGTCATGTCGGCGGTATCGCTGGGCGCAGCCCTGACGGTGGGGCGGACTCTGACCAGGGAGAAACGCATCCAGTATTACTTCGTGGGTACCCTGGTCTCGTTCCTCGCGGCGCTGATCCTGGTGTCCTGGTCGCGGCCTGCGGGCTTCATCCTCTACGGGCTGCTGTTCAATGCCTCGACGTCGAGCCGCGACATTCCCAACAACACCATCTCCTATGAAGTGGTCGATGATCTCTTCCGGGAGCGCGGCAAGCGGTTTACTTACGTGATCGGGCGCGAGGTGCCCATCGGCCTGGGGCGGCTGACCAGCATTCTGCTCCTGCTGATTCTGTACCAGTCGTTGCAGAGCGACACGGCGATCAAGATCATGATCCCCACCGTGGCCGGGATCGAACTCCTCAATGTGTTCGTATTCCGCTGGATCAGGACCGAACGTGCGCGAAGGTTAGAGTATAGTTAATAGTCGTTAAAAGATCGACATAATTCCTGATTTGAGAGTATAATTCAAATGCTCGTTAGAGAATCTGACCTGGGGAACTATGTCTCATACAACGCTGCCTGCCTCCAAGCTCTCCCTGCCTTTTGATCTGGTGGCCGGGGTTCTGGATGTGCTTCCCAATATTTTCCTGGTGCTCGACGGCCAGCGCCGCGTGGTACTCGCGAACCGTGCGCTGCTCGACCTGCTCGGCCTGGCAGACGATCACGCGATCCTGGGTCGCCGGACCGGCGATCTGCTGAACTGCGTCCACGCGGACGAAACGTCCGACGGCTGCGGTTCGACCGAAGCGTGTCGGGTCTGTGGCGCGCTGACGGCCATCCTGGCCAGTCTCCGCGGCAGCAGCAGCGTCTCCGAATGCCGCATCCGGCAGAAGGGGGGCGGCGCGCTCGATCTGCGCGTGACCTCTTCGCCGCTGTTGGTCGCCGGGGAACGTTACTCTCTGGTAGTTTTCGAGGACATCGGCGACGAAAAGCGCCGCGCCGTGCTGGAACAGGTCTTCTTTCACGACATTCTCAACCTGGCCGGTGTCATGACCGGCTACGCCTCTCTGCTGCGCGATCTGAGCGACGGCACCCCGCAGTCTAACAGCTTCAAGGAAAAGCTCTATCAGGCGTCCATCCGCCTGGTGGACGAGATCCAGATGCAGCGCGATCTCGCCGCCGCCGAACATGGCGAGCTGACCCTGAATCCGGCCTCGATCCGGTCGCGTGCGTTTCTGGCGAACGTCCAGGACTGCTACCAGGTGCACGAAGCTGCCCGCGAGCGCCGCATCCTGCTCGATCCCGACTCCCAGGACGTGGAATTTGACAGCGATCCGGTCCTGCTCGAACGGGTCCTGGGCAACCTGGTCAAAAACGCGCTGGAAGCCATCCCCCCCGGCCAGGCCGTCACGCTGCGCTGCTGGACCGATGAGGAACGGGTGGTCTTCGAGGTCCACAACCCCAGTACCATGCCGCGCGACGTGCAGCTTCAGATCTTTCAGCGGTCGTTTTCCACCAAGGGCAAGGGGCGCGGGCTGGGGACGTACAGCGTCAAGCTGCTCTCCGAACGCTACCTGGGCGGCGCGGTGACGTTCACCACCTCGCCCGACCGGGGCACCACCTTCCAGGCCGCCTATCCCCTGGCGCGCTAGCCCTGTTCATGAGAGTATCGTGAGAACGTCGTGCTCCGAGGTATAATAAATCCGTGCCGCATAGCTTAGCTGCCAGGAATGTTGGGATGTCCGAACCCTCGCTCCTTACGACTGAATTTGCTCCGCCCGAACGCGCCGCGCAGGGCGAACTGGAGCAGCAGATTCAGTATTTCGCCACCATCAAGAATCTGGCCGACTTTCTGAATGCCGTCCCGAACGTGTTTCTGGTACTCAACGCGCACCGCCAGACTGTCTTCGCCAACCAGGCACTGTTGGAGACGCTCGGTCTATCGGACGCGCAGTGCATCTGGGGCAAGCGGCCCGGCGAGATTCTGAACTGCATCCATGCCCAGGAGAACGAGGCCGGGTGCGGAACGACCGAATTCTGCCGGACGTGCGGCGCTGTGCAGACTATCCTGGCCGGGCTGCAAGGTGGTTCGATGGTGTCCGAGTGCCGGATCACCCAGCAGAGCGGCAACGCGCTGGACCTGCGTGTCTCAGGCGCGCCGTTTGTGGCGAATGGGCACACGTTCTGCCTGTTTGCGGTCGAGGACATCAGCAGCGAAAAGCGCCGGACCGTGTTGGAGCACCTGTTCTTCCACGATATTCTTAATCTCGCCGGGGTGCTGCTGGGCTATTCCGAGATGCTGACCGAGGGGCTAGACACGAGCAGCCCGGCGGTCCAGTTGGCCCAGACGATGTATCAGGCCACCATCCGCCTGATCGATGAGATCAAGAGCCAGCGGGAGCTGGTCGCCGCCGAACGCGGCGATCTGACGCCCCGGCCCGCCCCGGTCGAAGCCCGGTCGTTTCTGGACAACATCCGCGAGTTCTACCAGGCTCACGAAATCGCCACCCAGCGCCAGGTGCGGATCGGTCCGCAGGTCGAGGATGTCCTGTTTGAGTGCGATCCGGCCCTGCTCGAACGGGTCCTGGGCAACCTGACCAAAAACGCCCTGGAAGCCGTCTCGCCGGGCGAGGCCGTAACGCTGGCCTGCCGCCGGGCGGGGGACCAGGTGATCTTCACCGTGCACAACCCCACGGTGATGCCGCGCGAGGTCCAGCTCCAGGTGTTCCAGCGGTCGTTTTCGACCAAAGAACGGGGACACGGGCTGGGCACCTACAGCGTCAAGCTGTTCACCGAACGCTATCTGGGGGGCCGCGTGACGTTCAGTTCGATCCCGGTGGAAGGGACGTGCTTTACGGTCGCGCTTCCCGTACAGCCTTCGTACCTGCGGGGCTAGATTGGGTTTTGGAACAGTGGTATAATGGCGTGCCGTGAACACAGTGGCCGGGAATCGCATGGGCCAGAGCGGCAAGGATAAGAGAAACCTCCTATGATTGATGTAAATCAGCTTCGTAAAGGCACTAATTTCACCTACGACGGTGAGCTTTACAAGGTGTTGGATTACCAGCACATTAAGCCGGGCCGCGGCAATGCGACCATCCGCGTGGGCGTGCGCAATCTGCGCTCCGGGGCCACGCGCGAGATGACCTTCACGTCGGGTGACCGGGTGGAAGACATCCGCATCGACACGACGGTGGTGGAATACCTGTTTGCGGACGATGAATTCATCACCTTCATGGACGTGGAAACTTACGAGCAGCCGCAACTGCGCCGCGACCTGTTCGGCGATGATTTCCTGTACCTCAAGGAAAACATGCAGCTCAAGCTGCTGAGCTATGGGTCCGAGATCATCGACTACGAGCTGCCTGCCAACGTCGATCTGAAAATCGTCGATGCCGAGATGGCCATCGCGGGCAACACCGCGACCGGCGCGACCAAAAAAGTGGTCTGCGAAACCGGTCTACAGGTGACCGTTCCGCTGTTCGTCAACGTGGGCGACACCATTCGCGTCGACACGCGCGACCGCTCGTACGTCACACGCGTCTAATGGAGCACACGATTGGAATTCGCATGATCGGTAAGGGTTGTTAGTTTTTAGTTGTAAAAACTAACCACTAAAAACCAATAACATGGTGCGAATTCTATTTGTTTTCTCCATAAGCCCGACGTGTCAAAAGCATATCTTGAAAGGCCGGCTCGTGTTCCGGTCTTTTTTGTTAAGAAGTGGCAGTCCTGCTAGTATCGCTGGCAGGATCATCTGCCTGGGAGATTGCTTATGCGGACACCTGCGGGTAAAGAGTGCCCTCATTATTACGAAGACTTCATGCGCGGGCGGCACGTGCAAGAGTGCCGCCTGGCCAAAGAGAACTCCGAGTCGCTGCGCTGGAAGGCGGGCGACTGCGCGAAATGCCCCGTGCCGGAGATTTTGCAGGCCAACGCCAGCCCGGACATGGAACTGACTCTCACCATCCGGGGGGCGCTGCTGGGCTTTGTGCGCCAGATGAAGGTCACGGCGCGCTGCCTCAAGCACGACCGCCCGATTGACAATCCCTACGTCGGCTGTCCGCTGGACGCCGAAGAAAATGACGCCCTGCGCCTGTTCAAAGACGCGCTGGAAAAGTCCGACGAGTAGAAAAACGGAGGGTTGCGATGCTTCATCCTACACTGGACGACTGGCGTAATCTGTATGGGCTGATGGATCGTGTGAAGACGCTGGCTCCCTGGCGTTGGATGAATGAAGACGCTATCTTCAGCGTGCAGAATCCCGACGGCGGAGAACAGGGGTACGTGAGCGTGATGGGGACGCTCGGCGAGCACCTGGCCATCAGCGTGTACCTGGGGGCGCGGGGCCTGTCCGGCTTCTGGAGTATGCAGGAGGCTGGTCCGGCGATTCAACCGGAGCGGCTGTTCGAAATTCCGCAGCTTCAGGCGTCGTTCGAGGATCGGGATCAGCTCGACGACCACGACCGTGCGAATATCAAAGAGCTTGGCCTCAAATATCGCGGCAAACAGGCCTGGCCGCACTTTCGCAGCTACCGCCCCAGCTTTGTCCCCTGGTATCTGGAGCAGGCCGAAGCGCGCTTCCTGGCGGCGATCCTGGAACAACTGCTGGACGTTGCTCCCCGTTACCAGTTGAATCACGCCCTGTTCCGCGGACCCACGCGCGATCATTATCTGTGCCGCGTACCGCGCGGCAGCGGGGATAGCCGCACCTGGGAGGACCAGTTCATCGTACCGGCGCAGGAGGAAACGGTCGGCCTCAACCTGCGCATGAACCTGGAGGCGCTGAACTATTTGAAGAAACTGCCGCCCACCCGGCAGCAGGTCGAGATCGACCTGTTCATGCTGCTGTCCGGCGTTCGGGAAAAAGGCGAGGATGCTCGTCCTTACTTCCCGTCCGTGCTGCTGACCCTGGACGTGCGCAGTAAGATGGTGATCGGGACCGAAATGATTCCCCCGCTGCCCACCCTGGAAAGTGTGTATGAGCAGACCCCGGGCTATGTCGTGACCCAACTGGCGCAGGCGGGCTTGCGTCCGGGCGTCGTCACGGTGCGCCACGATATGCTGTATCAGGTTTTGGGGCCGATCTCCAAAGAACTGGGCTTCAAGCTGATCAAGCGTCGCCATCTCCCCAATCTGGACAAGGCGAGGATGTCGCTGATGCAGTGGATGGGCGTCTACTAGCCCCCTGTCAGATGAGTGTCAGATGAGTGTCAGATAAAAATCGGGTCAACCACGCCGTTCGCGGTAAGCTTAGGATCGGTGTTGTGTTTTCCTAACTGGGCGGCATCCAACTGGAGGTGGCCCCATGTCTGATTTTCTTCCGATCTTATGTCTGGCAGGACTGGCCGTACTGCTGTTGTTTGTGCTGGCCTTTTCCCGTGTGATCCTGGGACTGGTCATCATCAACGAGCGGCAGGTCGGCGTGGTGATCAAGAAACTCTCCCGGCACAGTCTCCCCGCCGGGCAGTTCGTCGCGCTGAATGGGGAAGCGGGCTACCAGGCCGATACGCTGGCTCCCGGCTGGCATTTCTGGCGCTGGCCCTGGGTCTACACCGTCCAGAAAGCCCCGGTGATCGTCGTACCGCAGGGCGAGATCGCGCTGGTGGTCGCCGCCGACGGCGTGTCGATCCCGCCGGAGCGCATCCTGGGCCGCATCGTCCCCTGCGATAACTTTCAGGACGCCCGCAAGTTCCTGATGAAGGGGGGCGAAAAAGGCCGCCAGTTGGGGATTCTGACCGCCGGGACGTATCGCATCAACCGCGCATTGTTCAACGTCATCACGGCGGAAACGGCCCGTGAAAATGGCATGGCTCCCGAACTGCTCCAGGTCCACCGCGTCGCGCCGGATCGCGTCGGGATCGTGACGACCCTGGACGGGATGCCCATCGAGCAGGGCGAGATCGCCGGGCCGATTGTCGAGGGCCACGATAACTTCCAGAACGCGCAGAACTTCATCGCGGCGGGCGGGCGGCGTGGCTTGCAGGAGCAAATTCTGCTGTCCGGCGCGTGGAACCTGAACCCCTGGTTCGTGCAGGTCGAGCAGGTGCCCATGACCGAAATTCCCATCGGCTACGTCGGCGTCGTGATCTCGTATGTCGGCAAGGCACACGAGGACGTCAGCGGCGCGGAATTCAAGCACGGCGATCTGGTCAATGCCGGGCACAAGGGTGTGTGGGTGACCCCGCTCTATCCCGGCAAGCACCCGATCAACAACCGGGTCATGAAGACCGAGCTGGTCCCGACGACCAATATCGTGCTCAACTGGGCGGATCGCACCGAGGCGCACAACTATGACGCCAAGCTGTCGTCGATCACCGTGCGCTCGCGGGACGGCTTCGCCTTCGACCTGGAAGTCTCGCAGATCATTCACGTCGGGGCGTTGGATGCGCCGAAGGTGATCTCGCGCGTCGGCTCGATGCAAAATCTGGTCGATCACGTGTTGCAGCCCATCGTCGGCAACTACTTCCGCAACGCGGCACAGAACTACACCGTGCTCGACTTTCTGATCGCGCGCAGCGAGCGCCAGTCGGAAGCCGCGCAGCACATCCGCGAGGCGATTGGGCTGTACGACGTGCAGGCGATTGACACCCTGATCGGCCACATCACACCGCCCGAAGCGCTGATGCAAACCCTGACCGACCGCAAGATCGCGGAGGAACAGCGCAAAACCTACGAGGTCCAGCAGGAAGCGCAGACCCAGCGCCAGCAGTTGGTCCGCGAAACGTCGATGGCCGACATCCAGCAGCAGATGGTCAAGTCGGAGCAGGGCGTGAACATTGCCGGGCTGGACGCCGATGCCCGCATCAAGCAGGCGACCGGCGAGGCCGAATCGATCAAACTGCGCGCGGCGGCGGATGCCGAAGCGATCCGGATCACCGGCGTGGCGAAGGCGCAGACCTACAAACTGGGCGCGCAGGCGCTCGGCGCGCAGAGCTACACCGCGCTCCAGTTGATGCAGTTGGTGGGCGAGAACCAGATTCGCGTCGTGCCCGATGTCGCCGTCAGCGGCAGCGCCGGGGGCGGCGGCCTGGTCGATGCGCTGATCGGCATGATGCTGCGCAACCGTGTCGGCGGCGATGGCGACGTCTCGCAGGTCTTCGTCGATCCGGACAAACCGGCGGCTGGCTAATCTCCCATTCGATTTCGACACAAAAAACGGCGGCTCTCCACCCGGAGGGCCGCCGCTGTTTTTATTCCCGTGCTGCGCGATCAGGGGACATTGGCCTTGATGGTGCATTTCCCGGTGTTGCCGTCCGCATCATAGGCCACGGCGGCGAACTCATGCGGCCCCTTGGATCCGGTATAGGGATCGCAGGCCGCATCCCCGCCGATCAGGCAGTAGCGGTAGTGGACCTCGTTGTTGCGGGGGATGCCATCGACATAGAACTGGACATTCGTGATGTTGTTTTCCCCGACGTTGTCGGTCACCTGCGCTTCGAGTCGGAAGGGGGAGTTGGAGACGATGTTACAGCTCACGTCCAGTGCCACGCAGAAGGGGGCATCGATATTCGGATCGATTGAAAAGGCCGCTTTGCAGTAGGTCTTTTGCACCCGATCCCCGAAGAAGGACGCGATCAGAATGACGACGACCGCGACCAGGATCAGGATCAGGGCATATTCGACCAGCCCCTGACCCCGTTCCCTTATTCTGGGCTTACCGTCTTTTTCCTTATGTGGTTCCATAAGACCTCACAGATGATAGATAAATTACCGGACGACATAATCTCATTATACGTTGATTTCGCGGCGAAAATGAACTGTATGTAAATTCTTACCAAACTTGATGAATGAGTTAATAAAAAAGCCCGGTCGGGGGGACCGGGCGGAATCGCTTGGCGAGTATGAAACTACTGTACCTCGTTCTCGTGCACCGCGCCAATTTTTGGGCGATTATTCCGGCATCGAGCAGCGATAATATTCCCTAACGTTTACCGGAGAAAGGGGTTAACCATGGGTACACTCACAGGCAAAGTAGCCCTGGTCACGGGCGCGAGTCGCGGAGTTGGCCGGGGAGTCGCCTTGAGTCTGGGCGAAGCGGGCGCGACGGTGTACGTCACCGGGCGGACGGTGGACGAAACGCAGGCCGTGGTGCCGCTCACCGGAACCGTCCACCAGACCGCCGCCGAGGTCACCCGGCTGGGCGGGCAGGGGATCGCCGTGCGCTGCGATCACCGCGACGACGGGCAGGTCGAAGCCGTGCTACAGCGCATCCGGGACGAGCAGGGACGGCTGGATATTGTGGTCAACAACGCCTGGGCCGGTTACGAGGGCTACCACAGCAACACCTACCCGCCGCCGAATGTCCCGTTTTGGGAGAGGCCGCCGTCGTTTTGGGACGACAATCTGATCGGCGTGCGCTGGACCTATGTCACCAGCCGGTTTGCCGTCCCGATCATGGTGGCCCAACCGCGCGGCTTGATCGTGAACATCTCCTTTGGCGCGCTGACGCCGGGCAACGCCGCCTACAACGTCGCCAAGACGGCCACGGACCGGCTGTCCTGGGAGATGGCCCAGGCGCTGCGCGAGCATCAGATTACCGTGCTGTCTCTCTATCCGGGGTTGGTCCGCACCGAAGGGGTGCTGCTGAACGCGCAGTATTTCGATCTGTCCAACTCCGAGTCGCCGCAGTTCACCGGGCGGGCAGTGGTGGCGCTGGCTGCCGACCCTCGCGTGCTGGATCGCTCCGGACAGGCATGG
>CAYRWY010000107.1:0-14645 GCA_964427955.1 uncultured Anaerolineaceae bacterium
GTTGAACTGCGCCAGGTGGTGCTGCAAGACCGTCGCCATCGGTTCGAAGGCCGAGGTCGGATCCGCGAATTCGACCGTCGAGGGCAACTGGTCCAGACCGCGCAGATGCTGCGTGGTGTCCTGCCCCACTTCCGACTCGGCAGCCGCCGTAATCTGTGCCGCCGTCCGGGTGAGTTGGAGCACCGGCGCTTTGATCCGGCGGGTCAGCAGATAGACGCCACCCGCCACAGCCAGTCCCATGAACAACACCCCTGACAGCACCGGGACCAGTCCATCCGCCTGGACGGACATGACCACCACCGGGACCAAGC
Source organism: uncultured Anaerolineaceae bacterium (assembly GCA_964427955.1). GTDB lineage: Bacteria > Chloroflexota > Anaerolineae > Aggregatilineales > Aggregatilineaceae > JACRBK01. Next base: position 312 of record CAYRWY010000107.1, read on the forward strand.
CTACTACCCCCAGAGTAGCGGCTATGAGTTGGAACAACGACAACTTTTTTGGCATGGTAATCCCCGCCTACACCAACATGATGTTGTGGTTCACTTCGAGGGCCATCGCTTCCTGTCCCAGTTCCGTCTTCATCGCTTCGACGAACGCCAGCACCTCCACCAGATGGCGATCAAGGTCTGACTTGGTAACGTAGGTCTGGATGATGTGGATTCTTTCAGCCGCCACCCCGGCCTGTCCGCTTTCCGGCATGGTATGAGACGGATAGTCGGGCGCACCACCGAACAACTGGCGCAAGAACGTCAGGGCGCGATCCACAAACGGCTGGATCTTCAAGGTTGGGTTGGTTTCCACCAGGGCCGGGATGAAAATCCCGATCCGGTTTGAGCGTCCCAGTTGATCCGCCAGGGTGGTCGCCACCTGCCGCAGCGACTCCGGCAGATTGTCATGAGTGAATTGGGGCAATGGAGGCAGCGCGGCGGACCAGCGCACGTCAAAATCGATCCCGCCGGGCAACGGCAGCAGGTCGGCCTGGGCATCCGTGCGAATGCAGACCACACAGACATTGGTCTTCTCAGGCCGGATGATAGCCTGGAGACGAGCGCGCAGTGCCTCGGACTGCTGAAAGGATTCCTGATCCGGGGTGGTCACCAGCACCGCCTGGTCAGCCTGTTCCAGCAGGTAGATCACACTCTCGTTCACCGGACCAGCCACGCCAATGACGATATTCGCATAGTGGTTGGACAGGCGATCCATCACCAACGTCGTCCGCACCGCCGCCGGAATGCCGGACAAGCCGTGCGGCACGAACACATCGAAGCCCCCAGGATGCGCGGACACTTCCATTTCGGGGCCAAAGCCAAGCTGCGACGGCAGGTGATTGGCCGTGGGGTGTTCGGTGTAAACCGTCGCGTTCTGAGTCGCGCGCGCCAGATTCGTCGCCAGGGCACAGCCCAGCGTAGTGCTCCCCACACCGGGATGCGGCGCCAGCACCAGGCACACGGTCGTATGCTGCTCCACACGAATGATCTGCTGCGGCTGAGCCGTGAGCGCCAACAACCGCTCCGCCAGCATCTGTACCAACTCGACCGCCACACTGGGATATTTTTTGAGCAGGTCGAGCATCTGCTGGCGCTTCATCACCAGCACGTCCACTTCAGAAAGGGCCGTCGCGGTTGTGCCGGATACGATATTCTGGTCAAACAACAGGCCATATTCGCCCAGCAAATCCCCTTGCTTCAAATAGCTGAGAATCTGCGTTTCGCGTTTGTTCGGCGTCAGGCGTGTGATGCCGACGATGCCGCTCTTGATCAGGTAGATGCCTTCGCCCAGCCCGCCCTGCCAGAAGATCACCTCATTGCGGTGGTACCGGCGAGGATCGAGACTGGCCGCGATCTCGCGGCGATGGTCGTCGGACAGCCCGCGAAATAACGCCACCTGGCGTAGAAAGATCGTGCTGTCCAGATCCACCCGCTCCCAGATGCCCTCCGGCAGCCCACGCGCCGCCCGGCTGACCTTCCCCCCGAACACGACCCGGTAGTAGATTTCGCCGTCGATAAGGGCTTCCTGCACGTGGCGAGCCGTTTTCAGAGCTGCGAGCGTGTTAGTCAGTTGGGTTCCCTCGACGCTCAGCGCCTCCTGAATCTCCTCAAAGCGCGCCTGTTTCCGGCGGGACAGCCAGTTGATCAGGTCGCGCTGCGCCGGAGGAAGCCCCAGCAAGTCTAAGGGATTTAGCCCAACTCCTTCTCCTGTTTCGGTCGATGTAGCGCCCCGCGGGACCGACTGTAGCATTTTCTTGAGCAGATCGTCCTGGCCGCTGCCACTCATACTCATCCGCCTTGTCGGGTGCTATTTGGACAACAGTTCATCTACGACTTCGTTTACCGCTTTCGACCAGGGATGATCGGGATTGATGGCCGAGAAGATATTGCCGCTGGCGTTCGAAGCGACATCTTCCGACAGCGGCAGCACGGCGGCCACCGGCACCTGATACGTCGCCGCGATATCGGCCTTGACCTTCTTGAAATCGTACCGGGTGAGGGCCTTGTTCACGACCAGACGCAGGCGCGGCACTTCGAGCTTACGGGCCACATCGACCGTTACCGCCGTGCCCTGGAAGTCCTGGTTGTCCGGGCGCAGGATGATCACCAGCGCGCCCGAAATCGCAATCGAGAGCAGGGTTTCTTCGTTCAGACCGGGGTGCGTGTCGATAAACAGATAGTCCAGTTTCAGCTTGTCCAACAGGGTCTGGAAGCCTTCGCGCAGCAGGCCCACGTCGTAGCCTTCACGCAGCATACGCGCGATCTCGCCCGTCCGAATACTGGCCGGTACCAGCCAGATCTTCAGGTTCTTCAAAAAGCCGCGCTCAGGATCGCCGCTGGCCACATCGTGGAGCGGATAGGCAGCTTCCTCGATGGACACCTTGCCCCACAGGTAATCGTTCAGCGCCCTGGTGATACGCGTTTCGTCGAAACCGAACAGGACGTGAATACCTGGCGAGTTGATGTCCGTATCCACGATGGCCACCCGATAGCCGCGCATGGCGAACTGCGTCGCGATGTTGGCCGTCAGGTTGGATTTACCGGTCCCGCCACGAAAAGAATGGATCGAGATAATTTCACCCATCAGGGTCCTCCTCCAGGTGTGTTTGAAAGTAAGCGGTTGCCCTCTATGTTACTTGAGCACGCCTAATTGGGCGAACTATGGGGCGCGACATTCAAAATTATAGCCGAGAATTCCCCTGCGAGCCTAACCCAGACCGACAATTTGGCAAAGGTCGAGTATAATTCAGGTTTCGCCCTATCACTGCCCGGAGTTCGTGGCCTATGCGTATTCTGATGCTCTCCAAAGCCTGCGTGGTCGGCGCTTATCAGAGCAAGCTGGAAGAAATGGCCCGGCTGCCAGAGGTCGATCTGCGCGTGCTGGTGCCGCCCCGCTGGCGCGATCCGGATCGAGGCGTGCTGCCCCTGGAGCGCGCGCACGTCGAGGGCTACGACCTGCGCACGACCCCGATCCGCTTCAACGGGCATTTCCACCTGCACTACTATCCCCAGATCGGGCGCGAAATCCGTGCCTTCCGCCCGGACATCGTGCACATCGACGAGGAACCTTACAATCTGGCAACCTGGCACGCGCTCTGGCACGCGCGGCGCCAGGGCGTCAAAACGCTGTTCTTCTCGTGGCAAAATATCAACCGGCGCTACCCGCTCCCCGTCCGGCTAGGCGAGCAGTGGGTACTGCGATTGGTGGATCATGCCCTCATGGGCACGCAGAGCGCCGCCGAGGTGTGGCAGGCGAAAGGCTACCGGGGATCGCTGACCGTCATCCCGCAGTTCGGCGTCGATCCGCAGGTCTTCACCCCGCCGGATCACCCACGCAGCGGGGGATTCGTGATCGGCTTCGTCGGGCGGCTGGTCGAAGAAAAAGGCGGCGGAGTGCTGCTCGACGCCCTATCCCAACTCGAGGGCGTGTGGCAGCTCGACATCGTCGGCGACGGCCCCGAAAAAGCAGCCCTGACCGAACAAGCCCGGCGGCTGCGCGTGGCGGATCGGGTGACCTTCGGCAGCCTGCCTTCGACGCGGATGCCGGGTTATTACCAGGGCCTCGACGTGGTGGTCGTGCCGTCGCTCACCCGGCCCAACTGGAAAGAGCAGTTCGGACGCGTGATCGTCGAGGCGATGGCCTGTGGCGTGCCGGTCATCGGATCGTCGAGCGGCGCGATCCCGGACGTGATCGGCGACGCCGGGCTGATCGCGCCCGAAGGAGACAGTACCGCGCTGGCCGCGCTGCTCCGGCAGTTGATGCACGCCCCTGAACGGCGGCGGGCGCTGGGCGCGCTCGGACGGCAGCGCGTGCTGGATTATTTCACCCAGGCCCAGGTCGCGGCCCAGACCGTCGCGGTCTACCGCCGGATTGCACACACCGCAGGGCCGTGCTAGATTCTCGCAGGAACTCAATCGTCAGGATGTTAGCGAATGCTCAGAGCAGTACTTTTCGATCTCGATCAGACCTTGATGGACTGGGATAACGTCGGCCCCTGGGAAGACTACCAGTTGCAGCGCATGTCGGCCATTTACACCCTGGTGCACCAGCGGATGCATCCGCTCCCCCACCTGGTGCCCGAAAACCTGTGCACGGCCTTCATGGGCCAGATGGAACTCGACTGGAAACGCGGCGTAGAAACGCTGCGACCCCCCAGTGTCGTGGCTGCGCTGGCTGCCACCCTGAAAACTTGCGGCGTGCCCGAAGAGCACCTGGACGTGGAGGCGGTGACGGAAGTCTATTTCAACTGGCCGCTGCCCGAAGGGATGCGCGCCTATCCGGATGCGCGCGCCGTGCTCACCGAACTGCGGGCACATGGGCTGGAATTGGGCATCATCACCAACGCCTCCCACCCGATGATCTACCGCGACCGGGAGTTGGAAGCCGTCGGACTGCTCGACCTGTTTCCGCGCTGCCGGATCTCGGCCATCGACGTCGGCGTGCTCAAGCCGCACCGGGCCATCTTCGATCATGCGCTGGACCTGCTGGGCCTTCAGCCCGACGAGGCGCTGTTCGTCGGGGATAACCTGTCTGCCGACATAGAAGGCGCGCAGGGTGCGGGCCTCCGGGCGGTGTGGATCAACCGGACCCCGGATATTGACCTGGCGAGCGACATCACGCCCGACAGCACGATCTATGCCCTGCAAGAACTGCTGCCGCTGCTCGATCGCTGGCAGCCGGGCTGGCGCAACGGTCATGCGCTATGACCACGATCTTTGAGTCGGCCCCGTATCAAAACCTGACCCTGACCGGGCCGATGGGCGTGGGCAAGACCACCGTCGGAAGGGCTGTTGCCCAGCGGTTGGGAGCCGAATTCTACGATCTCGAAAACGAGATCTTGACCCGCGAGGGACAGTCTGCCGCCGAGATCCGGGAGTTGTTCGGTGAAGCCCGCTTGAAGGCGCTCGAAGCGACGGCGCTGCGCGATCTGACCCTGCGCCGCCACGCCGTGATGGTGGTCAGTGGACCAGCCCTGCTGGACGAAGGCAATCGCGCCCGGCTGGCGGATTCCGGCCCGATCCTGTGCCTGACCTGCTCGCTCAACGAGATTCTGCGCCGCCTGCACATGGCGCGCGGGGCCTGGTTTCACAACCCGGCGAACCGGGGCGTCCTGCTCAGCCGACTTAAACGTGAGCAGCGCGTCACCGACCTGGATCTGCCGAAGCTGGACACGTCGCGGTTGTCAACGGAAGAAACCATCAACATGGTGATCACGTTCTGGTTCAACCATGTGAAGTATTGAGGAGGGTGTATAGATGGGTACCTTAAACGTGTCGCTGATCCAGATGGATGTCAAAAAGGGGAATCCGCGGGCCAACTGGACTGCGATGCAGCAGTACACACTGGAAGCGGCGCAGCGTGGGGCGGACCTGGTCGTCTTTCCCGAACTGTGGGATGCCGGACTCGCCTTCGAAAAAGGCAAGGAGATGGCCAGCAGCCTGAGCGGCGGCCTGTTCGCGCAGGTGGTCGCCCTGGCGCGCCAGCATAACATTCACATCCTGGGATCGATGTACGAAAAACGCGGCGCCGGTGTCTACAACACGCTGGCCGTCATTTCGCCGCGCAACGGCGTCATGGGCGCCTACCGCAAAATCCACCTGTTCGGCCCGTTGGGCGAAGACAAATGGCTGTTGCCGGGTGAAGCGCCGCTGGTCATCGACTTGCCCTGGGGCCGGACGGCGTTCGGCATCTGCTACGATCTGCGCTTCCCGGAGTTGTTCCGGCGCTATGCCACCGACCGCACCGAGGTCGTGATTCTTCCGGCGGCCTGGCCGCAGCCGCGCGTGGAACACTTCCGCACCCTGCTGCGCGCCCGTGCTATCGAAAACCAGTGTTACATGGTCACGGCGAACCGGGTGGGCGAAGACGACGACGGGACCCGCTATGCCGGGCATTCGGCAGTCATCGATCCGTGGGGCGACACCGTGTTGGAAGCGGGGGACGTAGAAGGTCATTTCACGGTCAAGATCGACGTAGACCGGGTGCAGCAGGTGCGTCGTGAGCTGCCCGTACTGGATGGCGTCCGGCTGTAGACTTCCGACCGGGGCGCATGTGTCAGGCGCCCCGACCTTCTTTCATCATCAGGGAGAGAGCGGGCCAGAATGCTGGCCTTCGGCGCTGTAGACGGCATAGAGCAGGCCGTTGTTGCCGACGAACATCGCCCCCCGTTCAAAGTCCTGCCAGAAGCCATCGTACTGAGCTTCGGGGAGGGTCGCCCAGCCCAGCGCATCGCGAATCGACTGGCTCGAACGCCACACCAGGCCAAAACCGCGCACCGGCTGGATCAGCCCACCGGGGGGGGAATAGGCCGCATCGCTGGCGGGCATCCCCTCCGTCCAGCTATCCGCCACCTGCCAGAACTGGCCGCTGGTCGCCAGAACGTAGATCTGCCGCGTATCGCCTCGCCAGAACATGCTGCCGCGCTCGAACGTCTCGACCACCATCCCGCCCAGCGCCATGCCGCCATTGGTGGGGCAGCCGAGCCGCTGCTGGACGGTCGCGTTCGTGTTGTAGGCATTGCCAAACCGGGATGCCGCCGGAATTCCGCAGCTTCCACTCGTGACCACGCCGGTTCCCCCGGTGCCCACTACCCCACCGCTGGCGTTCAGGTTGATTACGTATGGTTCCAGGGTCGGGACCGGCTCGCCATCCTCCGAGGTCGTATCGCCCAAGAACACGCCAACGTAGGGCGTCAGAGTCGGGGTCGGCGGCGGCGGGCCGAGGGTCGAAGTCGGCTGGGCCACGACCACGGCGGGCGCTCCGGCCACGACCGGCGTCGGCGTCGCGGTCAGGACCAGGGTGACGATCTGCTTGGGCATGGCATCGAACCCGGTCAGAATCGCCGGGTCGCCCTGCGGAGTAGGCTCGTCATCGCCACAGGCGCTCACCAGCAGCAGCGCCGCCAGCATCCCCCAGACCATTTTCCGGCGCATCATGGTCCGATCTCCTTCAGGTAATCGCGTAGGACGGTTTCGCTCAGCAGCAGCGCCAGGGCGCTGGGTCCATCCTTGATCTGGCCGGATCGCGCCAGGTGCAGCGCCTCTTCGACCGGCACTTCGCGCAGGCTGATATACTCGGTCGGCTCGCGATCGGGGGTTCCCAGCCTCACCCCCAGCGCGACAAACACCAGGGCGACTTCATTCCCGATCCCGTTCATGGTATAAAAATCCGTCAGTCGGACGAGCCGCCCGGCCTGGCCGCCGATCTCCTCGCGCAGCTCACGCGCGGCCATCGACACCGGATCAATCCCCGGCTCGACGTTGCCCGCCGGAATTTCGAGACACCAATCGTCCACCGGATAGCGATACTGATCGATCAAGACGACGTGACCATCGGCGGTGACCGGCACGATCCAGACCGCTACCGGCTTTTCAATCACGGTATAGTCGAACTCGCCAGCCTCCGGCGACTGAAGCCGATCCTGGCGCACGTTGTACCAGCGGCTCTGCCACAGATAGCGGCTGGACAGCGTTGCAAAAGGGCGTTCACCTGCCAAAGCGATCCCATCCTATCCATGCTGACGATGAACAGGAATTGTACGGCCCTGTTCTGCTTTCTGCCAGTTGCTTCTTGCCCCGTCCAATGTTATAGTGAATTCAAAAGTTGAGAGCGCTCTCAATACTTACAGTACGGCCAATAGAGTTAACGGAACAGGATCGTATGATGCAAGACCACGTTTTTGACGACACCGGACGGTTTGTCCTCACGAACTACTCCGACCGCAGTCCTTTTGCCAGCTTTCTGCCCGGCATCGCCGGTCCGTTGGGCGTCCCGCTGTGGGTCTTCTACGTCAACCGGGGGCAGGCAATCGCCAGCTTCGGGATCGGGAGCAAAGACAGCCCGATCATGGAGTTCCAACCGGCCAACAAAGCCTACCAAACCACGCCGTTCACGGGCTTTCGCACGTTCATCAAGCGCGACGATGGCTCATGCTACGAGCCGTTTTCGCCCTATACCCCGGCACCGCGGGAGATGCACATCGGCCTGAATGAGCTGGAACTGGAAGAGCACGGCGACGGCCTGCACGTCCGGGTGCTCTACTTCACGCTGACCAACGAAGCCCTGGCCGGGCTGGTGCGCCAGGTGACGATCACTAATACCGGTCACGCGCCAACCTCGCTCGCGGTGCTGGACGGCCTGCCCGTCCTCATCCCCTACGGCGTCAACAACGCCATCCTCAAGGAAATCTCGCGCACGGCTGAGGCGTGGATGGAAGTGTTCAACCTGGATCACGGCCTCCCCTTCTACCGGGTGCGGGCCAGCATCGCCGACACGCCGGAAGTCCAGGGTTACACCGCCGGGCATTTTTACCTGGCATTCACGGCAGAGACGCGGCTGTCTCCGGTGGTGGACCCCGTGACGGTCTTCGGCGCGGACACCTCGCTGAGCCGCCCAATCCACTTCATCGAACAGTCGTTGGACGATCTCTACCGCACGCCGCAGGTCACCGTCGGGAAAACGCCGTGCAGCTTGTTCGGCACCTCGAAGACCCTCGCGCCAGGAGAAACGCTGACGCTCTACGCTATCGTCGGGCACGCCAGCGACGTCGAGATCGTCAATCGTGACAGCGCGCGCCTGGCCGACCCGGCCTTCATCGCGCAGCAGCGCCAGGCTGCGGAAGAGGTCGCCCGCCACCTGACGAATACCGAAGCCCTGGCGACCAGCGATCCGCGGTTGGACGGCTATACGCGCCAGACCTTCCTGGACAACGTGATCCGCGGCGGATGGCCGGTGCTGTTGGGCGACGCGCAGCAGTCGTTCGTCTATCACATCTATTCGCGCAAACACGGCGACCTGGAACGCGATTACAACGCCTTCTACCTCGCGCCGGAATTCTACTCGCAGGGCAACGGCAACTATCGCGACGTGAACCAGAACCGCCGCGAGGATGTCTGGCTCAACCCGGCGATCCAGGACTTCAACGTCACGGCCTTCATGAACCTGATCCAGGCGGACGGCTACAACCCGCTGGTGATCCAGGGCTGCCGCTTCACCGTCGCCGAGGAGCGGCGGGCGGCGGTGCTGGCCCTGGCCGACGATCCGGCTCCGCTCGCGGCGGTGTTGGCACGGCCCTTCACGCCCGGCGAACTGCTCAAACAGGTCGCCGTCCGGCAGATCAAGCTGGCGCTGCCCCTGGAAGATTTTCTCCACTTCACGCTGAGCCAGGCCGAGCAGCACTTTGAAGCGACCTTCGGAGAAGGCTACTGGATCGATCACTGGACCTATAACCTGGACCTGATCGAGAACTTTCTGGCGATCTATCCCGACCGCCAGCAGGAATTACTGTTCGAGAAGGCCACCTTCACCTTTTACGACAGCGCCGCGACGGTGCAGCCCCGCAGCGTCAAGTACGTGCTGCGCGACGGGCGGGTCCGCCAACTGAACGCCGTGAAAGAAGATCACGACAAAGAGGCGCTGATCAACGCGCGGCCCAGCCTGCCCCACGTCGTGCGCCTGGATCACGGACGCGGCGCGGTCTATCGCACCACCCTGGCGGTGAAACTGATCTGCCTCGCGGCGACCAAGTTCGCCTCATTGGACCCGCTGGGGATGGGGATCGAGATGGAGGCGGGACGGCCCGGCTGGTACGACGCGCTGAACGGGCTGCCCGCCCTGTTCGGATCGTCGCTGCCGGAGACTTTCGAACTGGCCCGGCTGATCAATTTCCTGCTCACGGCACTGGCGGGTCAAGAGGGACGGATCGCCCTGCCCGCCGAAGTGGACGATCTGATCCAGGCGGCTACTGCTGCGCTCGACGCCTACGAACGCTCGCAGGAGGCGGAGCGCGATCACACCTACTGGGACACTGTCGCGAGCGCCCGCGAGAGCTATCGCGAGCGCATCCGCCTGGGTTTCGCCGGGGAATTTCGCGACGTCCCCTGCTCCACCCTGGCCCACCACCTGGGCCAATGGCAGCGCAAGCTCCAGCAGGGGATCGACCGGGCGCGCGCCATGAACGGCGGACTGCCGCCCACTTATTTCACCTTCCAGCCGGAAGACTACGACGTGCTTGAGGATGGCGAACACCTTCACGTCAAGCGTTTCGTGCCGACGATGCTCCCGCTGTTCCTGGAAGGTCCCGTCCGGGCTTTGAAAACGACCGCCGATCCCGCCCAGGCGCGCTACCTGCACCAGCAGGTCAAGGCCAGCCCGCTGTTCGACCGCACGCTGAAAATGTACAAGGTCAATGCCTCGCTCGCCGGACAGCCGCAGGACATCGGACGGGCGCGCGCGTTCACGCCCGGTTGGCTGGAAAACGAGTCGATCTGGCTGCACATGGAGTACAAGTATCTCTATGCGCTGCTCAAAGCCGGGTTGTACGCGGAGTTTTACCAGGATTTTCAGAACGTGCTGATCCCGTTCCAGGACCCGGCGATCTATGGCCGCAGCCCGCTGGAAAATTCGTCCTTCATCGTGAGCAGCGCCCACCCCGATCCGCTGCTGCACGGGCGCGGCTTCGTGGCGCGGCTCTCCGGCTCCACGGTCGAGTACCTGAGCATCCTGCACGCTCTGCTGTTCGGGCACCGGCCCTTTTTCGTGCAAGACGGGCAGGTGCACCTGGCGTTTCAGCCCGTGCTGACCGGGCAGTTATTCGACGAGACCGGGACGATCACCTGCCAGTTCCTCGGAACCACGACGGTGACCTACCACAACCCGCAGTGGCGCGACACCTTCGGCGGCGAAGCGGCTCAACCCGCCCATTACTCCCTCACGCTGACCAGCGGCGAGGTGATCGAAATCCAGGGAGCGACCATCCCGGCACCCTACGCGGATCTCACGCGGCAGGAAGCCGTCAGCGCCATCCGGGTCGAGTTGTCAACTATTGAAGAGTCTTAGCACAGAAATGGACAATCCCGTGTTACCACCACCTTTAGAACCCGGCTGGTCCTTCACGGATCAGAACGGCAGCTTCCGCCTTGATAATCCCCACCATACCAGCTATCTCTACTTTCCACTGGTGAACGAAAAGGGCATGATGTCCTGCGTGACGCCGCTGCTGCATGGCGACGCCAAGACCGGGCAAAATTCCTTCCTGTTGGCCCCGGTGTCAGTCGAGGACCTGCACACGTCGCGGGCGGCGCGCAACTTTTGGGTCGCCGTCGAAGGACTGGGCATCTGGTCGGCGACCGGCAACTCGGCCCCCCAGATCGCGCAGTCGCCCGATTCGCCGGAGGCGGACACGGTCCGGTTGGAGGCCGGCTTCCTCTGGCACAAGATCACCCGCGAAAACGCTTCGATGGGCCTCCGCGCCGAGATCGTCAACTTCGTCCCGATGGGCGACGATCAAGTCGAGCTGATGCGGGTCACGCTCTCCAATCTCACCAGCTATCCGCTGACCATCACGCCGACCGCCGCCATCCCGCTGTATGGCCGCTCCGCCGACAACCTGCGCGATCACCGGCATGTCACCTCGCTGCTGCACCGTATCCACACCCACCCGCACGGCGTCCTGGTGCGCCCGACCCTGTCGTTCGACGAACGGGGCCACAAGCCCAACCAGGTGACCTACGGCGTGTTGGGCACCACGGGCGACGGCACCCCGCCGGTGTGTTTTTTCCCCGCGGTCGAAGATTTCATCGGCGAAGGGGGCAGCTACGAGTGGCCGGAGAGTGTCGTCCACCCGTCGGGCGCAGGCTGGAAGGCCGGGGCCAGCATCGAGGGCTACGAAGCGGTCGGCGCGCTGCGCTTCGACACTTACACACTGCCGCCCGGCCAGTCGCAGTCGTACATCCTGATCCTGGCGATCATGCCCGATCCTTCGACCGCCGACACCCTGGTGAAGCGGTATGGCAGCGACACCCGGTTCGACACCTGGCTCGATCAGTGTAAAGCCCACTGGCGGGCCAAACTGGAAGCCCTGTCGTTCCGAACCGCCGATCCAGCCTTCGATGCGTGGATGCAGTGGGTGACGCTTCAGCCGGTGCTGCGCCGCCTGTTCGGGAACTCGTTCCTGCCCTATCACGACTACGGGCGCGGCGGGCGGGGCTGGCGCGATCTGTGGCAGGACTGCCTGGCGCTGCTGATCATGGAACCCGGCGAAGTGCGCCGCCTGCTGCTCAGCAATTACGCGGGAGTGCGCATCGACGGCAGCAATGCCACCATCATCGGAGCGCAGCCCGGCGAATTTCTGGCGGATCGCAACAATATTCCGCGGGTGTGGATGGATCATGGCACCTGGCCGTTCCTGACCACGCTGCTGTACCTGAATCAGAGCGGCGATCTGGGCTTTCTGCTCCAGGAACAGACCTACTTCAAGGATCGCCACATCAACCGGGCGCACGCCCACGACGACGAGTGGACGCCGGATCAGGGGACGCTGCTGCGCACGCGCGGCGGCGAGCCGTACCGGGGCACGATCCTGGAACACCTGCTGGTGCAGCATTTGACGGCGTTCTTCAACGTCGGCGAGCATAACATCATCCGGCTGGAAGGCGCCGATTGGAACGACGGCATGGACATGGCCGCCCAGCGCGGCGAGAGTGTGGCCTTCACGGCGCTCTACGCCAGCAACCTGCGCGAACTCAGCCGGATCGTGCTCGAACTCGATGCGCACGGCGTGCCCGAAGTGGAACTCGCCGGGGAACTGCTGCCGCTGCTGGACACACTCAGCGCCCCGGTCGATTACCAATCCATCGCCGCCAGGCAGCAGCGCCTCGGTGAATACTTCACCCTCTGCGCCCACGACCTCTCAGGTGCCCGGAACAAGATCAGCGCGGTCGATCTGGCCGACGACCTGGCCGCCAAAGCCGACTGGCTGTTCACCCAGCTCCGCCACCAGGAATGGATCGCGCAGCCGGACGGCAGCGGCTGGTTCAACGGGTATTACGATAACGATGGGCACCCGGTCGAAGGGGTTCACCCGAACGGCGTGCGGATGACGCTCACCGGGCAGGTATTCGCCCTGATGGGGGGCATCGCGACCGACGAACAGGCCCAGGCCATCCTGCAAGCCGCCGACCGCTACCTGCTCGACCCCGCGCTGGGCGGTTACCGCCTGAACACGGACTTTGGCGGCGTCCAGTTGAACCTGGGACGGTGCTTCGGTTTTGCCTTCGGGCATAAGGAAAATGGGGCGATGTTCAGCCACATGGCGGTGATGTATGCCAATGCGCTGTACCAGCGCGGCCTGGTCCACGAGGGCTACCGGGTCTTCGAGCGGCTGTACCGCCACTGTGCCGACTTCGCCACCAGCCGGATTTATCCCGGCATCCCGGAATACATCAGCGCCCGCGGGCGAGGGATGTATACCTACCTGACCGGATCAGCCAGTTGGCTCCTGCTCACGCTGGTAACCGAGGTCTTCGGCGTCAAGGGCGACCTGGGCCACCTGGCGCTCGAACCGAAGCTGGTCCGCGAGCAGTTTGACGCTCACGGCGACGCCCAGGTTTTCACCCTGTTCGCCGACCGGAGCCTCACCATCACGTACCACAACCCGGCCTATCTCGATTATGGGGAGTATGCGATCCAGGGGATCATGATCGATGGGATGGATGTGTCTCCCCTGGAACAGACGGCGCACCGCGTCCTGTTGGTGCGCGAAACGCTGGAAAATCTGGACCGCTCAGCGGCGCATACGATAGAGATACGGCTGGGATAGGCCAGCCGCGGCCACGACCAGACGAAAAATGAGGGGACACCAAGTCCCCTCATGGGCGGCTAGTCGCTCTCGTACCGTCCTTCAGACTCCACCAGCGGATACAGTGCCTCAAGTTTTTCCGGCTCGACGCGCGGCGAAACCGAACACGCGGTGCTGAGAATGTATCCGCCGCCGGGCATCCCATCGCGCAGGCGCTCGCGAGCCATCGCCAGGACCTCATCCGTGCCGGGCGCATTCAGAAGATCGACCGAATTCAGATTGCCCTTGATGAACATGCGGCTGCCGATCCGGGCTTTGGCGTCGGCCAGCACCGTATCGCCGATGGGCGGCGGGTCGAGGGTATCCACGCCGTCAGTGCCCGATTCCATCATCAGTTCCAGGCGATCCCCGATATGGCCGCAGGTGTGGGTATAGACGGGCACGCCGGGCACCTGTTCGTGAATGGCCGCTACTACACGTTTTTCGTAGGGCACGACAAAATTGCGATACATGCGTGGGGAGATGAAGCCCCCTCCGGCATACGCCGACGAGACCAGTACCGCATCGACGCCATGCCGGGCCTGCGCCACGCCCCAGGCGATGGTGGCCTCGGTCAAGCGATCCAGGATCGCGCGCGCTTTGTCCGGGTCGTCGGCCAGGTGAATCAGCGTATCCTGGTAGCTGAACAGCTCCATCAGGTGGGTGAAGGGTGAATACA
>CAYRWY010000108.1:0-14635 GCA_964427955.1 uncultured Anaerolineaceae bacterium
AAACGTTTACTCAAGCCTATATGATTTTGACGAGGATGTCAAGTCCCCCGTTTTTCTACAAGCGCATTCGCGCGGTGGACTGCCGGACGATCAGCGTGGTATCGAGCATGACGGTCTCCGGCTCAGCCTGGGGATCTTGAACGTGGCGCAGCAGGATGCTGACCGCCGCTTCGCCGATTTCATAGATGGGCTGGGCCACCGTCGTGAGCGGCGGAATGACGAAGGACGCGAGTGGAACGTTATCAAAGCCCAGCACGGATAACTGCTCCGGCACGCGCAGGCCAAGATGTGCCGCCGCGTGGAGGGTGCCGACGGCAATCGAGTCGGTCAGGGCGAAGATCGCGGTCGGATGATCGGGCTTCTTCAGCATATCGAGCGCCGTCTCGTAGCCGGTCTTGAAATCCGACTCGTGGCTCATGATGCGCACGTCAGAGCAAACCCTGGCTTCGCTGAAGGCTTGCTTGACCCCGGACAGCCGGTCCACCGGCATACTTTCCAGGTTGCCGCAGATCACGCCGATGTGGGTATGCCCCAGCTCAATCAAGTGGCGCGCGCCATCGTAACCGCCCCTGAAATTGCTGATCATGACCCGGCTCACGGGCAGTCCTTCCAGCCCTCGCTCGATCAGCACGACGGAGATGCCGCGCTCGATCACGCGTTCGACGCTGTCCCGGCTCCCCGTAATGGAGGGGAAATAGATCAGCCCATCGATCTGCTGGGTCAGCAGCATATCGACATAGGCGCGCTCTTTGTCCGGTTTTTCTTCGGTGCTGCATATCAGACTGCGGTAGCCGCTGGCAAACAGCGTCTTTTCGATGGCGAAAGCCAGTGCGCTAAAAAACGGCTCGTTGATACGCGGAATCAGCACGCCGACTGAGTGCGTGACGCTCCGGCGCAGGCCCTGCGCGATGGCATTCGGGTGGTAGCCCAACTCGACCATCGCCGCTCGCACGCGCTCTTCCAAATCCTCGCTGACGCGCCCGTTGCCGTTGATAACGCGTGAAACCGTCGCTATCGAGACTTTTGCCTGCGCTGCTACATCCCGGATGGTAGTAATGGCCCGACCACCTTGTCGCCTGAGAAAACCTTTACACTGTTCTTCAACAGTAGCATCGTTACGAACCGGCGTCAAGTTGGCCGCCTATCCCCCAAATAGGCCATTGATAAACATGATCATATTCTTCATAATCTTACCAGTTGTGAAAGATGTAAATTTGCAGAACGCGAAAGGGGCTGACAATGCAGGTTACACGACGAGACTTTCTCAAGCTGTCGGGCCTGACGGTGACCGCCCTCGGCATGGGCCAGGCGGTGCGGTGGACCGGGGTGCATCCCGTCTACGCCGCGGAACAGGCCCCGGCGGTGCACGTGCTCAACCGGCTGACGTGGGGCATCCGTTCCGACGATCTCGCCCGGATCGAGGCCCTGAGCATCGAAGGGTACCTCGACTGGCAGTTGAACCCCGACAGCATCGACGACCCCCTGATCGACGAATTCCTGGCCGCCCACCCCGTGCTCACCGCCTCGCCCCAGGAGATCGCCCGCGCCCAGAATGAAGACTACGGCAGCGTGCACGACCTGGCGCTGTGGCACCGGCTGTACCGGGCGATTTACAGCGAGCGCCAGCTTTACGAATTGATGGTCGAGTTCTGGACGGATCATTTCAATATTCCCATCGCCGACCTGGTGACCGAAAAAGTCGTGGACGACCGTGAGGTCATCCGCCGCCACGCGCTCGGCAGATTCCGCGATCTGCTGCTGGCGTCGGCGCAAAGCCCGGCCATGTTGTACTACCTCAACAACGCCAGCAACGAGAAGGAACACCCCAACGAAAATTACGCCCGCGAGCTGATGGAACTGCACACCCTGGGCGTAGACGGCGGGTACACCGAGCAGGACGTCAAAGCCGTCGCCCGCATCCTGACCGGCTGGACGGTGAACGATGCGACCGGCTTCGTATTCGACCGCGACAGGCACGACGACGGCGAAAAAACCGCGCTCGGCACCGTCTTCCCGGCGGGGCGTGGGATCGAAGAAGGGCTGCAACTGCTCGATATGCTGGCGGCCCATCCCTCGACGGCCCATTTCATCGCGACCAAGCTCTGCCGCCGCTTCGTCAGCGACCAGCCCCCGGCGGGACTGATCGACAGCGCCGCCCAGGTCTTCCTGGCCAGCGATGGCGATCTGCGCCAGGTCATGCGCCATATCCTGATGTCCAACGAATTCATGCAGTCGCCCAACCAGAAGTTACGCCGCCCGCTGGACGTCCTGGTCGCGATCCTGCGCGTCCTGCGCCCGGGGCTGGACGTTGGCGATCCCAACATCCCGGTCTTCTGGTTCCTGGAGCCGATGGGGCAGCTTCCGTTCTACTGGCATCCGCCGGACGGTTATCCCGACCACGCCGCCGCCTGGATCAGCACGAACGGCCTGCTGAACCGCTGGAATGCGGCCATGCTGCTGCCGCTGGCCTCCGACGGGTGGTACGAGAATATCACCCTGGACCTGAATGCCGTGATTCCACCCACCGCCACGGTAGGCGAACTGGTCGATACGGCGTCACGCCTGGTCCTGGCCGGTGACCTGGTCCCCGAAGATCGCGAGCACCTGATCTACTATCTGTCGGACTACGGCGATCCCAACCAGCCCGCCGGGGATGCCCTGCGCGCCGAACGGCTGGCCAGCCTGGTGGGGCTGTTGATGGCGTCACCTTATTTCCAGTGGCACTAGCGAGAAAGGAAAGGGAGATGGCAGCATTTCACTCAAAAACGACCCGGCGCGACTTTGCCCGGCTGGCGGGCGTCATCGGACTCAGCAGCACCCTGTTTCCGCGCTGGATGCCGCGCCTGGCGTTCCGCCCGCAGCAGGCCGCACCCGGCGATATACTGGTCGTGATTTTTCAGCGCGGCGGCATGGATGGGCTGAACGTCGTGGTCCCCTACGGCGAAGGTGGCCCCTATTACGACCGGCGGCCCACGCTGGCCATCCCAGCGCCGGATGGCAGTGACAATGCCGCGCTGGACCTGGATGGCTTCTTCGGGCTGCACCCGGCCCTACGCCCGCTGCACGAGATCTTCCAGGCCGGGGATCTGGCCGTGATCCACGCCGCCGGATCGCCCGATCCGTCGCGCTCGCACTTCGACGCGATGGAATTCATGGAGCGCGGCACTCCGGGTGAAAAACTGACCGCGACCGGCTGGATCAACCGCCATTTGCAGGCCGCCGCCTGGCAGAACGACTCGCCGTTCCGCGCAATTGGCCTGGGCACCATCACCCCCTCGTCGCTGCGGGGATCGATCCCGGCCTTGGGCCTGCAATCCATCGCAGATTTTCACCTGGCCGGGCGTGACGATCAATTAGCCGTGATCCAGCGCACCCTGGCCAGCCTGTACCACGTCCCCGCGCCCCAGGGGGACCTGGATCTCCAGGCGGCGGAGGTGTTCGCCAGCAGCGATATTCTGATGCGGCTGGCGCAGACGGACTATACGCCGCAGTACGGGGCGGAATATCCCGACTCGGACTTCGGGTTCGGCCTGCGGCAGATCGCCCAGTTGATCAAGGCCCAGGTCGGGCTGGAAGTCGCCTGCCTGGACATCGGCGGCTGGGACACACACGAGGACGAAGAGGGCCAGATCGCCGGGAATCTGGACGACTTCGCGCGCGGGCTGGGGGCGTTCTACGCCGATCTGCAAGATTACCGGGAGGGCGTGACGGTGGTCACGATGAGCGAGTTTGGCCGCCGCGTCGAAGAAAACGCCAGCCGGGGCACCGATCACGGCCACGGCAACTGCATGTTCGTACTGGGCGGGGGAGTGAACGGCGGGGTGCACACGCACTGGCCCGGCCTGAACGACGAGGCGCTGGACGACGGCGACCTGGCGATCACCACCGATTACCGTGACGTGCTGGCCGAAATCCTGACCAACCGCGTGCTCAATCCTGCCGTCGGCCAGGTGTTCCCGAATTTTACCCCCACTCCGCAGGGGATTCTGGTACCGCGCTAAAGGGAGGCTGCGATGCGAAAAATCTGGTGGGCGGGACTGCTGTCCGCCCTGGTCATGCTCAGTCTGGTGGGGTTGTCAGGGCCATCGCACGCTCAAGACGGCTACACCGCTCAGGATGCGATCAACCTGGCGGCGGCGCACCCGGCCTTTGCCGCCGGGCTGGCCGCGCGCCCCGGCTGGACGGCGGCGGCGTACAACAGCGAAAATAAGTACGGCATCTGGCACGTCCAGTTCTGGGATGCGGGCGGCGAGGACCTGGGTTGGGCCGATCTCAGCCTGGAACGCGGCAAAGTGTACTCGTGGGAAGCGCACCTCGATCTGACGGACGCGGAGACCGCCCCGGCGGAAACCGCGATCCGCGCCTTCCTGGCGAGCAGCGCGGACATCATGGACCTGGTGGGATCGCTGGACGGCGTGAACATCTACGTGGATTACGACTACTGGAACGAGCACTGGACCGCCTACATCGATCTCGGCCCGGATTCGCTCTACGTCACGCTGCGATCCGGGACCGGCCAGCCGTCGAGTCTGGACGATCTCCGGCTGGATCGCATTTACTTCTCGGACCTGCCCAGCTACGAGGAATGGTTCTCGTCCCACGAAGCGCAAGCGATCAGCATCGCCTTCCAGCAGCCCGAAATCAGCACGGCGCTGCGCAGCGCCAACGGCTGGACGGCGGCGGGCGTCATCGGCGAAAACGGCGCGTGGCAGGTGACCTTCAGCCTGGACGGCACGACCCTGGCGACGGCGACCGTCACGCTCGATCCGCCGCAGGTGACGGAGTTCGCCATCAGCGGGTAGGGGCAGCGGCCCCCGAATGCGCGACCAGCCAGGCCCCCAGGCGCGGCCAAAGCTGGGTATCGGCATCCGAGCCGATCACCATGCCGATGTGCCCGCTGTCGAGCACGATCAGGCTGCGATCCGGGCTGGCGACCTGATCGTGGAAGGCGGCGACCGACTGCCAGGGAGCGATGTGATCGTAGCGGGCGGCGATGGTCAGCACGGGCTGGGTGATCGCGCCCAGGTCGATGCGCTGGCCGTCGATCCGCCACTCGCCGCGAATCAAGAGATTCTGCTGGTACAGGTCTTTGATGTACTGGCGGAAAGTCTCGCCGGGAAAGGGGGTAGGATCGTTGAGCCAGATCTGCACGGCGGCGAAGCGGCGCATGAACGCCTCGTCGTGCCGCCGCTCGTGGTAATTGAGCGCCTGCACCAATTCGCTGGTCGGGCGCACCATGTGAAAGGTCAGGCTGAGCAGCTCGGCGGGGATGTTGCCCAGGCTGTCTACCAGCAAATCGACGTCAAACCACTCCGGGCGCGTCCAGGTGCTGTAGATGCCGTCGTCGTGGTAATTGACCGGCCCCGCCAGGTTGACCAGGCTGGCGACGTCGTGCGGATACAGCACCGTGTAGGCGATGGACATCAACCCGCCCATGCAGTAGCCCAGCAGCGAGATCGCGGGCTGCCCGGATTCGCGGCGGATGTAATCGACGCAGCGCCGCAGCGGGTCGCTAATGTAGCCGTCCAGCGTGCGATAGCGATCCGCCTCGGTCGCTGTCCCCCAATCGAGCAGGTAGACGTCCAGCCCTTGCAGCAGCAGGTAGCGCACCAGGCTGCGTTCGGGAATCAGATCCATGACGTAGGCGCGGTTGATCAGCGAGGGGACACACAGCACCGGCACAGGCTGCCGGGAATCCGTCAGGGGGAGATAGCGCCGCAGCGTCATGGACCCGTCAGACCAGACGACCGCCGCCGGGGTTTTGCCGACCAGCGCCCGACCCTGGGCCAGGATGGTTTCCTGGGCCGCGGAGTAGTTGTTCCAGATCTGCCCCAGGCCCGCCACCCACAGCCCCGCCCAGCGCGACAGCAGGTCACTCATCGTTCCACGTGCGCTCCAACTGATCGACCCGCGCCGCCAGAACGGTCAACTGCTTTTCCAGGCGTTGCAGCAGGTACAGCTCGCGCGCGCCGGTTTGCGCGAAGGTGGCGGCCTGGAACATGGCGGTTTGCAGCGAGGCGGCGATGCGCTGCTGGGACTGGAGCGAGCGGTTGATCTGCTCCCCCATCCGGTGCAGGAACTCCGGCGAGCGCGTCACGTGATCCCAGTAGGCCGCGGCCTCCTGCTCCCAGGCTTCCAGGGCTTCGCGCAGGGTGTCACTCATGGCGCTGCCGGGCCTCCAACTGCTCGACTTTGGCCGTCAACGCCTCGATCTGCGCCGTCAGCCGCTCGATGATGGCCAACACCTGGCCCGGCTGAGTCTGGCCGGGCGAGGTCCAATTCGCCATCCCTTCGGCAAAGGTTTCGCCCATACGCCGCCCCTGCTCGACCATGATCTCCATCGATTGGAGCATGATGTCGGTATAGCGCGGCGCCATCTCTCCCCACAACCGGGCGGTTTCCGCCAGGATGTTCTCGTGGGAGGGCGGCTCGTCTCCGGCAAACGCCTGCCGGATCGCGTCATCGACCTGCGACTGCATGAATTGCAGCGCGTCGCTGAAGCGCGCAAAGTCAGCCGTATGGTCGCTCTGGACGTGTTTGATCACCCCCCGCCAGCGGGCCGGTTGGCCGTTGCCTTCTTCGCGGATAAAGCGCAGAACAAATGAGACCACTTCTTGATTCATGAGGACTCCATCCCATGTTCCGGCTGACGTTAACTCTGGTATACACCGGGACAGTTGCAGCCGGGTTGCACGCCGCGTCAATCACACTGGCGGAAGCGGCGCATTCCGTTCGATCAGGTGGTACAGATCGGTCGTTTCGTGCATAGGTTCCAGTTCCAACCCTTCGGCCAACGCGGCGCGGCACTGCTCGTACACGCGCAGCGCCAGCGGGCGGTTGCCCCGCAGGGTGTGGCCGACCATCATCAGGCGATACGCCTCTTCCCAGTACCGGTCCAGCGTCAGCACCGATTGGCAGAGATGAATCGCCTCCTGGTAGCCTTCGCGGCGCAGCAGCAGCACCGCCAGCCGCATCGCGCCGGAGAGATACAACGTTTGCAGCCGCTCGCGCTCCAGGCTGGCCCAATCTTCGTACAGCGCATCGGGCAGATAGTCGCCGCCGTAGCAGTCCAGCGCCTCGCGGTAGGCATCTACCGCGCCGTCGAGGTTGTCATGTTCCAGCCGCGCCGCGGTCTTCAGCCCCTGCCGGAACGTCTCCGCGTCGATCTGGATCGCGGCGTCCGGGTCCAGGCCGTAGGCCGCGCCGTTGCGCAGGATGAACGTCGAGAGCGAGCGCGTGGAACGGTCCGGCTCCAGCGCATCGTTCAAGGCATTCATCGCCACTTTGAAATCACGCTCGGCGCGGGCGTCGTCGAGAGTAGGCCATAACTCGGCGACGATGCGCTCTTTGGGGAGCAGTTGGTGATTGGTGCTCAGCCTCGCGGTGATCAAAAACTGGAACAACCGCTGAGCTTTTTCCCGCTTCCACACCGCCCCGGGCAGCGGCTCGCCGTTCAACCATACCCGGAACATCCCTAACGTCTGAATGCGCAGCGCACTGCTCATCGAACCTCTGGCTATGAAAAACCGCGTCACGCCGTCCATTGTAGTGATTTCTGGCCGGGTTAGCTATCCTTTAAGGTCAAAAATGGAGAAACCGCGATGATCAAACTGGCCGGGATTCAAATGTACGTCGAGGCGGGGCACAAAGCCCGCAACCTGGCCCATGCGCAGGAACTGATCGCAGAGGCGGCACGGCACGGGGCCGACCTGATCGTCCTGCCCGAAGTGATGGACCTCGGCTGGACCGATCCTTCCGCCCGGCAGCAAGCCAGCGCGATCCCGTCCGGCGATACGTGTACGCGGCTGAGCGCGGCGGCCCGGCAGCACGGCGTCTACCTGTGCGCGGGACTGGTCGAACGCGCGCCGGACGGCACGATCTACAACGCTGCCGTGATCCTGGACCGGCAGGGGCAGGTCATCCTGCACCATCGCAAGCTGAACGAGCTGGACATCGCCCACGATCTGTATGCGCAGGGCGACCGGTTGGGGGTCTGCCACACCGAGCTGGGCACGCTGGGGCTGTTGATCTGCGCCGATGCTTTCGCGCAAGATCACGTCATCAGCCGGACGCTGGGCTACATGGGCGCCGATCTGATCGTGTCGCCCAGCAGTTGGGCGGTGCCGCCCGATCACGATAACACCGCAACGCCCTACGGGGATGAATGGCGCGCGGCGTACAGCCCGGTCGCGCGGGATTTCGCGCTGTGGTTCGTGGGCGTGAGCAACGTGGGTCCGATCCCCGCCGGACCCTGGGCGGGGTGGCGCGGGATCGGGTGCTCGCTGGTAGTTGGCCCGGACGGCCAGCCGGTCGTCCAGGGGCCTTACGGCGAGGAAACGATCCTTTACGTCGAGATCGATCCGGTGGCCCGCCCGGCGCGCGGCACGCAGTGGGCGGCGCGCGGACGGCCCTAATCCCCGGCTTGCAGCGACTCGTGACGCAGAAAGTCGAAATCCACACCCAGGTGCGCCTGCTGCACCGTTTGCAGGTACAGGCGCTCGTAGCCGCGGGTGGGAAGAGTCAACGCGGCGGGCGGCGTGGCGCGGCGCGCGTCCAGCGTGCGCTCGTCCACCAGGAGGTTCAACTGCCGCCGATCCACACTCAGTTCGATCCGGTCACCGTCGCGGACCAATCCCAGCGTCCCCCCGGCAGCGGCCTCCGGCGAGACGTGCAGCACAACCGTCCCGAAGGCCGTCCCGCTCATGCGCGCGTCCGAAAGGCGCACCATATCGCGCACCCCGGCCAACTTCTTCGGAATCGGCAGATAGCCCGCTTCTGGCATTCCGGGCGCGCCCAACGGTCCCGCGTTTTGCAGCACCAGGATATCGTCGGGGCGCACGTCCAGCGCGGGATCGTCGATGCGAGCAGCGAGATCGGACAGCGACGTAAAAACGACCGCCCGCCCGGTAACGTTAAGCAAATGCGGACTGGCCGCCGAACGCTTGAGCACCGCGCCGTCAGGCGCCAGGTTGCCGCGCAGGACCACTAACCCGCCCTGTGGCTGGAGCGGATCGTCAGCCCGGCGAATCACGGTCTGCCAGGCGGGCCAGCTATAGGGGCCGTCGAGCTGCTCGCCGAGCGTCTGCCCGCCGACCGTCAGCGTATCCAGGTGCAGCCAGCGTTTGAGTTCTTGCAGCACGACCGGCACCCCGCCCGCCCGGTCGAAATCTTCCATGTAACCGTCGCCGGACGGCTTGAGATCGACCAGCACCGGCGTGATCTCGCCTAATTCGTCCAGCCGCGCCAGGTCGAGCCGGAGGCCCAGCCGTCCCGCGATGGCCGTCAGGTGGATAATCGCGTTGGTCGATCCGCCAATCGCTTGCAGCACCCGCAGGGCGTTGTCGAAGGCGTCCGCCGTCATGATCTGATCCGGAGTCGTCGCCGCGCGCGCCAGTTCGACCGCCCGCTGGCCGGTCATCTCGCCATGCCGCAGCCGGTCCGCGTGGACCGCGGGAACACTCGCGCCGCCGGGCAGCATCATGCCCAGCGCCTCGATCACACAGGCCATCGTGCTGGCCGTGCCCATCACGGCACAGGTGCCCGCCGTGGGGGCCAGTTGGCCCTCGGCCTGGCGCAGAGTCTCCGCGTCGATCTCGCCCCGGCGGTACATCGCCCAGAAGCGGCGGCAGTCGGTGCACGCGCCCAGGCGCTCCTCGCGAAAGTGCCCGGTCAGCATCGGACCGGCAGCCAACGCGATGGCGGGCAGCCCGGCGCTGGCCGCGCCCATCAACAGGGCGGGCAGCGTCTTGTCACAGCCGCCCATCAAGACCACCGCGTCGAGCGGCTGCGCGCGCAGCAGAGCCTCGACTTCCATCGCCATCAGGTTGCGGTACAGCATACTGGTGGGATAGAGAAAAACCTCGCCCAACGACATCACCGGGAATTCCAGCGGCAGACCACCGGCCTGCCACACGCCGCGCTTGACCGCTTCGGCCAGCTCGCGGAATCCCCGGTGACAGTTATTGAGTTCGCTGTAGGTGTTCACGATCCCGATGATCGGCTTGCCGAGCGCCTGGGGGGTGAAGCCCATCGACAGGGCGAACGAGCGGCGCAAAAACAGCGCGAACTCCTGGTCGCCATACTCGGTTAGCTGCCGGGCCAGTCCTTGTTTCTTCATCGGGCCGTGCGCTTGCGCTTCAACGCACGCCGGGCCGCCCAGACGATGTCGTTCACCGACAGTCCCCAGGCATCCATCAGCGTCTCGGTATCCAGACCGGTCCCGGCGAAAGTATCCGCCAGACCGACAAATTCTACCGGCACCGGGTAGTGGGCGGCCAGCGTTTCGGCGACGGCGCTGCCCAACCCGCCGAGGATCGAGTGATCCTCCGCGGTGACGACGGCGCCCGTTTCGGCAGCGGCCTGGCACACCAGGTCCACGTCCAGCGGCTTGATCGTCGCCAGCGACAGCACGCGCACACTGATCCCCTCGCGCGCCAGGGCGTCGGCGGCGAGCACGCAGCGTCCCAGCATGTAGCCGGTGCTGATCAGCGTGACGTCGCTGCCGGGCCGCACCGTGATCCCTTTGCCAATCGTCACCTGGAGCGTCTCGTCGTACACCGCCAGCACATTCGCCCGGCTGATGCGCATGTAGACCGGGCCATCATACTCGGCCACGGCCTTGACCATGCGGGCTGCTTCCAGGTTGTCGGCAGGCGCGATCACGGCCATGTTGGGCATCGCGCGCATGAGCGCCATGTCATTGACGGCGAAATGCGTCGGGCCGTCCTTGTAGTCCGACAGGCCCGCATAACCGCCGACCAGCTTGACGTTGGCGTTGGCATAGGCGACGCAGGTGCGAATCTGCTCGCAGGCGCGCAGGGTCAGCAGCGCGGCGAAGGTGTTCACGAACGGAATCCTGCCGCCCAGCGCGAACCCGACGCCGACATCGACCAT
This sequence comes from uncultured Anaerolineaceae bacterium, assembly GCA_964427955.1. Classification (GTDB taxonomy): domain Bacteria; phylum Chloroflexota; class Anaerolineae; order Aggregatilineales; family Aggregatilineaceae; genus JACRBK01. The sequence goes on from CAYRWY010000108.1 coordinate 10,894, forward strand.
CGACGCCTCGGTCACTCCCATGTTGAAGAAGCGGCCCGGATGGCGTTTGGCGAAATAGGAGGTCAGGGTGGACGAGGAGACGTCGGCATCCAACACGACCACGTCCGGATTCGCATCCCCATACTCGGCCAGGGCTACGCCGTAGGCCTGACGCTGTGGAATCGCGCTCATGCTCACTGCCGGTCTCCTTTCAATTCGGCCCGCGCCTGGGCGTACTGCTCATCGTTCGGGACCGCGCCATGCCACAGGGCGGTGTTCTCCATGAACGAGACGCCCTTGCCTTTGGTCGTATGCGCCAGGATCACCACCGGCAGGCTGTGAATCTCCAGCGCTTCGTCGAGCGCATCCAGCACCTGGCGGAGATTGTGCCCGTTGATCTCGATCACGGCAAACCCAAAGGCTTTCCACTTTTCGACCAGTGGTTCCAGCGGCAGAATGTCGTGGGACGCGCCGTCCAACTGCACGTCGTTGTAGTCCATGATCACGGTCACTTCGCTGGTGCGGTACTTGGACGCCGTCAGCGCGCCTTCCCACGCCACGCCGGACTGCATATCACCGTCGCTCATCAACACGTAAGTGTGCCAGCGCGGCCCGCCCAGCCGTTGGGCCAGCGCCATCCCTGCGGCGATGGAGAGGCCGTGCCCCAGAAAGCCCGACGACATCTCGACGCCCGGCGTCTTGACCCGGTCGGGATGTCCCTGCAAGTGCGCGCCCAGGTGGCCCCATTGTTCGAGGTCCGACACCGGGAAAAAGCCCCGCCGGGCCAGCGCCGAATAGAGCGCCGCCGCCGCGTGGCCTTTGCTCAAGAGGAAACGGTCGCGTTCGGGCCAGTCAGGGCGGGCGGGATCGATCTTCAGATGGTGGAAATACAGCGCGGCCAGGATCTCGGCAGCGGAAAACGATCCGCCGGGATGTCCGGCTTTGCGCCGGTACACCATGTCCAGCACATCCAGCCGGATCTGGCGCGCACATTCCTGTAGTTCCGCGATCAACGCTTCGGAATGGTCATGCATGATCAAACTCCTTAAACGCGCTCTTCGCGCTTTTCCTGCTCGTAAACGGCGCGGCGTTGTTCGTAATAGGTGGGGACCGGCACATCCCACCAGCCCGGCGCGAGTCCGCCCGACGTGCCCAGTGTGGGATCGACCATCACCTCGATCACGGCGGGACGGTTGAGCGCCAGGGCTTCCTTGAGCGCGGGCGCAATTTCGTCCGGGCGGCTGATCCGCACCCCGTGCGCGCCGAAGGCTTGGGCGGCGTTGGCGATGTGCGGCGTGGCAGGCTCGCCCTCACGCTCGAACATGACGGCATAGGGTGCTTCTTCGCCATAGGCGATGATTTGCAGATCGCGGATGGCCTGCCAGCCCTGGTTGTTCATGACGAGCGACACCACCGGGATGTTGTACTGGACCGCCGTCGCAATTTCCTGGAAGGTCATCAGGAAGTCGCCATCGCCCACCATCGCGATCACCGGGGCCTCCGGCGCGGCCAGCTTGGCCCCCATCGCCGCCGGCAGCGACCAGCCCATCGTGCTGAAACCACCCGCCGACAGGTAGGTGCGCGGCCTGGTAAACGCCATTTCCTGGAAGACCTGCGCCTGCACGTTCCCTGCCGAGGTGACGACAATCGCCTCCGGGGGCAGCACTTTGCGGGCTTCGGCGATGGCACGCCCCATCGTGACGGGCACGCGGTCCGATGCGCGCAGTTCCCGGTTGTGCTTCCACCAGATGGCGACGTGTTCGGCGATCTCTTTGGTGTAAGGGGCCGACTGCCACGGGCGCGGGGACGTTTGGGCGCGCACGGCGTCGATCAGCCCGCCCAGCACCGCTTTGGCGTCGCCCACGATGCCCACCTCGACCGGGTAGTTCTTGCCGATCTCGAAGGGATCGATGTCCACGTGGATCAACCGGGTCGGCGGGATGTTGAATGAGGCGCCGGGGCGGTACGACGAGGCGGCTTTGTCGGCAAACCGGACGCCGACGGCCAGGATCACGTCGGCCCGGACGGTCATGGTGTTGCCGCAGGTCGTGCCATTGCTGCCCATGTGCCAGGCGTAGAGCGGGTGATCTTCGGGGAACACGCTCTTGCCCTGCATGGTGGTGACGACGCAGGCTCCCAGCGTTTCCGCCAACTGGCGCAGCTCGGCTTCCGCGCCGGAGAGGATCACACCGCCCCCGGCCACAATCACCGGGCGTTGGGCCTGGATCAGCACCTCGGCGGCACGCTGGAGCGCGGATGGATCGCCCGCCGGGCGGTCGTGCGGACGGCGCGTGCCCGGTTCCGGCAGATCGTCCAGTTCGACCGCATCGGCCTGCACGTCCATCGGCAGCGTGACTAGCGCCGGGCCGGGCCGCCCGGTGTGCATGACGTTGAAGGCCTGGCTGATGGCGCGCGGCAGTTGGGCCGCCGTATCGACGTGCCAGGCACGCTTGACCGCCGGAAACAGGATGCGCGGCATTTCCGACCAGTATTGGCGCTCGATCTCTTGCAGCACGCCCACGCCGCGCATGTAGGTGTGTGTTTCGCCGATCATCAGCAGCAGGGGGATCGAGTCGACGTAAGCCGTCGCCAGCCCAATCGCCGTATTGCTGGCCCCGGCGCCAATCGAGGTGTACACCGCCAGCGGTTGGCCCTTGACGCGATAGTAGCCGTCGGCCATGTGGACCGCGGCCTGCTCGTGGCGGGGCATGATCACCTGAATGCGGTCCTGACGGCGGCGCAGGGCGTCCACCAGGCCGAGCGTCCCGTGTCCGGGAATGCCGATCACGTAGGGCATTCCCTCTCGGACCAGCATTTCAACCACTATTTCGGAACCCGTAAGTTTCATCCAAAACCTCTTTTCTTGGTAAGGCAAGCCTCCTGTTTAGAGCCTGACAGACTGGCCCGTCCGCGCGGATTCCTGGGCCGCCAGGGCAAAACGCAGAATGTCCCGCCCCTGCTCGCCGGTCAGGCTGGGGGGTTCGCCTTTGAAGTAAGCGTCGATGAAATGGCGGGTGGAGTTGATGAAGCTGTGTTCCCAACCCACCGGCATATCCGAGAACGTGCGGGTCTTCTGGTCACGGTACAGGACGACCGGCGGGACGTCCATCATCTTGCCATGCCCCCGCGTGATCCAGAGCACCCCTTTGGTCCCCGTAATCTCGATGCGGTCATCCTGGGCATAGTGGTTGGTATCCAGCACCAGTTCGGGCGAATTGACCACTTCCAGCGAGCCGTAGCGGTTGCCGGGGAACTTCCACGAGACGATGCCCGGCGAATCGAGCACAAAACCAGGCGAGATCTCGGTTGCGCCGATCCAGGCGTGGACTTCTTCGGCCAGGCCCATGAAATACCAGCCCAGCGAAAACTTGTGATGCCCGTCGTCGAACACCAACGGCCCACCGCCGCACTGTTCCGGCGCAAAGCGCCAGGCCCAGGCCGATCCCGGAATCTCCCAGGTGTTGGGGCTGGTCCCGGAATTGCTCTTGATGCGGATCGTGAGCGGGTCGCCAATTTCGCCCGCGTTGATCAATTCTTTGGCGCGCAGCACCGGCGGGTAGAAGATGAAATTCTCGAAAACCTTGAAGATCACCCCGGCCTTTTGGGCGGCGGCGATCATCTCGTCGGCCTCGGCCACGTTGAGCGCCATCGGCTTCTGGAGCGAGATATGCTTGCCCGCTGCCGCCGCGTCAATCGTCGCCTGCCGATGGAGGTGATGGGGGAGGAGGATTTCGACCAGATCGACCTCCGGCAGCGCGAGCAG
>CAYRWY010000109.1:0-14620 GCA_964427955.1 uncultured Anaerolineaceae bacterium
CAAGTCCCCTCTCCAGACTTGGAGAGGGGATTTAGGGGTGAGGTACGAATTCGCCAACAGCATCGCAAGCTGGAGAGGGGCAGGGGTGAGGGACGGGAAAAACTCTCCAGCACGCGCGCTAGCTCTGGCGCACGAAATGCGCCACGCACTCGATGTGGTACGTCTGCGGGAACATATCGACCGGCGTAGCGTCCACCAGCCGGTAGCCGTGCGCCGCCAGCCGCTTGGCATCGCGCGCCAGCGTGGCCGGTTCGCAGCTCACATAGACGATGGTGCGCGGCCCGATCTCGGCCAGCGCGTCTAACGCCGCCGCGTCCACGCCGCTGCGGGGCGGATCGATCACCGCCGCGTCGTAAGCCCCGTCGATCTCGTCGAGCACGTCCTCGACGCTGCCTTCGATCAAGTCCACGTTGTCGAACTCGGCCAGATTTTCGTCGGCGTCCGTCACGGCGGGGGGATAGCTCTCCACCGAGGTGACCAGCTCGGCCCGCTCGGCGATGAACGCCGTGAACAGCCCTACCCCGGCATACAGGTCCAGCACGGCCTCGCCGCCGCGCAGATCGAGTTTTTGCAGCACCAGATCGATCAGCGCCTCGGCCTGCGGGACGTTGACCTGGAAGAAGCCGCCCGCCGTCACGCGGAAGGTGCGCTCGCGCAGGGTGTAAAGCACGTGGCTGGACCCGATCAGGTTGACCGGCTCGTTGTCGCTCAGCAGAAAGTTGATCGACACGGGGATGGTCACTTCGAGCGCGGGCGGCTCGTCGTCGCGCGTGCTGACGATCACCATCAGGTCGCCGCCGGTCCCAACTTGCAGCCGCACCCGCTCCAACTGGGGAATCTCGTCCAGGTTCAACTCGTCCAACAGGGTCAGCAGTTCCGGGCGGACGATGTGGCATTCTTCAATCGGGATCAGCGTCTCGTTGTCGGTCCCGACGAAGCAAAAGTTCCCCACCTCGTCCAGGTGGAAAGTGGCATGGTTGCGATAAGCCCACGCCTCCGGGCTGACGACGGTGGGATGCACGAGCGGGTCTTGAATGCCGCCGATGCGCCGCAGTTGGTCGATCACCACGTCGCGCTTATAGCCCGGCTGCACAGCATAGTCGATCTGCTGGAAGTGGCAGCCGCCGCACTGGCCGGGGCCGAAGTGCGGGCAGCGCGGGGTGACACGGTGCGGCGATGGCTCCAACACCTCGACGACTTCGGCAAAGGCGTAGCGGCCCTTGTCCTCGGTGATCCGGGCGCGGACGCGCTCGCCGGGCACGCCATACGGCACGAACAGGGTGCGGCCCGCGTGGCGCGCTAACGCCTGCCCGCCGTGCACCATTTCCAGCAGCGTCAATTCAAACGTCTCGTCAGACATTCTGAGTCCTCAGTGATCAGTGGTTAGTTGTCAGTTCTTATTGATCCTTGCAGAATAAGCTAAAGTCCGCGAGACAGCACCCCCACCCCACCTCCCCCGTGCACGGGGGAGGTGGGGTGGGGGTCAATCGCCAGAGAGCAATACAAGGATTCAACTACGTCCCGGAAGTATAGCGCAGATGGCGGTATAATGAAGGCCGCATTTGAGAGGACGTGAAGCGTGAGCGAGCCATCCCCCCGCCGCCCTGAGCGCGGCGCCCTGATCTCCGAGCATCCGGCCTTGCACCGCTGGCGGCGCGGCCTGACCGCGATCCTGGTGCGGCTGGGCCTGGCGGGCATCCTGATCGCCGTGATCGGGCTGCTGGCGCTGAGCCTGATCTACGGGCTGCCGCTGCTGCCGGTGATGGCGCTCTTTCTGCTCGCGCTGATCCCGCCACTGCTGCTGCCGACCGTGCTGCACCCGACGGTGACCGTGTACGAGACGGGCTTGTGGATCACGCCGCTGCTGTGGTCCGGCTGTTGGATCGAATGGGCGGACATCACCCGGATTGCCGATCACACCCTGATCCGGCGCGGCACGACCAAACGCGGCCAGACCGAGCACTTCGGGCGGCTGATCGTGGTGGATCGCGGGTTGTCGCGGCCCTTCCTGGTGGTGGGGATCATGGCCGGACTGGGCCGCGCTCGCGCCTTCGGGATTTCGACGCTCGGCCAGCAGGATTACGAGCGGCTGCTCAAGCTCATCGAGCAGAAAATATCGCGGAATGAATAATCAATAAGGACGCGCTATGAGAATTCGCTTACGCCCGGCCTGGGGACTGGGCCTGCTGCTGGCCTGGACAGTGATCGTCGGCTGGCGGCTGGTCTGGGATGTCCCGCCTTACGGCAAGCCGCTCGAAGTGTTCCACGCCGAAAATATCGACGTCATAAAAACTACACACCATCTGCCGCGCGTCAAGCCGGGCGTCATTTTGCAGGAATTTCACCAACCGCCCCTCTATTATGGTATCGTGACGCTGCTCAGCCTGTCCGATCCGCCCCTGGAGGACCGTCCGGAACGACTGCTCTCCAATCCGTACTACCTGGCGACGACCATTGGCAACCGCAGCCCGTATCTGCCCATCGGACAGGCCGAAAATACGGTATACATCGGGCGGCTGGTGGGGCTGGCGGCGCTCCTGATCGCCGTGCTCGCCACCTATGCCCAGGCCCGCCTGCTCGTCGGGACCGGTTGGGCACTCTTCGCGGCGGGACTGCTGGCGCTTCACCCACAAGGGGTGTTCATCGCCACCAGCTTGAGTAATGACGGCGTGGCATTAGGGGCCGCTGCCATCATATTCTGGTGGCTGGTACGCCTGCTTCACACTGATCTGACGCCACGCCGGGCGCTGGTGCTCGGTCTATTGATCGGCGGGGGTATCCTGTGTAAACCTCACCTGCTCCTGACCACCGCCCTGCTGCCTGTCTTAGTCTGGCGCTATCGCAAGCGCACATGGCGGCAGTGGATTTTCTATGGAGCACTCATAGCGGGGGGGATTCTGCTGGTCAGCGGCCCGTGGATGCTGCACAATTACCGGCTGTACCATGATCCGCTGGCGCTGGAGCCGGTGCTGCCCAAGGGGGTCCAACACGGCAGTCCCTTCCACTATCTGCTCGACCCTCTGCCGGACTTCTGGAAGTCGTTCTGGCTGGATTTCAGCCCCGGTCTGGCCGGATATGCCCCGAACAGGCTTTACATCGCAGTCGGGATCGTGATCGCGCTGGTAGGGATCGGGTTGATCGTGGTGCTGATCCGTCATCCACACCGGCGCGTTCCGGTGCTCATGCATGGCTTTTTTGTCCTGTTGGTGCTCGCGGCGAGCCTGTGGCAAAAAATGCAGATGTATGCCCACGGCAACCTGGAATCGCCCGTAGCCGAAGGGCGGCACGCCTTCATCATGCTGCCCAGCCTGATGATCCTGATCATGCTGGCCGCGCAGGCCATCCCGGCGCGGCGCGTGCGGATCGGGTTAGCGGCGATCCTGGTCGTCCTGGGGGTGGGCGTCATGCTCTGGGCCGTGGGGCCACATCTCGACACGGTCTACGGCCTGCGCCCGCTGGACGCCGCCGCGCACCTGCCCCCGCCCCAGGAGCCGGTCGAATTTACGAATCACATGCGCTTGGTCGGATTCCGGCACTCGGCAGGCCATCTGCAAGGCCAGCCAGGCCGCTGGGTGGACCTGGAATGGACCACCGATACCCCGCTCGACCAGAACTGGTCAGTTAGTGTGCAAGCTTTGGGCTGGAACCAACAGGGATCGCTGGATAAGCTCGCGCAGCAAGACAGTTATCCCGGCGGGGGATTATGGCCGACCCGGCGCTGGTGGCCGGGCACAGTGATCCGTGACCGCTACTTCGTACCAGACCGCAGCGGATCGCTGTTGGGCGTGTTCGTCTATAACCTCGCCACCGGCGAATCGGTCCCGACGATCAGCGGAAACCTGGCGCTGTTCCCGGTCAGCGGCCCCTGAGCCGCTCATTGACTCACCTGCACGGCGTCATTCGGGACGGGCTGGCCGTGCGCGTCACGGACCGGCAGCCGCACCGCCTGGCCCTGGTCGTTCAGCGCATACAGCCCTAACTCCACCCGCCAGCCGGACGGAGGCAAACCCGGAGTGTCCAGCGTGAGACAGTCGTCAATCGTCTCCTCCCGTCTCCACGCTCCGGTGGGATACCCACCATTGCGAGGCTGTTGATCCGATTGGGCGACCGGTTGGCCGTCCTCGCCCAGCACGTGTACGAAGACGGTGTAATCGACGTTGGTGGCCGCCAGGGACAGCCACGACAGGCACACTTCAAGCTGATCGCCCTGCCGGGTGAGGCGTGGCGCCGCGAGGCCGATCCCGCTGCCGAAACGGTAAACCGGCGTGAGAGCGTGCGCCGGGCCGTTGATGGCGATCCGCCCGACGACTGGGGCCACTGTTTCGCCGCGCGCGTTCACGGCCTCCAGAGTGCGCCCGCTGACCGGATCGTACAGCCCGGCCACCAGGGTATAGACCGTCTGCGGCGCGGCGCTGGCCGGAATCTGCACGACGTAACGCTCTGCCCAGGTCTGGCCCGCTCGCCAGTCGGAAGCCAACAGGTTGCCCGTCGCGGGCAGGCTGTCCCGCCGCACGACGTCCGACTCGACGCTGTGAACATACGCTTGCAGCGTCGGCGCCCCCGGACGCAGCGCCCGCCAATACAATGTGAGGGGGATCACCTCGCCGGGACGCGCTTTCGGGTTCGCGGGCGACATCCCGATCAGTTCCGCCGTATCCTCGAAGCGGTATGTCACCGGGCGCGCGATCCGATCCGGCACGGCAGAGGGGCGGTACGCGGGCAGAAAACACGTCACCAGGCTGGCGACAGCCACACCCCCCAGCAGGGCGATCCCGGTCAGCGCCGCCGGGAGCTTCACACGGCGCGGCAGCAGGTGATCCAGGCCGCAGCCCGCCAGCGCGCCCCACGCAGCGATCCCCGGCAGCAGGTAGCGTCCCTGGTTGCCCGACCAGGCTGTACAGGCCCAATACAGCAGCGCGCCGATCCACACCAGCGCGAAGATAACAAGCACGCTGCCCTGCTGGACAACAGATCGTGTCATCCGGCGGCGAAAAAGGACCGTGAGCAGCCCAATCCCGGTCGCGATCACCAGACCATCGAATACCGTGTAAATCCAACTCGCAGCGGCAACGGCACCCTGTCCGAAGCGCGCCCACAGCGTTTCATAGGCGAACGGCGCACGCTCCAGGCCGATGTCGAGGGCCAGCTTGCCGGGGCGGATCACCTCCCCTTTCCAGGTGGTCAGCACTGCTTTGGTCCCTGCCGGATCGTGATAGCGGATCGTGTTGCGGAGATACCACCACCCGGCCACGAGCAGCACGATCCCCCCGGCGAGCGCGATCCGGCGCCACGCCCGGCGATCCTGGGTCTGCATGAGGATCAGCGCCAGCCCCACCGGCAGCGCGATCACGCCCGCGCTGACTTTGGTGAGCAGCAGCGCGCCCAATGCCAGCCCCAGGGCTGCCGCTCCGCGCGTGGTCAGACCGTCTTGCAGCCCGCGCAGCAGCAGCCAGAGGGTGATCGTCGCCAGCGCGATCAGCAGGTTATCGTTGTTGATCGTGCCGGACAGGTAGAGGAACTGCGGCCAGAACGCGATTATGCCCAACGCCAGCAGGCGGCGGACCGGATCGGCGGGCCACAGGCGGCGGAAGATCGCGTAACCGGCGATCAAGGTGATCGTCCCCAGCGCGACCGACAGCAGCCGCATCAGGTGCACGGCCCGCGCGGTGCCGCTGCCGTCGTAGGGGAATGCTTCGGCCCGCGTGTGCAGGTAAATGTTCTTGTTGTCGTTGCCGGGCACGTCGATCCAGGCCCCGTAATAGGGGTTACGCCGCGCTTCGATGGCGGCAAAATCATCGCCCTTGACCAGCAGCGCGATGGGCGCGTTCAGCAGATAGTACAGGGGAGCCTGGTGATATTCGCCGCGAAACTGCCCCAGCGGATCGGGCAGCGCGTGCGTTTCGGCCAGGGTGCGAATATAGCGGTAATGCTCGATCTCGTCTGGCCCTTCGAAGATCGGCCCCAGGCTGAAGATCAGCATCAGCCCCGCCGCCCACACGATCAGCCCGCGGACGATCCAGGCTTCCGCCCGGACGATCCGATCCTGCCCCCACGTCAACATTCGATCTCCGCTGTCCTCATCAGAGCACCACTCGCGGGGCCAATATGTACCACAGCCTACGACGGGGATCAAAAAAGGGAAGACTAAACAGCCTTCCCTTGCTATTTTCGGACTGCTAGACGTTACTGGTAGCGCAAAATGTCCGACACCTGCTTGCGCGCGGCGGCCAGCGCGGGCCACAGGCTGGCCAGCGCGACCAGAATCAGTGTCCCGGCCAGGCCCACCAGGATGATCGCCGGGGGATAGTGGAACTCGAACGCTTCCCAGGGGACGACCTCTTTGAAAGCGGCGCTCACGCCCAGGCTGAGCAGGATGCCGATCAGCCAGCCGATCACGCCGACCACCAGCCCTTCGACCAGGAATTGAAGCGCGACCGTACCCGATCCGGCGCCCACCGAGCGCATCACGCCAATCTCGCGCTGGCGCTCGAACACGCTGATCGAGAGCATGGTGAGCAGCCCAATCGCCGCCACCGCAGCCATGACCAGCGACGCCAGGTTGAAGATCACACCCATCGCCAGGATCATGGTCGAAGTATCCTCCTGCTCGGCGACCTGATTGAAGAAGCCCGCCGAAATGCCGTTGCGCAGCAGATCCTCGCGCGCCGCGCCCAACACCTGATCGACCTCCGCAGGAGAAGCGTCGCGATTCTTCAACTGCACCAGCAGCGCGCTGGGCACCGGGGCAGCGCCTGCCGGATGCGCGAGCCGGTAAAGCGGCTCCCACGCCATGTAACCGTCCTCTTCCGGGTTGGAGTCGATGCCGATCACCTGCGTGTCGAGTTGCTGATCTTGATACATGAGCGTGATCGGATCGCCGACCGTTTTGTCGAGCACGCGCGCTTTGGGGGCCGTCAGGACGATCCCGGCGCGCGCCGGATCGCCCTGCCAGGCGGTGCCCTTCTCCAGGTGCAGCTTGAAGGCGTCGGTGGCCGGATCGTAGCCGACCACCCACAGGTGCGCCTCGTCGTCGGTCAGTTCGGGCGACGGCGGAACGTGCGCGTCCCAGGCGTAGCTGGGATAGACGGCGGCCACCCCGTCCACCGACCCCGCGATCCGGGTGATAGCCTCCACGTCCTGATCGCGTTCGGGGAGGATCACCAGCTCGTAGTTGTAGGTGTCGAACATATCGCCGATGACCTGTTCCAGCGCCAGAAAGACCGCCATGACGCCCATGAACGCGCCTGCCGCCAACGTCAGGGTCAGCACGGTCAGCGCCAACCGGCCTTTCTTTTGGAAGACGTTAGCGAACGCCTGCCGGATCGTCACCGGCAGCGGCAGCGCCTTGAGCAGCCGGGCTAATGGTCCCGTGCCGAAGCGGGTGGACAGCCCCAGGTCGGTGAGCGCCTCCAGGATCGAGACACGCGTGCCCCAATAGACCGGCACCGCCGCCGCCAGCAGCGGGACGCCGAGTCCCATCCCTACCCCGGCCACGATGGCCACCGTCGAGATCGTGAACTGGTCGATCCACACGTTGATCTGCGGGGCCAGCGCCTTCGCTGCGGCGTAGCCTGCCGGGATGCCCAGCAGCACACCGGGGATCACGCCCAGCAGGCCGTAGACCAGCGCGATGCCGGTGTAGATGCGGAAGGCATCCCACCGGCTGGCGCCCAGCGACTTCATGACGCCGATCTGCCGGATCTGCTGGTTCACCAGGGTGTTGACCACCGTGAACACCAGGAAGCCCGCCACGATCATGGCCAGCACCGCCAGCATCGTCAGCGCCGACATGACGTCTTCAATCGCCGTCATAAAGATGCTGTTTTCCGGATCTTGCAGTTCCTCTTCGCGTGAATCGTAGGGAGTCTGGTCCTGGATGCGGGTGATGAAGTGGTCGTATTCCTGGGACGCCGTCTCGTAGTTATTGAAGCGTGCGTTGAGGAACGTGAAGCCGCGCAGCCCGGTGATGGCCGTCTTATCCTCGTAGGTGGCGTACATCGTACTGCCGCCATCTTCCAGGTAGGGGTTGAACACCAGCCCGCTGATCGTCCAGGTTTCTTCCGGGATCGCGGCGCTGGGATCGGGCCGTCCGGCCAGGCCGCCGACGATGCGGATCACGACCGGATCGCCGACGTGCAGCCCGTAGCGGTCGGCCATGCGCCGCTCAACCGCCAGTTGGTGCTGGCCGCTGACCGGATAGCGGCCCTCGATCAGGCGCGGCGGCGCGATCCGGATCTGCCCGAAGGGTTCCGACGACGCGAGGATGATGCCATCGACGAAGTTCTGATCGCCGGGCGATTTCCAGAACAGCGGATCGCTCAGCCAGCCCTCGACCACGGTGATCCCCGGGTGTTCGCGCAGCGTCGCCAGCGTCCTGGCATTGTCGATGTTGGCATAGTCTTCCAGGTCCACGTCCCTGTAGATCATCGCCAGCTCGTCCTGGTGAAGATCGCGGCGCGTGGTGCTGATCATCAGATCGCTGACCGAGGTCAGGGTCACTACGCCCAGGACGCCGATAAAAATATTGAGCGCGACCAGAATGGTGCGCGTCTTGCGGGACCAGATTTCACGAATAATCTTGCGGGTACGCGTACCGAACATGAGGTTTTCCCCCTTCCACAGCCAGCCACCGATGGCCTGATTGCGCGTCGAGCCACCGGCGCCGGTCCCTTCAAACGCCATTATTTATAGTGCCCGCGCCGCGACATTCGGGGAGCAAACGAGTCTCAGCAATGTGAAATCACGGGCCGAGGGGGTAGCTGCACTTTCATTATAGCCGAAGATGAGGTGAGGAGACAGCAGGCCGGACACCGCCCGTTCATCCACGGGCAGCTTGCCATTCGCCGCGTGCGGTGTATCATGGGAGTATAGAATCTGACACTCTTTCAACAGGCGTCGGACCATCATGAACAGAAGCATAACCATTCCGCACGAGAAGTTGGCCGAGTTCTGCCAACGTTACCCGATCCATAAACTGGCGCTCTTTGGGTCAGCCCTGCGCGAGGATTTCGGCCCGGACAGTGATCTCGACCTCCTGGTGGAGTTTGAGCCGGGAGCGCGGATCAGCCTGTTCGACATGGTCACGATGGAAATGGAACTGACGGCCATGCTGGGACGCAAGGTCGATTTCAGGACGGCCCCGGAGTTGAGCCGCTATTTCCGCCAAAAAGTGCTGGATACCGCCGAGGTCCTCTATGAACGAGCCGGATGAGATACGGGTACGCCACATGCTAGATGCGGCGCAGGAAGTCCTGACTTTTGCCAAAGGACAAACCCGCGAAGCGTTGGATGCCAACCGGATGTTAGTGTGAGCAATGATAATATCTACCAATACAAGCATATTGACTTAAGCCATAAATATAAAATATACTCTAATTGTAGCAGTGGTCTAATATGGCAAGGACACTTCATAATAATGAAGAAATCCCGGTTCGATTCCGGGCTGCTAAAGCGTATCTCGGATGAAGGTACCCTTTAGCAGCCTGAAATCACATTCAATATGGATAACTCCACTCGTCTCATTATTTTCCGCGCTCAGACTAGGAATGTACAAAAGCTCAAATCCGCTCGAAAACAGGTGGAGCGGAATATAAATCTGTCTTTACGGCAGGGAAATACTGTCTCAGCAGAGATGCACACCAAAGTATTGGTCCTTGTTTTTTGCGCATGGGTTGAAGCAAGTTTCTCAAAAATAATCCATACTCCTTACGGGTTTACCCCGAGTGAAATAGGGCAGATCAAGCAAGAATACAGCAGCAATGTGGGCGCTGGTTGGCGGAAATGCCTTGAAGTTGGACTCGGACGAATCTCCAATTCTCCACGATCAAACTACATTCCTAACATTCGCAAAAAAGTCGAAACACTGATAAGTCAGTATGTTGTCGATCCTAGTTTGCTTCGAAACAAAATAGCTCACGGACAATGGGAAGTGGCATTGAATAGAGAGAACACAGCAATAAATAGAGAGCTTTCAGATGAACTAGATAACTTAGACGTTATACAAGTTACCAAGTGGTTTGACGTAAATGAGCGGTTGTTACTTCTGATTGAAGCCCTTATTGAGTCTCCTCACCGCGCTTTTCATCGAGATTATTGGATGCTAATAGCTGAACTTGACGAGTATCTAGACAAAACTAAGGATTGGACTTTAGCCCAGAAAATCGAGAGTTTAAAACAAAAACCGCCTCGCAAGTAGTCTTCTTGAGATAACCAACCTATCCCCCATGCTGTAAAATAGATTCCAAAGTTTCAATGAGCGGTGGTAAATCAGACGTGATGATCTCCCAGATGATGTCCAGATCGACATCGAAATAACCGTGGGTGAGACGATCCCGCGTGCCTGCAATCGGCTTCCAGGGCACTTGTGGATAGTTCGCCTTGAGTTCGTCCGACACGTTTTTAGAGGCTTCCCCAACGATTTCCAGCAGGCGAACAATGGCCAGCGCCAGCACTTCATCGGTGTCCAGATCGTCACGCCCGCGATCCTGGGTCAATGACACCGCTTTTTGGGCCGCCGTGAGCATGTGCTGCAATCGAGTCCGATCATCAGGCCGCGCCATACAGCACCATCGCCTCGTCACACACGCGATCCCGAAAATAGCGGCTCAGAAACCCGGGGGTATTCAAATCGACCTGACGGCCCAGCAGGTCGGAGAGTTCGTCTTGCATCGCAAAAAACGCCAGCCCTGGCACATGCCCCGGCTCGAATTCGACCAACACGTCAACATCGCTGTCCGGGCCGAAGTCTTCCCGCAAGACCGAGCCGAACAGCGACAGCTTTTGGATATGATGTTTCTGGCAAAACGCGGCGATCTGATCCTGTGATAGGACAACATGGGCAGCGTTCACGGCCATCCTCCAGGGTGAATCCTTTTGGAAACCATTATAACACAGCCGCCGTACCCCCTACCCCCGCCGCCCCGTGATGTACGCCTCGGTGAGATCCTCTTTGGGCAGCGTGAAGATCTTCTCGGTGGTATCGATCTCGACCAGCTTGCCCAGCCAGAAAAAACCGGTCCGGTCGGAGACGCGCGCGGCCTGCTGCATGTTGTGCGTCACGATCACGATGGTGTAGTGCTGCGCCAGCTCGCGCATCAAGTCCTCGACGTGCAGGGTCGCGATGTGATCCAGCGCCGAGCACGGCTCGTCCATCAGGATGATCTCCGGCTTGACGGCGATGGTGCGCGCGATGCACAGCCGCTGCTGCTGGCCGGGATTGAGGTCGAGCGCCGGGCGCTTGAGGTGGTCTTTCAACTCATCCCACAGCCCGACATCTTCCAACGCTCTCACCACGATCTCGTCCAGCTCGTTCCGGCGTGGCGATCCCAGCACGCGCGGGCCGAAGGCGACGTTGTCGTAGATGCTCTGCGGGAACGGGTTGGGGCGCTGGAACACCATCCCGACGCGCTGGCGCAGGTCCACCACGTCTACGTCGGGATCGTAGATAGGCTTGCCGTCGAGCGTGATCAGCCCTTCCGCGCGCGTGTTTTTGATGGTGTCGTTCATGCGGTTGAGGCAGCGCAAAAAGGTCGATTTGCCGCAGCCGGACGGGCCGATCAGCGCCGTGATGTCGTGCTTGAAGATGCTCAGGTTCAGGTCGATCAACGCCTGAAAGTCGCCGTAATAGAAGTTGAAGTGCTGTACGTCGATGATGGTGTCGGTCATCCGAATCGCCCCGTAACATAGTCTTCGGTGCGCTTATTGCGCGGGCTGATGAACACGTGCTCGGTGTCGCCCAGATCGACCAGTTCCCCGTCCAGCAAAAAGGCGGCGCGCGTGGCGATGCGAGCGGCCTGCTGGACGCTGTGCGGGACCATCACAATCGTGTAGCGCCGCTTGAGTTCGTTGAGCGTATCTTCGACCATGCCGGTGGACAGCGGGTCCAGCCCGGAGGTCGGGTTGTCGAGCAGCAGCACTTCCGGCTCCAGCGCCAGGCTGCGCGCGATGCACAAGCGCTGCTTCTGCCCGCCGGACAGCGCAAAGGCCGACTTGTCGAGGCGATCTTTCACCTCGTCCCACAGCGCGGCCTGGGTCAGCGAGCGTTCCAGCCGCTCCTCCATGACCACCCGATCCCGCATCCCGGCCATCTTCAGCCCGTAGAGCACATTCTCGCGGATGCTGCCCGGCAGCGGCGTGGGCACGGCGAACACCATCCCGATCCGGCGGCGCAGGTCGGTCACGTTCACGCCCCGCTCGTAGACGTTCTGCCCGTTGAACAGGATCGTGCCTTCCAGGCGACCACTCTCGCCCAGGTCGGCCAGCCGGTTGAACAGCCGCAGCAGCACGGTTTTCCCGCTGCGCGCCGGGCCGAACAGCACGAAAATTTCGTGGGCCAGGACGTCCAGCGAGACGTGCGTGAGCGCCTGCGTGCCATCCTGGAACGTAAAACTGACGTCTTGAACTGCGATTTTGATCGTCATACAGCCTACCAGTCCCGGCGGCGGCGCATCGTCGTGCGGACGGCGGCGGCGGTCAGCGTCATCGACAGGACCAGCAGCAGCAGCACCAGCGCCGTGCCATACTGCACGGAGAGCGGCATCCCCGGCACCTGCGTCGCGATGACGTACAGGTGATAGGGCAGCGCCATCGTTTGATCGGACAGCGAATGCGGCAGATCGGGCCGGTAGAACGCCGCGACGGTGAACAGGATCGGCGCCGTCTCCCCGGCGGCGCGGCTGAGGCCCAGGATCACGCCGGTCAGGATGCCGGGAATGGCGTGCGGCAGCACTTGATGCCGGATCGTCTGCCAGCGGCTCGCGCCCAAACTCTGGCTGACCAGCCGGAATTCGCGCGGGACGGTGAGCAGGGCTTCTTCCGCTGTGCTGATCACCACCGGCAGGGTCATGATCCCCAGCGTCAGCGATCCGGCAACAATCGACGTGCCCAGCTTGAGGAACAGCACGAACGCGCCCAGCCCGAACAGCCCGTACACAATCGACGGGATGCCCGCCAGGTTGATGATCGCCAGCCGGACGGCGCGCGTCAGGTGGTTGTCGCTCGCGTATTCCGCCAGGTAGATCGCCGCGCCAATGCCCAGCGGCAGGCATACGATCACCGTGCCGAGCGTCAGCACGATGGTACCCAGGATGGCGGGCATGATGCCGCCCTGGGTCATGCCGTCGCGCGGCATGGCGGTCAGAAATTCCCAGTTGATCGCGCCGATCCCGTTGTAGACTAGGTAGACGATCACGAAGGCAATCGGGGCGACGACCAGGAGGGAAACCAGGCTGATGCAGCCCAGCGCGAGCTTATTGGTCTGCTGTCGGCTCATACCGTCCCCCGCCGCGAACGCGCGCTCCGCCCGCCCATCAAGCGGCTGGCGGCAGAATTGATCAAGAAGGTGGCGACGAACAGCAGAATGCCGATGGCGAACAGCGCGTTATAGTGCAGGCTCCCCTGCGACACTTCGCCCATTTCGGCGGCGACGGTGGCCGTCATGGTCCGCACCGGGCGGAACGGCATCTCCGCGCCAAAAGTCGGGATATACGCCGCGTTGCCGGTGACCATCATCACCGCCATCGTCTCGCCAATCGCGCGGCCAATGCCCAGCATGACCGCCATCCCCAACCCGGATCGCGCGGCGGGCAGCACCACGCGGCGGATCGTCTGCCACTGCGTCGCGCCAATCGCCAGCGCGCCGTCGCGATATTCTTTCGGCACGGCGTACAGCGCGTCTTCCGAAATGCTGATGATGGTCGGCAGCGCCATGTAGGCCAGGATCACCGAGCCGGTGAAAGCGGTCAGGCCGGTGGGCGCGCCCAATTGCTGGATGATCGGGGCCAGCACCACCCACCCCAAAAAGCCCAGCACAATCGACGGAATCCCGGCCAGGATTTCGATCAGCGGCTTGAGCATTTCGCGCTGCCACTGCGGCGCGATCTCGCCCAGGTACACCGCCGTGATCAGACCCAGCGGCACCGCAATCAGGATGGCACCCGCCGTGACCAGCAGTGTGCCGAACGCCAGCGGGACCAGCCCGAAGATGCCTTCGTTCGGGTACCACCGGCTGCCGAGCAGATTTTTCAGCGGGATGTGGATGAACGCGGGCACGCCTTCGCGCAGCAAAAAGACGAAGATCAGCCCCACGATCACGATGGTAGACACCCCGGCCACGCGGATCAGGGTCTCGATGACCAGTTCATACGCCCCGGACCGGCGCCAGCCGCGCATCACCGGAAAGCCCAGGGCCGCACCAGCCCGCAGCCGCTTGCCAATTTGCGAGATAATCATACGGTTACTCCTGACCTGCGGGGATGAAGCCCAGCTTGGCGACGATGGCCTGCCCTTCGGGTCCATGAATCCAGTCGAGATAGCGGGCAATCACGGCGTTAGGCTCGCCTGCCGTGTACATATACAAGTTGCGCGCCAGCGGGTAACTGCCATCCTTGCCGGTGGCCACGCTGGGGATCACGTAGGGAGAGTCGGTATTGGGGGCGACGGCGATCACTTTCACGTCGTCTGTGACGTAGCCCAGGCCGTCATAACCAATCGCGTTCGGGTTGCGGCTGACCTCGCTCGAAATGCCCACTGAGGAGGGCATCAGCAGCGTTTGCGGCGCAAACAGATCGGTATTCCCTTTTTCGCCCCGGCGCACGACCTGTTCCAGAAAATAGACATACGT
>CAYRWY010000110.1:0-14611 GCA_964427955.1 uncultured Anaerolineaceae bacterium
TGCGTCCGAACTGGGTACCGGCCCCGGCTTACGAGGCGATTGCCAAGTTCAACTTCAGAGGCAGCTAGGATTTACCTCTTCCCTGGACCGGGAAGGAAACATGCAGTTGAATAGTTCACGGGCGGGCCTGAGGCCCGCCTGTCTTTGTCCTGGCAAGGAGTACCCGTGAAACGTCTTTCCCTCGGCAAAAACCAAGCCCTGTTCGCCGTCGCGCTGACCCTGGTGATCGCGGTGCTCGTGACGGGGATGATCTGGGCCTTCCGCGAGACGACCGACTCCGGCTCCCCCCGCCCGACAGCCACCCCGCCCATCCCGCGCGATCTCGCCCCCGACGCCGTCACGCAGCGCGCGTTCCCGTCGCTGAGCTACGGCGTGCAGGCTTTTTTGTGGTGGAACGAGACCATGCGCACCATCGACCTGGACAACATCCGGCTGATGCAGTTCACCCACATCAAGCAGCGCTTCGCCTGGACGGACATCGAGCCGGTCCAGGACGAGTGGCACTGGGACAAAGCGGACGGCGTGGTCGATGAGGTCGAATACCGGGGCTTCAAACTGGTCGCCCGCGTGGACAGCGCGCCGAGTTGGGCCATGCTCCCGCCCGGCGATCCGGCTACGCCGCCGGTCGATCTGGCCGCCTGGGCCACCTACTGCGGGACGCTGGCCGCGCGCTACCAGGGGCGCATCGCCGCTTACCAGGTCTGGAACGAGCCGAACCTGGACCGGGAATGGTTCGACCAACCGCCCAACGCTGCCGGGTACGTTACGCTGCTGCGCGCCTGCACCGAGGCGATCCGGGCTGCCGATCCGGACGCGATCATCATCTCCGCCGGACTCGCGCCCACCGGCACGCAGCCGCCGGAGGCGATCCCCGACATGGATTATCTGCGCCAGATGTACGCCGCGGATGCGGCGCGCTGGTTCGACGTGCTGGGCCTGAACGCCCCCGGCTACAAAGCGCCACCGGAACTATCGCCGGACGAGGCCGAAGCGGAGTTCGGCAACCGCTGGATGTGCTTCCGCCACGTCGAGGATATGCGTGGGATCATGGTCGAAGAGGGCGACGGCAGCAAACAGATCGCCCTGCTCGAAGTCGGCTGGACCATCGATCCGCGCCCAGGGACCAATTACACCTGGCTGGCCGTCAGCGAGGATCAGCAGGCCCAGTACCTCGTCGGGGCGTACCGCTACGCGGCGGAGCACTGGCGGCCCTGGGTGGGACTGATGACCACCATCTACATCGCCGACATCTCGTGGACGCCCGAAGACAACGAGGAATACTGGTGGGCGATCAACGTGGCCGGCTACGACAACGGCTGGCAAGGCCGCAAAGCGTACTACCAGCTCGCCAACATGGAGCGTTACATCGACGACCAGTTCGTCCCCTCGCGCGATCCGTCCGCCCCCGATGCGGTGACGGTCAACCCGCTCCCGCCGCTGGGCGCGACGCCGGCTCCGACCCCCACGCCGCGCACCCAGATCGGAGACGATCTGTACGTGCACGAGCTTGAGGATGGCGTGATCGTCGTCACCCACGAGTTCCCCTGGCCGTCGAATTCGCTGGTGGTCGAGATGGCCGACTCCAGCCTGGTGCTGGTCGATACGCCCTACACGCCCGACGCGACGCACGTCCTGCTCGACTGGCTCACGACCCGCTTTGGCCCGCGCGACATCATCGCCATCAACACCCATTTTCACGTGGACCGGCTGGGCGGCAACCGCGCCCTGATCGCGGCGGGCATCCCGGTCTATGGGGCCGACCTGACCGCCCAACTGCTGGCCGAGCGCGGCGAAGCCAGCCGGAAACTGCTGTTGAGCTGGCTGTCCGGGCCGGAGAACCAGCGATTTTACGCGGCGCACCAGGCCATTCCCTACACCACCCCCGATCACCTATTTGAATTAAAAGCCGGACTGGAACTACAATGGGGACAAGAGATCGTGCAGGTCGTTTTTCCAGGGGCCGCTCATTCGCCCGATAACGTCGTGGTGTACTTTCCCACACGCAAGCTGCTGTTCGGAGGATGTCTGATCCTGAGCGGCAGCGAGATCGGCAATACGGCGGATGCCGATCTCGCCGCGTGGCCGGAGGCGATCCGCCGCCTCGCGTCGTTCGATCTGGAGACCGTGATCCCAGGACATGGAGACCGGTTTGACCCGGCGCTGATCGACCATACGCTTGACCTTCTGGCGCATTCTTCCTGATCACGCCGGGGCAGCCCGCTACCCAGGAGGGAAAACCATGCAGGAAGCAGTCGTTGAAAAACGCTGTCTGATCCAACTGTTGGATGACGCCCGCCAGACTACGCTGGCTACCCTGGAACACATCGATCCTGAACTGATCGTTCACCCGCACAGCCGCTGGCGGGTCAAGGATGTCGTCGGTCACCTGGCCTTCTGGGAAGAGGAGGCGCTGAGATCGCTCCTTGCTCTTCGCGACGGCAGGATATACACTATCGCGGAATTCGTGAGTTTTGACGCGACCAACGAAGAAGACTTCCGGCGGCGGCACGATCAGTCCTTCACCAGCCTCTTGAATGATCTGCGGACCGTGCGGGAGCGCCTCAAGGCGGTGCTGTGGGCGATGCCGCCGGGACGACTGGCCGGGGTGATGCGCTTCCCCTGGCCCTGGGAAGGAACACCGGGCGAACTGATCGAGACGATGGCCGCCCACGAGCGCGAGCATCTGCGCGAGATCGAAGCGGCAGTCGCCTGTTCTTCGTCAGGCGAAAACAGGTAAAACCACTGATTGGGAGGGGCGACTCGGCGCGTCGCCCAGTAGGCGTCAAGTTAAGCATCTGATCGGGTGTCCGGCCTCACCCCTAAATCCCCTCTCCAACAGAGTTGGCGAGGGGACTTTTCCGGCGTGGCAAGCTCCCACACAATGGAGAGGGGGCCGGGGGGTGAGGCCGGGACAAGACCCTGATAGCCTCATAAAGCCTTAAATTGACGCACGTAGGGCGAGGCGCCAGGTCGCTCCTACGGTGTTCGTGCGCAAGTTGGGGATGACGATTCGCGATAATTTTGGGTGGGTCGGAATTAGTTTTTGGACAGCACCAACCGGGGGGCGGACGCCAGAATCCACTTAGCAGGGACGATGTCTCCCTGTTCCCCGGAACGTCTGCTTTTTTTCGACTGAGGAGTCCTTCTTTGAATCGACGTACAGAGCTGGGGCTGGTCACGGGCTTGCTGCTCCTCGCGGCGCTGCTGCGCATTTGGGACCTGACCCGCCTCCCACCGGGCTTTAGTGACAACGAATTAGCTTATATCCGCATCACCGAGACCATGCGCCAGCGCGACGTCGCGGTGTACTACCAGATCGGCGATGGGCGGGCGCGGGCGGCCATGTACGGTGTCGGCAACATGTTCGCGACCGACGTGGCCGGAGATGGGCTGCTGGGCTACCGCCTGTTCCCCCTGTGGATGGGAATGCTGGGGCTGGCGCTGTTGTACGCCCTGACGCGGCGGCTGTTCGGACAGCCGGTGGCCGTAATTGCGCTGGGGGTGATGGCCCTCAACTTCCGCGCGGTGATGCTGGCGCGCACCACTGCCGCCGAGGCGCTGGTGCCGGTGTACGTGCTGCTGACCCTGCTCAGCCTGTCGGTGTGCTTCAACCTGCGCCACGAGGTCAAATTCCATACGCCCGGCACGCTCTCCTTCGCGCTGCTGGCGGTGCTGTTCGGCGGTTCCGGCTATCTGCACTACACCGTCCTGATCCTGGGGCCGCTGGGCCTGATCTTTTTTGCCCACCTGATCTATACCAAACAACCCCTGTCGCGCCGCGTCTGGAGCACCGGGATGTTCGTCGTCGTGCTGGCCAGCGTCGTCGCCATGCCCTACCTGATCTCGACCTTCCGCGACCCCACCATGAGCGAGCCGCACATCCTCTCGGCGGAGCGCCCCGGCAGTATCCGTGACGCGGTGGAAGGCGTGCTGACGGCCATCGGCGGCGTGATCTGGCAGGGCGACGCGCGCGGCGATCAGAATCTCCCTAACCTGCCGCTGGTCGGTCCCGCGATGGCGATCCTGCTGATCCTGGGCATGATCGAAGCGGCGCGGCACTGGCGCGAGCCGCGTTACGCGCTGATCCTGCTGGTGCTGGCCGCCGGGCTGATCACGGACGCCTGGGTCGAGCCGGAATCAACTTTTTCGGCCAACCTCGTCGCGCTGCCCGCCGTGTATATTCTGCCGGGCATCGGCGTGTTGTCGCTGTGGCATACGCTGCGCGGGCGCGGCGTGCCGCAGGCATGGCAGCCCGTTACCGTCCTCCTGATCGTGCTGCTGATCGCCAACCTGGTCGCCATGCGGCACCACCTGTTCGGTGACTGGAAGCACAGCGGCACGATGGAAACCGCCTACCATGCCCGGCTCGGCTACCTGGCCGCCTACCTGGATCGCACGCCGGATGGGCCGCCCGTCTCGTTGTGCGCCGTCCACCTCAATGATCCCACCAATGCCGGGCTGTCGCCGCGCCAGATGCTGCGGCTGATGATGCACCGCGAGGGGATGCCAATTCGCCATTCCGACTGCCGGGGCGGACTGGTGCTGATCAACGCGGGCGCGCCGATGCGCTTTGCTTTTGCCGACGTCAAGGAACGCGAGGCGATGCCGCCGGAGCTGGCCGAATGGCTGGACGGTGCGCCGTCCATCCCGGTGGAAGGGCTGCCGGATGGCAGCGTGCTGCGCGTGGTCGTGGAGCAGCGCGTGAAAGATTCCGGCGGCTATTGGGATACCTTCTCGCCAACCTTCTTCATGCCGGACGAAATCCACGAGCGCGCCGAGGTCAGGCTGCCGGTCCCGCTGGAACAGAATCTCACCTTCGCCGGCTACGATCCGCGCGCCTTGAACGTGGCGCGCATCGCGGGCGGCGATCCGATCGTGCTCGTCACCTATTGGCGCGTCGATGGGCGCTTGCCCGCGAATCTGGGCATCTTCGCGCACCTGCTCGCCTATCCGGAGAATGAGTCGCCGGTCCCGATGCTCGAACCCTGGGCCGAAGCCAACGCGCTCGACGTAATCCCGTCCGAACTCAGGAACCGGGACTTTTTCGCGCAGGTGTCGTACATCTGGCTGAGCGACAATCTGCCGCCCGGCCTGTATGCGCTGACCGTCGGCGCGTATACGGGCGAAGTCTCGATCCTCACCAACCATCTCAATGTACTGGACCCGGCAGCCAACTTCGGACCGCACGGCGACCGCCTGCTGCTGGGCGACGTGACGGTCGAGGCCCCCGCCGCGCCTGCTGAAACGAGTGGTGGGTCTTAAATCGTCTTGGTAAGGGCGCTGCTCGCCGCGCCCACTTCTGATAAAGGAGCGGGGGATGCTCACCCTCGACGGCAGTCAAGGCGAGGGCGGCGGGCAGATCGTCCGCACCGCGCTGAGCCTCAGTTGTATCACCGGGACTCCGGTGTGTGTCCAAAATATTCGCGCGGGACGCAATCCCAGCGGCCTGCGTCCCCAGCACGCCACCGCGATCCGAGCGGCGGCGGAGATCTGCCAGGCCGTCGTCGAAGGGATCGAGACCGGCTCGCAGGAGGTCGTATTCATCCCGCGCAGCAGCGTCCGGCCCGGCGACTATGCCTGGTCGGTCGGCACGGCGGGCGCGACGACGCTCGTGCTGCAAACCGTGCTGCTGCCGCTGGCGCTGTCCGGCGGGACGTCCTCGGTGCGGATCGACGGCGGCACGCACGTCCCGTTCAGCCCGTCGGGGCATTACCTGCGCGACGTCTACATCCCCACCCTGCTCGGCCTGGGCCTCAACGTCGAGGTCTACATGGATGCGTACGGCTGGATGCCGGAGGGCGGCGGCACGCTGCGCGCCTACCTCACCCCGAGCGATAAGCCGCACGGCGTGGAGATGCTGGATCGGGGCGACATCGAGCGCGTGATCGGCGCGGCCATCGGCAGCAACCTGCCCGCGCACATCCCGCAGCGCATCACCAACCGCGCGCTCAACCTGCTGGAAACGCCGCTCGACGATACGCCGCTGGACATTCGCCCGGTGCGATCCAGGGGTCTCAGCACCGGGGCGGGCCTGTTCCTGGCGGTCGAATATGCCAACGGGCGCGGCGGCTTCGGCATGATCGGGCGCAAAGGGATGCCGTCCGAGGTCGTGGCCGAAAAAGCGGTCGCGGCCCTGCTGGATTTTCACGACAGCGAAGCGGCGGTTGATGCGCACCTGGCCGATCAACTGATCGTGCCATTGGCACTGGCCGGGGGAGAGAGTGTATTCTCTACAGAGGCTATCACGCCGCACCTGATCACCAATATCGCCGTCGTGCGCGCCTTCCTCGACCGCGCCATCGAGGTTGACGAAGACGAGCGCACCGTTACGATTGGACCCTGACCGCTCATGTTTGAAATCGTCTTTCTCGGAACGTCCGCCAGCGCCCCCTCAATCCACCGGGGACTCCCTTCCCAGGTGGTGATCGTCAAGAATCACCGCTACCTGATCGACTGCGGCGAAGGCACCCAGCGCCAACTGCTCAAGAGCGGGATCGGGTTCAAGCGGCTCAACCGCATCCTGATCACGCACGGCCACCTCGATCACATCCTGGGGCTGGCCGGGCTGCTGTCCACCTTCATGCGCTGGGAAAGCATCGAGGCGCTGGAAGTCTGGGGCGGCAAATGGGCGCTGGATCGCGTGCAGGATCTGCTGTACGGCGTGGTGCTGCGCGGCGCGGAATCGCCGATGCCGCTGCACCTGATCGACGTCAAGCCGGGGGGGCTGCTGGACGAAGCCGATTACACCGTCTCGGCCTTCCCGGTGGTGCACCGCGGGCGCGACTGCTACGGCTACGTGTTCCAGGAAAAATCGCGCCGTCCCTTCCTGGTCGAAAAAGCGGAGGCGCTGGGCGTGCCCGCCGGACCGGAGCGGGCGAAGCTGGTGCGCGGCGAGGCGATCACCCTGGCGGATGGGCGCGTGATCCGGCCCGACGAGGTGCTGGGCGAGGATCTGCCCGGCGCGCGCGTGGTCTTCACCGGCGACATCGCCAACCTGGATGGCGCGCTGGCCGCGGCGGCCCAAGATGCGCACGCCCTGGTGATCGAAGCGACCTACCTGGACTCCGATGCTGAGATGGCGTCACAGTTCGGGCACATGACCGCGGGCCAGGCCGCGCGGTTTGCCGCCGACCACGGCGTCCAGACCCTGCTGCTGACGCACCTGTCACGCCGCAACCGCGAGCGCGACGTGATCCGCGAGGCGCAGCAGTATTTCCCGCGCAGCTTCGTCGTGCGCGATTTCGATCACTTCCTGGTCGCCAAAGGTCGCCCGGTGCAGAAGGTCACTGCCGCGCCGGACGTCGAGATGGACGAGGATGTCGAAGACGAAGAAGACGCCGGACGTTGAAACGTCCGGCTATGTTCAGAGCAAAAAAGTCCGCTAAAGGGACTCCGGGATCAGCCTTTTCGTAGGCTCTCCCGCCTTTGTCGCAGCAGCGGAGCCAGCGCGCACGCACGGCGAAAGGGTGCCGGGAGCGTCAGGGGCGTTCTGCGCCGGACGTTGAAACGTCCCGGCTGAGGCGAAAAAGTCCGCTGAAGGGACTCCGGGATCAGCCGCGCGCGGAAATCAACAGGAGGTGACAATCCATGAGCGATCCACGTCATGATCCGCGACCCCAAGATTCGGTCGCACAGGTCCGCGCCTTCGCGCGCGATCTCGCCTACGGGGCACTGCAAGGCGATTGGCCCGCTAAGTTCGCCATGCATTACGGCGATGGCCGCTTCGGGACCGACGACTGGGCGGTGAAAAATTACCTCGCGCAGAAGTGGGACTCCAATCCGCCGAATCTGTATCTGCTGGTGTCCTTCGGCTATCTCCAGGATCAGCGCCGCGACGTCCAGGCACCGCCCAATTTCAAAGCGCCCATGCCCGCGATCTGGGAATTTCTGCTGACCGACCAGGCTTTCGCCCTGCTGGAACAGCCGACCGCGACGTCGGTCTTCATTTCGTACCGCCGGGGCGAAAGCAGCGCCTTTGCCCTGCTGCTGCTCGCGCGCTTCCAGATGATCGGGTTGGAGCCGTTTCTGGACCTGAACATCGAGCCGGGCAGCGAGTGGCACGCCCAGCTTGAGCAGGAGATCGCCCGCCGGGACTATTTCGTGATCGTGATCGGCCCCGCGACGCTGGAGTCGGCCTTCGTGCGCGAGGAAATCCGCTGGGCGCTGGACGCGCAGGCGCGCCTCATCCCGATCTGGCACAACGGCTTCGACGAGCGGCACCTGGCCGACATGCAGGATCGCTACCCGGAACTGGGCGCATTCTTCGACAAGCAGGCGATCAAAGTCGAGCAGGAAAATCCCGCCGCCTACGACAGCGCGATCACGCAGCTTCTCAACCGCTTCGGCGTCATGCCGTAAGATTAGACCCCCACCTAACCTCCCCCGTGCACGGGGGAGGCAAAGGAGGGGGTGGAGACATCCGCCATGCACAACCCACTCGAAGACCCCCGGCCCGACGATCCGATCCTCAGCCTGCACGCCTTCGCGCGCGATCTGGCGTATGGCGTCTCGGTCGGCCTCAGTTCGACCGAGTTCGGCATCATCCGCTTCGGCAGTGGCCAGATCGCCTGGTACAGCACCGAGGGCGGCGGCGACCTGGAATTTTTGGAAGCCAAGTGGCAGGATCACTTCCCCTACCCCAGCCTGATGGTGTCGTTCGGCTATTTCGAGCCGCTGGGCAAACAGACCGAGGGCGGCACCGAACTGTACCGTCTGACCTCCAAAGCCTTCGCCCTGCTCGAACAGCCCCACCCGACCTCGATTTTCATTTCCTATCGCCGGGGCGAAAGCAGCGCGCTGGCCTTGCTGCTGCTGGCCCGCTTCCGCGCGATGGGCCAGGAGCCGTTCCTGGATCTGAACATCGAGCCGGGCAACGAGTGGCACGCCCAGCTTGAGCAGGAGGTCAAGAACCGCGAGTATTTCGTCTGCCTGATCGGGCCGACGACGCTGGAGTCCGAATATGTGCGCGAGGAAATCCGCTGGGCGCTGGACGCGCAGGTCCGCATCATCCCGATCTGGCACAACCGCTTCAGCGATGCCCAGCTCACCGAGATGCAGGCGCGCTATGCCGACCTGGCGGGCTTCTTCGGCAAGCAGGCCATCAAGGTCGAGCAGGAAAACCCGGTCGCCTACGAGGGCGCGATCACGCAGCTTCTCAACCGCTTCGGGATGATGGTCTGAGCGCAGTTTACGGCGGCGCGAATCTGCCCTCCATGAGGACGATGATCTCCCGGTCCGCCCAGCGGTGCCGCAGCACGTCCAGGTTGCGCCCGTCCGGATCGCGCGCCAGCACGATGTCGCTGTCGAGGTACGGACTCGTCACCGCCATCAGAGAGACGGCGCTGCGCCAGGGCTGGTCATCCGCCTCGATCACCACCAGTTTCCGCCCCGGATCGCGTCGCAGCCGCTCCACCGCCGCGATCTGCGCCCGGCTGACATTGCCATAGCCGCGCAATGGTCGCAGCCGCGCGGGGGTATAAACGAGCAGCGCGTAGAGGGTCAGGATCGCCAGGAGGGGATAGACCAACCCGGTAGGGGCGTATTGACGCCGTTTAGCTATTGAATACGGAGATCCGGCCTCACCCCCCGGCCCCCTCTCCAACAAAGTTGGCGAGGGGGAGTCAGGGGGCGTGTAAGTCCCCTCTCTGGCTGGGCCGGAGAGAGGATTTAGGGGTGAGGCCGATACCGTGTAGCTCCGTGTTATTTTGTTAAAACGCATCAATACGCCCCTGCATTTCGCCCGCCATTTTCCCCGCGCCAGCGCCGTCACCCCCGCCGCGCTGATCAGCGTCACCGCCGTTAGCCCTTCCGAGAGATAACGCGCGCTGTACAGCCGTCCGCCCGCCCAGTAAGCCGCATAGGCCGCGGTCAGGCTGAGCGGCAGCGCCAGCAGCAGCCACGTCCAACGCCGCCGCCGGGTCGCGATCACGCCCACCGGGATCAGCACCCAGCTCAGACCGGGACCGGTCACCAGGCAGGCGTTCTCGTCCACCGTGACGCCGGATCGCGCCGGGAGCGCCCATCCGAACAGGTCGCGCGCCGCGCAGGCCAGGTCGCGCCGGGTGTGCTGCCAGCCGAGCGCGGGCGTATGCGCGATCCGCCCGTGCCCCTCCCCGAAGCCGGGCTGGTCATACGCCCACACGCGCAGGTAGAGATTGGTGTCGTCGTCGCCGCGCACGAAGCGGACCAGGTAATGCGGGAAGGATTCGCCGGGCGGGGCGCTGACGGCGTAGTTGTAGGCGGGCCACAGTCCGCTGACCAGCGCCGCCGACACGGTCAGGGCGATCAGCGGGCGCACGACGCGCCAGGACCGGCTCACCAGCACCCGTCCGGCGCTGTACAGCACGAAGGGCGCGGCGATCCCCACCGCCGTCCAGGGACGGTTGATCACGACCATGCCCAGCGCGCTCCCGGCCACCCCACCCCAAAAGGACATTTTCAACGCAGAGGGCGCAGAGTAGAAAAAAGGAGTTTTTTCTTCTATTTTTCTCTGCGATCTCCGCGCGCTCTGCGTTAAATTGCTTTTCTCGATTTTCCAGAGCGCGTACAGAAACAGCGTCGTGAAGAACAGCGCCGCCGTGTGGCTCATCAGCGATCCGCTCAGCAAGAGCGCGGTGGGACTGGCTGCCGTGAGCAGCGCCGCCACCGCCCCGGTCGCCGGATCGAACAGCTCCCGCCCCAGCCGGTAGACCAGCGCGACGGTCAGCATCGCCAGCCAGGCGTTGACGATCCAGGGCGCGCCGCAGTGGGTCCCCACCGCCAGCAGCAGCGGCCAGCCGGGCGGATATTTGCCGAAACGCTGGCCGTTGGCGTCCAGCACGAAGGGCTGCCAGTAGGCGCGCACCGGCAGCGGCACGTCGATGGACACGTCGCCGCGCGCGAAAAGCTCCGCCTGGTAGCGGTAGGCAAATTCGTCCTCCAGGTGCGGCAGGCGCTCGAACACCGTGCGGCTGACGATCAGGCTGCCCGCGCAGGCGAGGAGGATCGAGCACAACGTCAAGGCTGAAAAACGAGACATAGGCTACAATGATAGCGCGCAACCGGGCTGTAGAGACAGGAGCCGCCCATGCTGAGACCGGTGTTACGCAATGTGATCATAGTGCTGGTGGGAAGCACGATCCTTTTCACCCTGGGGATTGGGCTGCTGGCGCTTGCCTTTGAGTGGGGTTACGGAGAAGAATGCATCGTGCTGTACCTGCTCATCGTCGCAGGAATGCGCTTTTACGTCGTATGGGATAAGCGCCATGACACCCTGCCCTTCCGCCTGCTGCGGCTGTTCTTCCCGCCAACTAAGCGTTGACATTTGCCGCGCGGTTTGATACCATGATCAGCATAATCACACATGACAAAGGCTGTGACGGAGCAAAGTACGCGCGTCAGCCGCTCCCAGGGAGTGTGGGTCATCGACTGGAAGCCCGCACGAGGTGGACCGCGCCGAAGTTCGCTCCTGAGCCGACGGGTGAATCCTGATTAGGGTAGTAGTCCGCTCCGCGCGCCCCGCGTTAACCGGGCAGCCGATCTCCCCCGCTCTGCACAGAGCCGGACGTCGGCGCGAATGAAGGGAGTCGATCCGGCATGGCCGGGATCGGCTAACCAGGGTGGTACCGCGAGCATCCGATCTCGTCCCTGATCCAGGGCGAGATTTTTTGTTTTTCGGCCAGATGTGGAACAATTACGCCGGTTTAGTCACAAGCTAGGGGATGTCTATGCTGGAACAACTCGATACGATCTACCGCCAGGCGCTGGATGAACTGAACGGCATCACGGTCAAGGACAGCCTTCAGGAATGGGAACGCCGTTTTCTGGGCAAAAAAGGCGCGGTGACGGCGGCGCTGCAAGCCATGAAGGAACTGCCCAAAGAGGAGCGCGCCGCGTTCGGCAAGCGCATCAACGAGGTCAAGGACGCGCTGACCACCGCCCTGACCGCGCGCGAAGAAGCGATCCGCCAGCATGAACTCGCCCGCTCGCTGGAAGAAGGCGAGATCGACGTGACGCTGCCGGGCCGCCGTACCGCGACCGGCGGGCTGCATCCCGCCACGCAAACGCTGCGCGAATTCTACGGCATCTGGGCCGAGATGGGCTTTCAGGTGTATCGCAGCCGCGACGTGGAAGACGACGACACGAACTTCACCAAGCTGAACATCCCGCCGCACCACCCCGCGCGCGACATGTGGGACACCTTCCACACCACGACGCCGGGCGTGATCCTGCGCACGCACACCAGCCCCGGCCAGATTCGCGCGATGGAGGACTACGGCGGCAGCGGCACGCAGCCGATCCGTGTGATCCTGCCGGGCATGTGCTACCGCTACGAGCAGATTTCAGCGCGCAAGGAAATCCAGTTCAACCAGGTCGAAGGGCTGGCGATTGGGCACAACATCCGCCTGACCGATCTCAAGGGCACGATTGCCGAGTTCGCGCGGCGCATGTTCGGCGCGGAACAGCGCGTGCGCTTTCGCGGGTCGTACTTCCCCTTCACCGAGCCGAGCATGGAAGTGGACGTCGAGTGCGTGCTGTGCGGCGGCCAGGGCTGCGCGATCTGCAAGGGCACCGGCTGGGTCGAGATCGCCGGGTGCGGCATGGTCCATCCGGTCGTGCTCGAAAATGGCGGCTACGATCCGGCAGAATGGAGCGGCTTCGCCTTCGGCATGGGGCCGGAGCGCATCACCATGATCAAGCACGGTATCCAGGATATTCGCTACTTCTGGCAGAACGATCTGCGCTTCCTGGAACAGTTCTAGGTCCCTCCCGCCAGCGGTTCAGGGGCGGATAGGCATGAGATTGGGTGTTTTTGAGGGACAAATCTCATTTTTCAAAGCAGGGCGCAGCAAGCAGCGCCCCTACACCGACGTTTCCACCGCGCCGCTCCCCCTCCCCACCGGGTGGAGAGGGGGCCGGGGGGTGAGGTAAAACGTAGCAGATTTTCGCGCGCTCCAGGCTTTTGACCCCCTGTCGGCCCTTGAACCGCCAGCGGAGAGGGGCCGCAACGAGCGGGGATAAACAAGTATGGCAGCAGCGATGATCGGCATTTTGGCGGGCATGGGACCGCGCTCCACGGCGCCGTTCATCGACGCGGTGGTGACGGAGTGCCAGCGCCAGTACGGGGCGAAGGATGATCTCGACTTCCCGCCGATGCTGATCTACGCGCTGCCTACGCCGTTTTACGTGGATCGCCCGGTCGATCATGCCGCGCTGCAAGCGGCCATCCGCGCCGGGCTGCGCAAGCTGGCAGCGGCGGGCGTGAGCTTCATCGCCATGCCGTGCAACTCGGCCCACGCGTACTATCCGGCGCTGGCCGCCGGGCTGGGCGTGCCGCTGCTGAACATGGTCGAGGAGACGCTGCGGGCCATCCCTGCCGGATCGAAAAAAGCGATCCTGCTGGCGACCCGCGTGACTGCCGGGTCCGGGCTGTACCAGGCGCCGCTGCGCCGGGCCGGGCTGGACGTCGTCGAGGGGGAAGAGTGGCAGCGCCGGGTGGACGAGCTGATCCTGGCGATCAAAGCCTCTGCCGCGCAGGCGGTCCCGCTCTGGGACACCCTGCGGGCGGACATCGACCGCGCGGGGATCGATACGGCCATCCTGGCCTGTACCGATCTGAACGCGGTCCGGGCTACAATACAGGGATCGACCGTCATGCTGGATGCTGCCGAATGCCTGGCGCGAGCCACCGTCAGAACATGGCGGGAACAGTCCATCACTTATTCTTATGAGGGATGACCGACGATGTTGTTCAATCTCAAAACCACTCACCAACCCGCGACGGTGGAAGACGCCGCCGCCCTGCTGCGCCAACCCGGCACCTATCCGCTCTACGGCGGAGCCGCGTTGCAGCGCCACCCACGTCCGGCGGAAGTCGAAGCCGCCGTCGATCTCGGACGGCTGGGCCTGGATTTCGTGCGCGACAGTGAAAACTCGCTGCGGCTGGGGACCATGCTCACGCTCGAACAGGTGCGGCTGGCCTGCCTGGAGCGCGGCGATCAGTCTCCCAAGCTGGCCGGGATCGCCGCCGTGCTGCGCGAAGATCTGCCCGAAACGCTGCGCCACACCCTGCGCCTGGGCGACCTGCTGATGGAGCGCGATCCCCAGTCGCTCACGATCACGGCGCTGCTGGCGCTGGGCGCGGTGCTCAAGCGGGTGGACATCGACATGCACTTCACGATGGCGGCCTGGCTGGGCGCCAGCGACGTCAGCCGCCACTACCTGATCGCACAGATCCGTCTGTTATGCGGGCCAAAGCAGTCCGCCTTCGCGGTGGAAAAAGTCGCGCGCACCCCTGCCGACGCGCCGATTGTGGCCGCCGTGGCCTACGTCGAAGCGGACAGCGCGGGCAAACTGTACTATTCATCGCTGGCGCTGTGCGGCGTCGCGGCGACGCCGGTGCCGCAGCCGGAGGTAACCCGCGAGCTGGATAAATCCGGCAATCTCGACGCGGCGCTGGGCAAACTGCATCTCGACCCGACCGGGGATCACTGGGGCAGCCGCGAGTACCGGATCGAAATGGCGCGGGTCGTAGCGCGTCGGGCGCTGACCCGCGCGATAGAGCAGATCCAGTAACCACTGTTTTTCGCTGAAAGCGGATAGCTGACCGCTATTTCTCACAGGAGCACGTTGT
>CAYRWY010000111.1:0-12239 GCA_964427955.1 uncultured Anaerolineaceae bacterium
CGGGTCCACCGGGGCGACCGTCTACCGGCTCGACGGTCGAGGCGCTCGACGGTCTATCGGCTCGACGGTCTACCGCATGGACTGTCGGAGATTCGTCAACCACGTCGCTTTCCTGGCCCTCAGGCATATACAGCAGCGGCTGGGGTTTCCCACCTTGAAGGAAGACCCCGGTGACACGGTAGTATTCGGAGTGATCCAGGTTCTTTAGTCTCGCCAACTGCGCGGCAGGCTTGTTACGCCAGGCCGGACGCACGTAGCCAGGCACAGACTCCAGCGCCCCGTGCTCGACCAGAAAATGACGAGCGTTCAGACAAGGCGTCTTGGTCCATCCCGTATCGTGGGCAAGACCGTCCAAACTGGGCCACGCGACGCCCTCCGGATTAGCCCGACCGATGTAGATCATCAGGACCGCCAGTGCCGCCGGGTTTTCCCGAAAGTATTTGATTGATTTGTGGCTGTCGCCGTGAATGATTCTGCTCATAGTGTTCTCTCTTGAAGAGGTTCGATCCCATTGACACAGGTAGCGGCCAGTGAAACTCGTCCTGCTGACTCGCTGGGTGAAAAACGTTCGTGCCGTTCTCTTTCCAGGGCGCGGTGACGTGGAAGGTTGACTTCGTGTTTGGTTTCCTGGACACAGGGGGGGCGTGCAGGAGCAGCGGTGCTATACTGTGCCCTGCCACCGCGACTTTCTTGCGCGTGAGCGTTTGGTGAGCGCCATAGCGGGGGTCAGAACTTGCTATGGCGCATCAGTTTTTAGGCGATATTCACAATTGACTATGTTTACCCTTCCTACCCGCTTAAAGTTAGCTATGATACAAGCATGAGGAGGGTACTGTGAAACTCAACGAAGCACTGAACAAGTTTTTGCTCGTAGACCGATCTAAAGCCACGAATACCACTTACCGACGTTTTCTCTCTCGTTTCGTGGCTTCAATCGGTCCAGATCGCCACCTGCGCCAGGTGACGGCTGAAGATGTAGCAAGTTATATCGAGGAGATGGCCGAGCGTCGGGTGAAGTACGAGAATCATCCTCAACGACCTGCGGAGGCGGATTCCCTATCGCGCGCCACCGTGTACAAAAACAAGAAGATGATCAAGACTTTCTTCACCTGGTGCGTCCACGAGGGGTATCTCAAGAAATCCCCGGTGGAGACCATACGGAACCGGAGACCGGAAATACCGCTTGGACAGGGGAAAGCAGCCTCGCGAGAAGAAGTGGCCGCCATTCTTGCCGCATCTCGCTTCAATGCGCGCGACCATGCGATCATCCTGCTGCTGTCACGCGCCGGTCCTCGCGCCAGTGAAGTCGCGGGATTGCGTATCAAAGATCTTGCCCTGGACGACAATTCGGCACTTGTCGATGGCAAGGGAGGCAAGCAGCGCCGGATCTACTTCGACAACGAGACCGCTGATGCGATCCAGTTCTGGCTGGAAGCCCGACCGAAAGTCCCGCACAACTACGTCTTCACATCCCAGCGGGGCGATGGTCCTCTCAAATCCACAGCGATTTCGGAACTCACCGAGCGGCTGTCGTCGAAAGCCGGTCTTCCGCGCCGCCTGGGAGCGCACAGCTTCAGGCATTATGTAGGAACGGAACTCGCTCGACTCAACGTGCCGCTGGTGGTCATCCAGGCTATTTTGGGCCACAGCAGTTCACGGATTACAGCGGAGTACTATCAGAACGTGGGAGTGCCAGACATTCGCCTGGCCATTCAGCGCCTTACCGAGACGATCCCTCCGAGTCCAACAAAAAAGCACTCGAAAATCGTCCTGGTTTCGTTTGGCAAAACCGGATGAATTTGAGTGCTTTTTGCGCTACTGCAAGGAGGCCAAGGGCATAGAGATTTGCCGACAGAGATAGCATAAGGATGTATCAGATTCGTCTGGAATCCGATCCCCTACCCTGCCGAGACCCTCGTCACACATGAATCAAAAAGCACTCGAAAATCCCCAGTTTTTTGTAAAAACTGGATGATGTCGAGTGCTTTTTGGTTGTGGCGAGCGAAGAAAAGTCCAAGAGGCCCCCGGTTCAAATCCGGGCGCCCCGACTGATTAACCTTCTGCCAAGTTTCTAAACTGCAACCGCCTCATGACAACCATCATGAGGCGGTTTTGTTTTGCGCACACCCCTACACATCCCATCTCTACACAGCCAGGGGCTGACCAGAATAGATATTTCTGGGTCGCATTGATCCACAGGGGGTTGAGAATCCTCCCCCCAAAGGTAATCAACAGCGCGAAAAAGAAGCTTCACAGAAACTGCGCCATCATACGGAGGCAGCCGGGGTCCGCGCCGCGCGCGGGAGGGAGGGGAAAGCCCCTCCCCTTACGCGTCAATTGGTGAGGCCAAACAGACACCGGCGCACCAGATCGGCCTGCGCCGGACTCAGGAGCGCGACCTCCGCCTGGGCAAGCAGATCCCGCACTGCGGAGTCCAACCTGGCAGAGTGATCCAGAACTGAGAGAATCGCCTCGGCCAGGTCGTCGGCGGCGATACGGTTGATCGACACCTTACCGCAGCCGTCGCAGAGGTGCACCAGCATCAGCTCGCCCAGGCTGTGACCCACATATTTCTTGTTCACCCGCTTGAGGGTCAAGCCCACCGCGCGCATGGACGCCTTGCAGGCCGAGAGCCGGTCGCCCGGCTCGAACTGGTCCATGTGACGCGAGGCGAGGGAGTAGGGACAGTGATTGCGGTTGCGAACGCCAGAGAGCATCTCCCCGGCAGAAACGAACATTCCGCAGGCGAGACACACGAAGTCGCCGGAGGCATTGTTGATTTTCCCCGGACGGGTATAGACACGTCGAGCAGCAAAGGGCGTGGTCATGCGTCGGCCCTCAGCTTCAAATAACTCTGGTACCGGTACGGGCTGATCTGCCCCTCTACCACGGCCTTGCGGATCGCGCAGCCTGGCTCCTCGTCGTGAGTGCAGTCCATCCTGAACTTGCAGCGGCCCACGTAGGGACGCATCTCAGGGAAAAACCAGGCCAGATCGTCCTCGGCGATATCCCACAGGCCAAACTCGCGTATACCGGGGGTATCCACCACCGCGCCGCCCGCCGCCAGCGAGATGATCTCCGCGCAGGAGGTGGTATGGCGGCCTTTCCCGGTCGCCTCGCTCACCGCCTGGACGCGCCGCCCGAGGCCAGGTTCCACCGCATTCAACAGCGAAGTCTTGCCCGCGCCGGATTTGCCGACCAGGGCAGACAACCGTCCCCGCAGCCTGGATTTCAGATCGTCCAGCCCTTGCCCGGTGACCGTACTCGTGAGCACGACCTCATACCCGATGGCGCGATATTCCGCTGCCACCGACTCGATTTCCTCGGCTTCCGGGCGGTTCTCTACCAGATCCAGCTTGGTCAGGCAGATCAGCACCGGAATTTCGGCGGACTCCGCCGAAACGAGGTAGCGATCCAGCAGATTCCAGGCGGGACGCGGGTTGGCCGCGGCGAAGACCGGAATCACCTGATCGACGTTGCTCACAATGATCTGCTCGTGAGCGCAAGCACCCGGCATGGGCACGGCGCCCCGGCGAGAAAGCTGGTTGCGGCGCGGCAGCACGCCGGTGATTTGCGCCTGATCGTTCCAGGTCACCACGTCGCCGACGGTGACCAGATTCGCATCCGGCTCTTTTTTCAACCGGTTCGAGAGCGTGCAGTCGAGGCGTTCGTGCTCGCTCGAGACGGTATAGCTATTCGATGTTTTCTTGATCACTACTCCGTGGTTCGGAGCAGCAGTATTCCCAGGTTGCATGGTCGGAGTTCCCGTAAACAAAAAGCCAGTCGCAGGATATATCCCGTGACTGGCATCGTGTTGGTCGTGGCCGCTCGTGACCTGCGAATGGACCCGCAGGGCTGTACTTCAACGAGAAGACGCGCGGCAAATGAACAAAAAAGCCACGGGAGCATAAGCACCTGTGGCCGCATATTCACCGGTCAGGCGCGCTTATGCAAGTTCTCGATGGAGCACAACGACTTGACTCATAAAACCTTTCAAAACTCCGTCTGGGTTAAAAGCAGTATAGTCTTGACCGGGCCACCTGTCAAGGGAATCTTCCAGAACGCTGCTTACAGCGGGTAGACGAAGTTGGCAGCCTCGGCGCGTTCTTTCCAACCCTGTTTGCTGTAGAACTGGCGCTCGTAGGATTCGCGGTGGCGCATATTGACCAGCATCAACCGGGCACAGCCCCGCTCGCGCGCCTCGGCAACCACGACCTCGAGCAGTTGGCGCCCCACCCCCTGCCCCCGGCACGCCCCGGCAATGAACAGCTCCGACACGTACCCTTCGGGACCCGCCAGCGATCCGCCAGCAGTCTCCGCGACGTAGACTGAGTGACTGTCGTCGGCCAGGCACAGGGCCAGGTGCCGGGTTACTCGCTGCTGCGTCTCGTCGGGTGTCTCGGCGTTGACCTGCGACAGCAGATCACGCATCCCCCTCAGCAGGGCCACAAGGGCGAGCACGTCGCCAGGTCCCGCTTTCCGAATCAAAACCGTCGTATCATCCTCCGTTGATCAGAAGACCAGCCGGTGAATATACCAGACCAGAGGAGAGGAAAACGCGGCGCCCTTACGGCTGGCGAGGCAGCCGCACGGTGAAAGTGGTCCCCGGTCCAACGTGGCCTTCGGGCAGAATCGTCCCACCATGCAGCTCGACGGCGTGTTGAGTGATGCTCAATCCCAGCCCGGTGCCCGAGATCGTCCCGACGTTGGACCCCCGGTGGAAAGGCTCAAACAAGTGCTTCAGGTCCTCTTCGGGGATGCCGATTCCTTCATCTTTCACCCGCAGCATGATCTCGCCATCGTCACAGGACAGGTCGATCTGGACGGACTTTTCCGCCGGGGAATATTTGAGAGCATTCGAAACCAGGTTGTAGATCACCTGGCGCATCAGGCGCGCATCAAAAGAACCCAATACCGGTGACGCGGCACAGGCATACAGGATGCGGCCCCGGTACTCCGCCTGGCTGACGTATTCCTCGACAATCTCCTCGCACAAGGCGTTCAGATCACCCGGCTGAGGATCAAACTCGATACGCCCGGCCTGAAGACGCGCCAGGTGCAGCACCTCTTCCATAATGTCTTTCATGTGCGTGACCTGCTGGGCGATCTTCTGCAACCGCGCGTCAACCTGCCCCGGAGACATGCGGTCGCGATAGTGCATCAGAGTCTCCGAGGTGGCCAAAATCGTGGCCAACGGAGTGCGGAATTCGTGCGAGGCCACCGACACGAAACGAGTCTTGAGATCACCCAGTTCCTTTTCCTGGGCGAGCGCCTGCCGCAGCGCCTGTTCGACCTGCCGCCGTTGGGTGACATCAATTATGAAACCGATGATCACCGGCCCAGCGGACGTATCGACGGGGCGCAGCCGGATGTCCGCCGAAAAGAGGCTGCCGTCCTTGCGCAGGACCGGGACATCGAACATGCCGCCGCGACGACCCGCCAGGTCATTCAGGTACAGCTTACGGTGACCAACGTGCTGATTCCAGAGCGCCTCCGGGATCAGCACCTCGACCGGCTGCCCCAACAGTGCCTCATGCTCGTAGCCCAACAGCTTCTCCGCCTCCTGGTTGGCCAGGAGGACCACACCCTCCGCATCCGTGATGAACGCCGCAATTGGCGCCGAGTCGATGAACAGGCGATAGCGCGCCTCGCTGTCGCGCAGGGCGGACTCGGCCCGCTTGCGCGACAGCAGCGATCCCACGGTGAGGGCATACAGGGCCAGGATATCGAGCTGGGCCTGGGTGATCGGGCGGTGGTGAACGCCGTTATCGACCACCAGCCACCCCATCACTTCAAGATCCCACAGCGCGGCGGCGGCATGTTGTCCCCTCCCGACCGCCTGCAAACTGCTGAAGATCGTGTCATCTTCCTCGAAGATGAACGTGGCTTCGCGGTCCAGCGTGCGCTTGAGAATGCCCGACAGGTTGTCGATGCTCAGCCGGAAATCATGCTCATCCGTAATCTGGCCCTGGAGATCGGTGCCATAGGTTCCCAGGGCTACGCCATCTTTGTATAGGAAGAAACCCATGCGCTCGAAGCCGAAGCGTGCCAGCGCTTGTTCGACGGTGCAGCGGCAGAAGTCGTCGAGCGTCTCCATGTGAGTGAGCAGGATCGTGATCTCATGCAGCGCCTTGAGATATTCCTGCATCTGGCGCTCATCCTGGTGCTTGCGGGCCAGCGCCACCTCAGCTCGTTTGCGCTCGGTGATATCGTGCACCGTGCACACCAGGCCATCGCCAGACACGTATTGCAGGCTCAGCTCAATACTGAGCGTCGCCCCGTCCACGCGGCGCAGCCGGACCTCGATCTGGGGAGAGGCGAGGCTCTGCATGGCCAGCCTGACATTTTCGAGGACGCTGGCCTGATCCTCTTCGACCACCACCTCCATCAGGCTTCTGGGCGAGGTGTCGGTCCCGACCAACAAGTTAAAGGCCAGGTTGGCCTGCATGATACTCAGGTCCTGCTCGATCAGCAGAATGCCATCGCGGCTGTTGTTCAGGATAGCTTCCTGACGCCCCTTGGCCGCTTCCAGTTCGGCGGTGCGCTCGCTCACACGCTGTTCGAGCAGGGTTGCGTGTTGGACCAGTTCTTCGGCCATGCGCAGATGCCGCATGGCGATCGTCAACTGGCTGGACACCTCGACGGCGATATCCCGGTGTTCGGACGTGAAAAAGCCCGGCGTGGCATCGTTCAAGACCAGCACCCCGTAGGGGTGATCCTTATCGCCCAGAAGCACGTGCAGAAAAGCGCGCATCCCATCGGCCATCATGCGCTGCGACGACGAATGGAGATCCGGGCGCAGCCCAATGTCGTCGATCAGCCTGACCCCCTTCGCGTCGAACGATTCCAGATAGCCGGAAGGGACGGGCAGGCGCAGCCCCAGATGAAAGCTGGTCGAAACGGCAGATTCCCTGGAAAAAACGATGGCTTCTCCGGTGTCGAGGTCGAATAACCCGGCGCCCGCCTGCTGGCAGGGAATGAGCAGGCGAATATTCTTCAGCGTCGCGTCGATCAGCGCCTGAGCCGAGCCCCCCGCGATCAAGGCGAGGTCAATCGTGTGCAATCCTTCCAGCCGCCGGGAATACCGCTGGATCGCTTGCTGAGACCCTTCCAGATCGGTGGCACGGTGCGCCAACGCCTCGATGAGCTGGGCCTTGTGAACGGCAATCGACATCTGATCGGCAATCTCCAGGGCGATTTCGATCAGATCTCCGGTGAAATAGTCAGGGAGCAGGGAATTGAACTTGATCAGGCCGATCAGGCGGCCTTCGACGTGCAATCTCACCAGGAGCTTGCTCCGGATGCCTTCCCGATGAAGCTGCCGCAGTTCCTCGCTCGAACTCCGGTCAAGATTCCGGGCCAGCACATAAGGCCGGACGACCAGCGGCTCGACCAGGTCACGATCGATCGCATACGTCTGCCCCGCGGTGATCGCCGTCGGACGATCCGAATAGGCGGCCAGAATATAAGTCGTGCCCGCCTCCAGATCGGCAGTCGCCACCGACACGCGATCACAGGGCACCATCGCCAACATGTGGTCCAGCGCCACTGTGGCTACCTCTTGGAGCGACACCGCACCGAGGATCGCGCGATCCAGGCGGTGCAGTCCTTCCAGCCGGTGTGCGATGCGCTGTGTGGACCGGTTTCCGGCATCTCTCAAACGTCCCGGTTCGGGATCTGGGGCAGCCGTGGAAGCTAACCGCGCCTCCAATTCAGCGATGCGGGTTCTCGCTTGGGCGAGTTCACGTTCAAGCTCGCCCAACTGGCCCTGAAGATCTTGCATCGGATTATCCTTGGCCAAGGGTCAATTTATCGTGGGTTGATCAACTTCGTAATCCACATTGGTTTGAGTTGATTATACTACATTTTTCTTCAATAATTTCATGATTATCTCCACTCTTTCCCGCGATCTGCACGAGGACAGCCGCGGCTGTCCGCCAGTCACCCGCGCCGCCGCGACCTCAATGATCTGATCTTAGGTTCGTTTCTGTACAAAGTGCCCAACATGGCCGGAGTTCGATCTAGATCATTCGCCTAATGCGTTCGGCTACGTTGCACAGTACAGTACATTTACTGTTCCTGTCAGGGAATTTACGAGGAGGTATTCCATCATGACACCCGATCTCCACAGCATTCTCTGGGAAGACCTGAGTGAAGCCCAATCGCGCATCGGCAAGACGCTGGCCGCTCTGCAAAAGCTGGAGCACGCCATCCAGGAAGGCACCGTGGATCAGCCGACGCACCAGGACAGCAACCGGCTGAACCGCCTGATGGTGCTGGCCGATCTGCTGTACGCCGAGATTCGTCCCTGGACCGAAGAACTGATCCCGGCTCCTCGCAAGAACAACGAACTGCACGCCTAGGCCCCGCTAGCAGGCACCGCTACCAGGGCCTGCGACTTTTTCCCCTTTACGGCTCTTATACCCTCAGATTCATCAGATCAATCCGATAAACCATCCACACTGGTGATAGCGTCGCGCACGACCTGGGCACTGGCGCGCAGACGAGCACGTTCCTCGTCGTCCAGCCGCAGCAGGCAGGTCGAGATCACCCCGTTCCCGCCGAGCAGGTTGGGCAGCGCCACCGTCACGTCCGGAACTCCGTCCACCTCCGCCGACGGCGTGCAGACGGTGAGCAGCGCCCGCTGATCGCGCAGGATCACCTCGACGATGCGCGCCATCGCGCTGCCGATCCCGTAGAAGGTCGCGCCCTTGCCCGCGATGATGCGGTAGGCGGCGTTGCGCACCTGGTCGTCGATCTCGCGCTGTACTTCCGGCGTGATCTCGCTGCCCGGCTCGACACAGAATTCGGCGAGTGGTATCCCACCTATACCCACCGCCGACCAGGCCAGCACCTCCGAGTCGCCGTGCTCGCCCA
Source organism: uncultured Anaerolineaceae bacterium (assembly GCA_964427955.1). GTDB lineage: Bacteria > Chloroflexota > Anaerolineae > Aggregatilineales > Aggregatilineaceae > JACRBK01. Next base: position 8,878 of record CAYRWY010000111.1, read on the forward strand.
GCACGTAGGCGTGGACGTGCTGGGGATCGACCCCCAGCCGACGCCCCAACAACGCCCGAAAGCGCGCCGTATCCAGCGTCGTCCCCGACCCGATCACACGCGCGCTGGGCACCCCGAACGCCGCGGCATAACGCGCCGCGAGGTGAGTCATGATGTCCACCGGGTTGGTGGCGATGAGCAGCACCGCGTCCGGCGCGTGGGTCAGGATCGCGGGGATCATGGTCTGAAAGATCGCCGCGTTCTTTTCCAGCAGTTGCAGGCGCGTCTCGCCCGGCTTCTGGGCGACCCCGGCGGTGACGATCACCACTTTGCAGTCGTCGAGATCGGCATACTCGCCCGCGCGGACCTGCATGGGATGGGCAAAGGGGACCGCGTGCAGCAGGTCATCCGCTTCGGCCTGGGCCCGCTGCTTATTCAGATCGACCAGCACCAGCTCGCGCCCAATGCCGCGCATCACCAGCGCGTACGCCGTCGTCGCACCGACGGCCCCACTTCCCACGATTCCGATTTTCATAATGCCTCCTAGGTACTCGTGGAGAAACCAGCCAGACATGGTAGCATAGAAAAATAGTCGGCTGTCAAGTGAGAGTCTAAAGCCGCCTTCCCCCAATTGCCACTGGCGCATGTCGAGCAAAATACGCGCAGATGGGGGGAGTAGCTTATAATAATGGCAATCTTAGCCCGTGAGGATAACCATGCGGAACGCTCAACGGATAATCCTGACCCTCCTGATCATGTTCGTGCTGGCAGGGTGCAAGACCGGCAAGAAAGAAACGCCGACCCAACTGGATGCGGCCCACCAGGAGGCCCAACGGCTCACGGCTCAGGCTCCGAGCGCCACCTGGACGCCCTGGCCCACCCCCTGGCCAGCGACCGCCACGCGCACCCCGCAGCGCGCTACCCCTACCCCCACGCCGTGGCCCACCAAGGACCCGGATGCCACCGAGGCCGTGGTCGAAAATCTGACCGCCGAGACGGCCCAGGGGGACTGGCTGCTCAAACCGTTCACGGACGAGCACGGCCAGGAGCACACGCTGGCGGATTTCACCGGGCGGCCCATCATTTTGGAAACCATCTCGGCCTCCTGCGCGATCTGCATCGAGCAGCAGCAGGTCATCGCCCAGGCCATCCAGGATCGCGCCGATCAGGGCGTGCTCTCGGACACCGTCTTCATCGCGCTGGGTGTCATTCCGGGCGAAACGCCGGGCCTGATCCAATCGGTGATGCAGGATCAACTGGGTGCCGACTGGGCGCCGATTGAAAACGTCCGCAGCGAGGATACGCCGTCCGACTACCTGTTTGGCGTGGCCAGCGACGAGCTGCTCAAGACGCTCGCCGCGACCTTCGGGCCGACAGTGCTGGACCCCGAAGAGGTGATGGTCATCGTCATCGAAAAAAATGGGCTGGCGCATCCCTTCCCGACCGGGGAGGTCAGCTTCCGGAGCCTGCGCGACGCGATCACCGCTTATGCCAACCCGCCGGAAGGGGAGTAAAGGCGACGACTTTCGGGCGTTTTTCCACCGATCATTGCACGAGGGGTGGACCGGCCCCCATCATTCGGCATAGACTGAGAATAGGGATTTCAGGCGGACCTGCGACGTTCCGCATTTATCATCTAACTCGACAAAGGAGGCCGCGCCATGACTGTGAGTGAACGCGCACGGCGTATATCCTGGCCGGTGGGCTTGGTGCTGGGGCTGCTGATCGCCGCCGCCCTGGCCTGCAATCTCACGACCAAGAGCGATAAAGAGAAGCAAACCGGGACTCCTGTCGGCGGCGGAGGCCGTCCGGGGGTGGTGATTCAGGCGCCCCAGGACAGCGCGCAGGTGTTGGTCGACAATGACGTCCTGCTCTACGCCGTCGCCACCGATCCGGTCGGCGTGACACGCGTCGAACTGCTGGTGAACAACTTCGTGGTCGCCTCGCAGGCGTCGCCCAGCCTGGACACCGGAGACAAGGAATTCAAGGTCCTGCTCAAGTGGCGCCCGGCCAACGTCGGCCAGCAGCGCATCGAAGTCGTGCCCTGGCGCGGGACGGTGCGCGGCGAGTCGGCCTTCGTCAACCTGATCGTGCGCGCCAAAGCGAGCGACATCAGCCAGACGCCCGCCGCGACGCTGGCCTTCATCACGCCCACCCAGATCGCAAACACCACGTGCCGCGCGCAGATCGCGGTCGGGGCGCTCAACGTCCGCAGCGGGCCGGGCATGGTCTACACGGTCATCGGATCGGCCAGCATTGGCCAGGAATTGACCATCACCGGGCGGCAGCTCTATCCCGATCCCTGGTGGCAGGTGATCTACAACGGCCAGTGGGCCTGGGTCAGCGGGTACTACGCCAACGCGCTGGGCGACTGCGCGGGCATCGGCATCGTGCTGCCGCCGCCCACGCCGTACATCCTGCCCCTGACGCCGATCCCGACCATCCCGCCGACGCAGACTCCGCTGCCGCCGACGCCCACGCCGATCATCCCGACCCTGCCGCCGGGCACGCCCACCCCGACCGCCACGCCGGACTCCTGCCGCGTGCGCATCAGCACGGACGGCGTACCGGTCTACAGCGGTCCCGGCCCGATGTACGCGCGCATGACGATCCTGACCGCCGGGCAGAAATTTGAAATCACCGGGCGCGATCCGTCGAGCAAGTGGTGGCAGATCGCCATCGCCGGGACGTTCGGCTGGGTGGAAGCCAAGCAGGGCGAACAGCGCGGCGACTGCTCGCACGTGAAAGTCAGCGCGATCCCGCCCACCCCGACGGCGACCTCCACCGCGACGAATACGCCGATCAGCACCTGGACGCCGCTCCCGACCAACACGGCGACGCTGACGCCCAGTGTGACGCTGACCGGGACGCAATCCCCGACGGCCACGCCGACCGCCACTGAAACAGCGACGGCCACCACGGCGGCGACTCTGACCGAGACACCCACGGCCACGGTCACCGCCTCGGAAACGCCGACCGCCACCGCGACGGCTACGGAGACCACGACCATCACCTACACGCCGAGCGCGACGAATACCGGCACGCAGCCGCCGTCGCTGACTCCGACCAACACGGCCACTGCCACTGAAACGGCGACCGCAACGCCATCCGAGACGCCCACGGCGACTTCGACGGCTACGGAGACTCCTACGGCGACCGCCACCGAAACGGCGACGACCACGGCGATTCCGACTGAGACGCCCACGGCCACCGCGACCGCCTCGGAGACGCCGACCGCCACCGTGACGGCAGTCCCGAACAATAACCCGGTGATCCAGCCGGTCGATCCGCAGTCCATGACCGTCGGCGAAACCCGCGACGTCGCTTTCACCGCCACCGATCCGGACGGCGATCCGCTCTCCAACCCGGTCGCGATCTCCGAC
>CAYRWY010000111.1:12339-14306 GCA_964427955.1 uncultured Anaerolineaceae bacterium
GGGCACGGCCAACATCACCGTCACGGTGCAGGATAACCGCGGCGGCACGGCCACCGTAACCTTCGCCGTCACCGTACAGACTCCGAATAACAACCCAGTGATCCAGCAGATCGATCCGCAGACCATGAACGTCGGCGAAACCCGCGACGTGGGCTACGCCGTCTCTGATCCGGACGGCGATCCGCTCTCCAACCCGGTCGCGATCTCGGATAATCCCGCCGTGCTGGCCTTTGCGCCCGCCGTCGGCACCATCACCCTGACCGCCAACAGCGCGGGCACGGCCAACATCACCGTCACGGTGCAGGATAACCGCGGCGGCACGGCCACCATGACCTTCGCCGTCACCGTACAGACTCCGAATAACAACCCGTCGATCCAGCAGATCGATCCGCAGACCATGAACGTCGGGGAAACCCGCGACGTGGGCTACGCCGTCTCTGATCCGGACGGCGATCCGCTGGTCAACTTCGTAGCCGTCTCCGACAATCCCAGCATCGCGGGCGCGTTCTCGTCGGCGCTGGGCAGCGTGACGCTGACCGCCGGATCACCCGGATCGACCAACGTCACTGTGACGGTGCAAGACAGCCGGGGCGGCATGGCGACCATGATCTTCGGCGTCACCGTGCAGACCCCGCAGCCGGTCAACAACAACCCCGTGATCGATCCTATCGAGGCGCAGTCCATGACGGTCGGCGAAACGCGCGACCTCTCGTACAACGCCACCGATCCGGACGGCGATCCGCTCTCCAACCCGACGGCCTACTCCGACAACGACGGCGTGGCGAGCGCGTTCTCGCCGGGTCTGGGCACGGTCAGCCTGTCCGCCAACGGCGAAGGCACGGCGACTATCACCGTGTACGTGGAAGATGGGCGCGGTGGATCGGCGACCACGACCTTCGCGATCACCGTCCAGGCCCAGCCGGTGAACACCGGCGGCGGATCGCAGGTCAACCTGGACGATCTGCCCAACATCTCGCCCATCGAGGATCAAATCCTGCAAACGGCGCAGAGTATCTACGCCAACGGCCTGGCCATGCAGCCGCCGGTCAACCCGGGACTGTTCAGCGTCGTGGGCGATACACCGCCCGGCGTCTTCCTGGGCGACTTCGGGGATGGATCGGGCGACTTCGGCGGGCTGGACGATGCCGTCGATCTCAGCAACCTGGTGTTCTACTACACCAGCCTGAGCGTCCCGGTGGGCGGCAACAGCTTCCAGGGCGGCGGCGCGCTGGCGAGCAATCCCAACTGGCGCGCGCAAGACCTGCTCGATCCCGCGCAGGCCGATCCGTCGCTGTGCGGCGGCGGCGAGACCCCGCTCGACTGCGAGCTGCGGGTCACGCGGCCCGCGGTGGTGTTCATCATCGTCGGGCGCAACGACGTGCTGTCGGGCACCCCGCTAGACGTGTTCAACGCGAACCTCGACGCCATCGTCCAGCACAGCCTGTCGTGGGGCGTGATCCCGATCCTGGCGACCATCCCCGGCAGCAACGACCAGTTCCCGGCGCTGATCGACTACAACTCGGCCATCGCCACGGTCGCGCAGAACTACCATCTCCCGCTGCTGAACGTGTGGCGGCGCATCAATCGCAGCGCGCCCGGCGGCGTGGACAACAGCTTGCAGTTGACGTCGTCCGGTGTGGGCGACAGTCTGACCGAGAACGAACTGAACACCTACGGCGTGCCGAACCGCAACCTGATCGCGCTGCGGATGTTGCAGCAGTTGCTGATCAACGTGCCGATTCCGTAGGGAGAGAGGTGGAGCGAGGCGCCCTGCTCCGCAGAAAAAGGGCGCGGACAGGGTCAAGGTTACGGCGAAAATTCTTCAGGTAGGGGCGTACTGCAATACGCCCAATGTGCGTCAATTTAAGGTTTTGTGAGGCCGTCACGGTCTTATCCCGGCCTCACCCCCCGACCCCCTCTCCATTCAAAAGCGCAATGGAGAGGGGGAGAAAACCGAGGCGCTGATG
>CAYRWY010000112.1:0-14274 GCA_964427955.1 uncultured Anaerolineaceae bacterium
GCTGCTTCGAGCAAGGCGACCATTGCTGGAGTGGAGTACACATTCACATTTCCGCTACCCAGGGCATAGGCCGTTTTGTCCTCAGTGACGATTGTGGAGGCTGTGCCGGTCAAACCTGATTCAAGGGTCGGTGGATTGGACATCATAGTTCCTTTCATGTGTGCTGTTTCACGGAATTGTACCTTAGGGCCGCCAGACCAAACACGGCTACCTCGTCGCCAATTAAGGAACACAGGAAACGCGTAACATTGCTATCGTTTTCCGCAAGTTTGCGCGCCAAAAACCGTAATTCTACACGCTTGCGGCCTGGCGAGTTTGCTACACTGAGCACATGTGACTATACACAGGAGTACCACTGTGAGTAATCAGAACAAACAATATGAGGAGCAATTCGACGATCCCTACGCCGCTGAAGGAACTGACACATTGGCAAATCGCGAGGTGATCGAACGGCTGCATCCCAGTTTGCAGGAGAGTTTTGTGCCGCTTCCGCCTGCGGGGACCCGTTTGACCCCTGAACAAATGGAAGCGGTCTTCGCTGGAGACCTGCGTGCGTTGTGGCAGATCGCGCGTCTAACTTATCAGACTGGCAAATCTGAGCCAGAATTGTGAGCACCGGAACTTGTTGCTCTCGATAAATAATCAGCATATACTTGGAGGTATATATGCGAGTGTATCAGATTGATATGACATCACATCCATCAAATTCCACACCGTTGACACCACAAGCTCAGCAGCTTCTCGAGTCGCTGCGCGAAATAGGAGAGTGGGTCAACCGTTCTCAGCTCGCCAAACTAGCAGGAAAACCCGCCCTAAACAAGTGGGACCTGGTTTTGTTGGAGCGTATGGTCGGGGCCGGTCTGATCGAGACTAAACAAATTCCGCGTCATGGTCCGATAGGGTATGAATGGCGATATCGTGCTGTTGTTCAGCCTGCCCAGGATGCGGGGAACTCTCATGACTGAAACACGCTGTTTGATTTGGTGTGCTGTGTCATCACGCGCCCAGAACGAACCGGACAAAATAAGCCTTCCGCAGCAGGAAGCTGACTCTCGCAAATTGGCAGAGGAAAACAATTGGCGAATTATCGATGTCATGCGCGTACCGGGACACAGCCGCCGCTATATCGATTTTCACGATCTCGCATCTGACGCGGCCAAGCAGGGTATTGATGCTTTTCACCGACTGTCCCGTCACTGGGAAACGCAGGATTTTGATGTATTGATCGTGTTGGATGGCAACCGTTTTGCACGGACACAATCGCTGCACGCCTACATTACGGAGCAGACCATTAGCCTTGGCGCGCGGATCTACTCGCTGATAGATGGCTGGATCGATAAACAGAACCATCGCATGTGGATTGCCATGAATGGGTATAAGGCTGCTGGCGAGATTGATCGCCTAGTAGATGCTCGTGATCGCGCCATGACTGCCCGAGCCGCACGCGGTTTGCCGACATCCAATCAGGTCCCGTTTTCGCATCAACTTATTCGCGATCCTAGAACAGGCAAAGCTTTACGTCTCGAAGTAGATGAGAGTAAACGCCGCTTGTGGGATGATCTGGCTACCATTATTCTTGATGGGGTGGCATGGGATAAAATCGAGGTCAAGTTATTTGAACAGTATGGGCACGCTAATGACAAAGGCGAGAGATACTATACATTTTGTATGTATCGCCTGCTCATGAAACCGTTGTTTTGGGGGCATATGGCTCGTTTCCATGCTGGCGTTTCCAGTAAAAATGGATACAAATTTGGCCGCTGGATTTATGATGAGAGCGAGCCTGTTCCTGATGGTGTCGTGATATTCCGAAATACTCATCCAGCCGTATGGGATGGTGAGTTAGCAGATCGGATCCGTCAGGAAATAGATCGGCGCAGCGGAATCATACGTGGCAAGGCGTCGCCCACTTACACCCATCGCTTGAGCGGACTGGTGATCTGTGGTGAGTGTGGCAGATTTATGCGAACCTGGACCGATAAGAATTACCGTGGATTGTGTTGCTCATCTGCCAAAGATGACAGACCTGGGTTGCCGGAATGTCACAACCGTGGTGTCACGAATGAAAAGCGCGTAATAGATCGCATGAACGAATTTCTAGGGCAGATGCTTCGCGAGAATACTACGAACATTTTCGGCGGGATGCCTAATGAGTCGCCGTGCTTGGCTGATCGAATTCATGTCTTGGAGGCAGAAATAGTTGAACTTGAGGGCCATGCGCGTTCATTAATCCGAAGACAGCTTACAGCTTCGGAAGATATCCAGAAGCTTTATGAGGAGGAGTTGGAAAAAATTGGGACGCAACTGAAAAATATGAAAGAAGCTTGTAACCGTCTACAGGGAGAGGCGCTCGCTACTCAACAGACAACTACTGCGCAGCAGGCTACTCTCGAAGAACTGGCCGATCTGACGTTAGAGAAATTCTGGCTTCAGGAGAGCCGTATTATCAACCAGACGCTGCACCGTATTATGGGCAATCGCCGCCTCGTGATTCTCAACAAAGAGGTGGTTGGTGTAGCCGAAGTACGCCGCAGACAACCCCGGCGTTAGTTTTTCCCCTGGCTTGGCTTTCCTTCTATGCCGACCGGTGTGGCCGCCAGGTGGCGGACGTCGAGGCTGGTTCCGACCGAGGTATAGCCTTCGGGCAATTGATCCTGAAGGGCGCGAATGGCGGCGGCTTCCAGCAGGGCGATCAGCGCGGGCGTCGAGTAGACGTGGACATGGCCGCTGCCCAGGGCGGCGGCGGTCAACTCCTCTGTCACGGTGACCGACACTTCACCGCTGAGGCCGGGCGCTAAGACGGTACCAGACATCCCTATCCCTCCACATGGTTGCACTTCGTCGAGGAGAGACTATACCATGAAACGCGGGATCAGCCTGATCACGTCGATCCACCATGCGTGATCAGGCCGATCCCGCCCAGCACACACGCCAGCCCGACGAGGTGCGCGCTGCTGCTGTGCTCCCCTAAGAAGATCGCCGACAGCACCACCGTGCTGACCGGCAGCACCCCGGTGAACACGGCGGCAGTGCTGGCGGGCACTTTTTCGACGCCGCTGAACCACAGCAGATAGGCCAGGGCTGTCACGCCGAAGCCGTAGTAGAGCAGCAGCACCAGGTCGGCGGCGGAAATTCGCCCGAAGTCGAACGAACGGGCCTGATACAGCCCGACCGGCGTAAAAATCACCAGTCCGAAGATCGTGACCAGCGTGGCGCTGCGCAGCGACGAGAGCCGGTCCGCCGTGAGCTTGCGGAAAATGGTGAACAGCGCCTCGCCGATCACCGCGCCAAAGGCCAGCAGATTGCCCAGCAGCGGCGCCGATCCGCGATCCCCCTGGGCCGCCGCGCCGAACACGTTGATCGCCAGCACGCCGCACATACTCAAGGCGATCCCGGCACTCGTTTTCCAGGACAGGTGCTCGTGCAGCCACAGCCACGAGATGATCCCGATCACGGCGGGCGTCAGGCTGGTGATGATCCCGCTGTTGGTGGCGCTGGTGTAGTGCAGCGCATAGAGCAGCAGCACGTTGAACAGTACGATCCCGGTGAGGGCCTGCAAAAACAGCGCGAGGTAATCTTGCTTCCGAATCGGGATCGCGCTGCCGCCCGCGCGGCGGGTGAGCAGCAGCAGGACCGGCAGACCCACCGCCAGCCGCAGCATCATGACCAGAAACACCGGAAAGTGCGCCGTGATGACTTTGCCCACGACGACCGAGCTGCCCACGATGATCATCGCCAGGGTCAGCTCGCAGTAAGCGATCATGCGGGTTGACATCTCTCACCTCGTCTCTGCTAAACAACACCCCTAGAACCTGTTATGCACTGTTCGCTCCCCGCTGCTCCCCCTTTCTCCGCGCAGCGGGAACAAGGGGGTTGGGGGGATAGGGGTTAAATGTGCATAACAGCATAGACGAGGAACGCGGCGGGTGATTGTACGTTCTTGCGCTAGTGGGATTGGTAGAGGCCGGGCGTCAGGCCCATGATGCGCTTGAAGTGGCGGTGCAGGTGACTCTGGTCCACGAAGCCGACTTCGGCGGCGACCTGGGCGGCGGATTCCCCGGCCCGCAGCAGGCGGCAGGCGACCATCACGCGCCGCTGGGTGAGGTAGGCGTGGGGTGGCAGCCCGACTTCTTGGGTGAAGACCCGCACCAGGTAAAACGGACTCAAGTGCGCGACCGCCGCCAGTTCGTCCAGGGTGAGGTTGCTGTGGAACCGGTCGTCGATGAAAGCGCGCACGCGCCGGATCGGGTCGGACTCGGTGCCGGTACGGGCGAGCGGAGGCGGATCGTCGGCGTGGCGGATGATCAGATGGGCGAGCGCCATCAGCAGGCGCGACTGGTGTTCCAACCACGAGCCGGACGGGTCCTCTAACAGCCGGTGCAGGTGATGGAGCCGCCGCACCAGGTCGGCGTCTTCGATCACGGTCTGCTGAAAAAACGGGAGATCGCGCGGTCTGCCCGCGATCTCGGAGGCGACGCGCTGCAAAATCTCCGGGCTGGGGTAGAACATGCGGTACGTCCAGCCGCTTTCAGTGGCGGCGTGGCCGGTGTGCACCTCGCCCGGCAGGCAGTTCACGAGATGGCCGGGGGAGGCGGCGTGATTCGCGCCCCGGTAATAGTACGCCTGGACGCCCTGCTCGACCACGCCGAAGGCGTAACAGTCGTGCATGTGGCGCGCGAAGTTCTGGGTCACATAGGTGGCGTGCAGCAGTTCCAGACCCTCGATCTGGGGCACTCGCCAGAACCGGGTAACTTCGCGTCCACGAGGCTCCATCATCCTCAGCCTATACTCACCGCCGATCTATGATTGGGCCGCCAGATGGCGTTCGAGGTCGTCCATCGTGTGCAGAAAAGCGCTTTCGAGATCGATCCCGGCGCTGTGCGCCAGCACGATGATCGACCACAGGCAGTCGGAAAGCTCGTGCGCCAGCTTTTGATCCGCGTCCGGAATGCCGCGCACGCCGTTGTGGGCCTGGATCAGCTTGGCCAGGTCGCCCACGTCTCCGACGAATCCCAGGGCGATTTCCTCTTCCGTCCAGCGGCGGCCATAGGTCTGCTGCTCCCAGGCGGCATACCCCTGCCGGAGGTCGAGCGCGCGTTGAATCAGGTGGCTGAATTCCATCATTCCCTCTCTCACCAGACCGGAAGATTGGGCACCAGATAGGTGTCCAGCGCGTACCAGGCGAAGATCGCCAGCCCGATCATGGCGGTCACCGGCAGCCATTCCAGCGCGGGGAACTGGTTTTCGACCAGCGCCGTCCATCCCGTCAGTCCGACCGCGACCAGCAGCGCGAACGGGATCAGCGCCGGGTACAGGTAGCGCCCCTGGAACTGGACGAAGGTCCGGTTGTAGATCAGGAATGCCGCAAAAACGAAGACGATCACCACCGCCAGGACGATCAGTGCATCGCGCTGCGGGCCGCTCAGCGTGCGGGGCCAGTGCTGCCGCCAGGCGAACAGCACGACGCCGACGAGGACGACCAGCGTAAACAGCATGAACAGGCGGTAGATATTGCCCGGCATCGGCACGGCCATCCAGCCGAACTGGCCCCAAAAGCTGTGGAAGGTGGTCTGCGCCATGTTTTCCAGGTAGACGCGCGTGCTGCCGCCGCATACCAAATCGATATAAGTGTCGCGGCGCATTTGCCCGATGGTGATCGCATCGTGGCGGGACAGCCCGGTGAAGTCCAGCCCGCCGTAGACGATCAGGTTGCGCACCCACCAGACGCCGCCGATCAGCAGCGCCGGGATCGCCGCGGCGGCCAACTGGGTGATCCCCTGCCGCCGGGGCCAGCGTTCACGGCGCCAGCGCAGCAGCACTGCCAGCCCGACGACGCCCGCCAGGAAATAGATCGTCGTCTTGGTCAGCAGCGCGATCCCGACCAGCACGCCCAGCACCACCGGCGAGATGTGATGCGGCGGCGCGGCGGCGGCGGCAGAGCGGCGCGAATTGCCCAGGTAGATCGCGACCAGCAGCAGCGTCCCGCTGACGACCAGTTCCGCCAGCGCGTCGTTGCTCACGCTGCCCAGGATCGCGAGGTGCTGCGGCAGGAAGGCCACGAAGCCCGCCCCCACCAGCGCCAGCGAGGGCCAGCGCGGCAGCACCGTCCACAGCAGCGCCCAGGTGCACAGGATCATTCCGGCTCCCAGCAGCACCGACAGCAGCCGCAGGGCGTGCAGGCTGCCATCCGTCAGGGCGTAGACCGGCGCTTCCAGCAGGTAGTAGAGCGGCGGCTGGTGATCTTCGTACTGCACGGTGTCGATCCGGTCCAGCAGCGCCGGGTTGAACCCCTCGGCAGTGAGTTGATTCTGATAGTCCTGCTGCCAGTCGCCCAGCTTCAGCACCGGCAGCTTGCCCTCGTCGGCGATCTGGCGCACGTAGTTGTAGTGGGCGGGTTCGTCGGGCGTCTGCCAGTCCGGTGTGCGGGTGGCATACTGCCCGGCCAGCACCAGGTACGCCGCCAGGATGACGCCGATCACCATCCATTCGATTTTGCGGATCATCGGCAGTTCACAATCTTTCGAAAAAACGACTTTGAAATGAACCTTGAATTATCCCGATCTCCTCTGCTCTATTCAAAAAGCAGGAAAAGAGCGGGAGGAGTCTTTTTCCCCTCTCCCATAAGAAACGATGGGAGAGGGGGTAGGGGGTGAGGGCATTTACCCCCGCCGGGGCAAGACTTCCGCTTCGCGCGGTTGGCCCAGGCGGGCGACTTCCTGCTCGATCAGCTCCGGTTCCAGCTTGCGGAACAGCGGCTGCGGCTGGCGGAGCGCCTGCCCGGCGGGCAGTTGGCTGGCTTCCCAGCGCCCGACGGCCTGCGATCCGTCGTAGACGAGCGCCTGGTGAGGCCGCGTCGCTTCCTGGTAAGTGGCGATACTCTGCTCGCCGAACAGCGTCCCGTCGTAGCCGAGGAACTCGTGCACCTTCTGCGAGGTGAACGGCAGGAACGGCGCGAACAGCGTCTTGAGCGTATCGATGCAGCGCAGCGCGGTATAGATCGTGGTCGCGGCGGCCTGCTTGTCCTCCTTGACCACCTTGAACCAGGGTGCGCGATCCAGGTAGCCGTTGACCTCGCGGGCCAGCGCCATCGTCTCGGTGAGGGCGTCGCGCAGCCGGACCGCCGCCAGCAGGTCGCTGACCGTGGTGAAGCCGGTCTCGACCCTGTCCAGAATCTCGCGATCCACGTCGCGCAGTTCGCCGGGCGCGGGCACCGTGCCGCCGAAGTGCTTGTAAGCGAAGGTCAGCACCCGGTTGACCAGGTTGCCCCACGCCGCCAGCAGCTCGGTGTTGTTGCGCGTCACGAAGCCGTCCCAACTCCAATCGGAGTCGCGGGTTTCGGGGAAGGTCATGGCGATGTAGTAGCGGATCGGGTCGGGATCGTAGCGATCCAGAATGTCGGGCACCCAGATCGCCCAGTTGCGGCTCTTGGAGAATTTCTCGCCCTCGATATTCATGAACTCGTTGGCGGGCACGTCGTAGGGCAGGTTGGTGTGTCCCTCGGCCTCGGTCGCGTACAGGCCGTCGATCCCCAGCAGTTCGGCAGGCCAGATGATGGTGTGGAACTCGATGTTGTCCTTGCCGATGAAGTTGTAGATTTTCGCCGCCGGGTTGTACCACCACTGCTTCCAGGCGTCGGGTTGGCCGGTGTTGTGCGCCCATTCGATGCTGGCCGAAAAATAGCCGATCACCGCCTCGAACCACACGTACAGCCGCTTGTCCGACCAGCCGTCCAGCGGGATCGGGATGCCCCAGTCGATGTCGCGCGTGATTGGGCGGCCTTTCAGGTCTTCGGCCTTGTTCTGCGAGACGCGCAGCACGTTGGGCCGCCAGTGCTCTTTCCCCGTGGACAGGTACTCGCGCAGGGGGTCGATGAACGCCGCCAGGTTGAGGAAGTAGTGCTGGGTTTCACGAATTTCGGGGGTGCTGCCATCGGTCTTGGAACGAGGATTGATCAGGTCTACGGCGTCGAGCAGGCTACCACAGTTATCACACTGGTCGCCGCGCGCGTGCGCATAGCCGCACTTGGGACACGTCCCCTCGACGTAGCGATCCGGCAGGAAGCGTTTTTCGGTCGGGCTGTAGAGCAGGCGCTGCGTCTCGGTGTAGAGGTAGCCGCGCTCCAACAGCCGCAGGAAAAAGTCCTGCGACACTTTATGATGGTTCTCGGTGTCGGTGTGGGTATACAGATCGTAGCTGATCCCGATCCGTTTTTGCGTTTCGAGAAAGCGCGCGTGATAGTGCTCGAAGACTTCGCGCGCCGTGAGGCCCAGTTTATCCGCTTCGACCGAGATCGGCGTGCCGTGCGAGTCCGATCCGCTGACCATCAGGACGTGATTGCCCTTCAGGCGGTGATAGCGAGCGAAAATATCCGCCGGGAGGTACGCCCCGGCCAGGTGGCCCGCGTGCAGATCGCCGTTGGCGTAGGGCCACGCCACTGATACATGAATGTGCTCAGGCATTAGGTCTTCCCTTCTAGGTGTGCTTAGCGCCGGACATTGTAACAAACCCGCGTCCCCTTGTCAGGGGAGTTCATCGTTTTCGGTCGACAGTTTACAGTTCACAGTTTACAGTAAAGGCGGTCTCCTCCACGTTTTGCTGACAGCTTGGCCTGTCTACTGAAAACTGATCACTGTTTACTGTCTACTCTCTCTTCTGACAACAAAAAACCGCCGAAAGTTCTTCGACGGTTTTGCTTGCCGTGATCGCCGGGGCGGGTGCGCTAGCTCAACGCGCAAGACCGTCGCCGGAACACTTCCGACCACGGCAAGCGGCGCATCCGCATAGGGACACTCTGGGTGTCGTTCGCCATCCAGTACAGGTTCATACCGATAACTATAAGGGATTCGGCGGCGAGTGTCAATTGCTGCTACACCATCGCCATGATCTCGTCGATGAACGCCTCGGCCTGCGGGCAGGTCAGCGGCTCGTCCACGTCGATCAAAAAACCGCGCCCGCCGTCGAAGTCGCGCACGATGTTGAACGCGCCCTCCCGCGTGACGTAGACCTGGCACAGCTTGCCGCCCTCACGGATGCGGCGCAGCACGTCCGGCCACTGGTCGCCGCGCGGTGCGCCGTCGCCCGGCTGCCACTGGATGCCGCGCAGCCGCTCGATCCCCAGCAGGTGATCCAGGTGCGCCAGTTGGCCCTTGCCGTCCATGTGATAAAAGCCATAGTCCATCGCCGCGCAGCAGGCGGTGAGATCGGGCGTCACGTAGCGCGCGAACATCTTGGGCGAGATCATGTACGAGAAATCGCTTTGCAGCATGTAGCCGCGGCCCGGATTCCAGCAGGGGGCCCAGCAGGTGACGCCGCGCCCGGCAGGCTCGATCATCCGGCTGAACAGGTCGTACCAGTGCAGCCACAGCGGCGTGATCGCGTGTGTCAGCCGCTCGACTTCGTCCGGCGCATCATAGAGATCGGTCAGCAGTTCGTGGGTGCCGCGCAGGCTGGCGAGGATGTCCAGGTTGCCGCCGATGTCGGTCACGCCGATGGAAACCTGACGGCCCCAGCGCGCGACCGCCGCCTGGGTGATCTCGACGGTGCGCTGCCACCAGGCGTTCTCAGGATCGAAGGTCAACTGAAGCTCCGCCAGATCGGAGAGTCCTTCCAGTTTGTGGAACCAGGTCGTCCCCGGTTGGTACTCGACCCCTGCGCCCAGATAGGCCGCCGCGACCCCCGCGCCGAAATTGATCCAGAACTTGGGATAGGCGTCGCCATAGTTGCGGGTAGCGCCGATCAGCGGCTCGTAGACGTCGAGCACCTGCGCGGCAGGCAGGTCGAGCGGAAACTGCGAAAGAAAATCGTCCTGCACGCGCTCGCGCGGATAATCGACCGGGGTGCGCGCCGCGATCTCGCGCCGCAGGTCCGGATCGACGGCCCGGACGGTGATGATCGGGCGATCCAGCTCCCCGGCCCACCACGCGCCCCAATCCCGCGCGATCCGTGCCCAATCCGCTTCGTTAAAGTCGTGGTAAGTTTTCATAGCATCCTGTCAAAGAGTCAGCAAGAAGAAATTATCCGCCCAGCGTGCGGATCGCCGCCTCAAGGGCTGGCAGGTGAGTGGCATAATGTTCGTAAGAATTGTTGGCCAACGCGCTGTCAACCGTATCCCCCAGCCGCTGCGCCAGGGGACCCGCGAGATCGAAGTCGGCGTCGGTCAGGGCCTGCACCGCGCGGATCATGTCTCGGCACGATTTGGTCCAGGCGACGCGGACCTGCTCGTAGGGCTGCGCGCGGCAGGCGAAGATCGCGCCCAGGTTGAACGAATCGTTGTCCGCCAGGGGAATGTCAGCCTGTTCACCCCGTGCGGCCCTCCGCAGTTCTTCCAGTGCCCGCTGCTCGTGGGCGATGAAGTGGGCCAGGAGGTCTTTGACCGTCCACTCGCCTTCCAGCTTGAGCTGTCCCACCTGGACCGGGGTCAGCCGGGCCAGCACGGCCTCGACCTGGGTCTGACCGGCTTCCAGGCACCGCAGTAGTTCCGTTTGGGTAACGTGAGAGTCCATAGTGCACCATCCAACGCTTAGCGAGCCGGCGGTTTCGCCACGGGCGTCCCTGCCATCTCGGCCAGCCGGGCTTCGAGTTCCTTCCGCTTGGCGGCAGCGGCGTCCTGGCCTGCCTTCAACGCGGCTGCCCGGCGTGCCCGCAGCCCGCCGCGCATCGAATCGCCGGAGGCGGGGGTGAACAGCAGTGCTACCACCGTGCCGATGGCCCCTCCGCTCAACATCCCTCCCACAAACGCCAGCAGTCGCCGCATATCCTACCTCCTGAAAAATTGCGTACCCACTCTATTATAGCGCACCCCCACGCGTGGGGAGAACCCAGTCTGCCGGAGAGCTTCTGACTGAAAACTAATGGAGAAAACAAATCGAATTCACACTATGTTACTGGTTTTTAGTGGTTAGTTGTTAGTAAAGACAGGCCCCCTGTTTTTGACTAACAACTGAAAACTAACAACCTTTACCGATCATGCGAATTCTAATCGTGTGCTCCATAAGAGCTAACCACTGATCACTGCATTTCTTGACATTCACCGCGTCCGGTTTTAGGCTCTAGGCAACCTGTTTTTTCTGCCGATTGGAGCATAAACCAAATGGTTCATCCCCGTGTACAGACCATCTCCGACATCCTCCGCCGGGCGGGACTCGACGCCCTCGCGCTGATCCCCGGCCCGAATCTGCAATACGTCACCGGCCTGGACTTTCACCTGATGGAGCGCCCGCTGATCGTGTTCTTCGTGCCCGGCGCGGACCCGGTAGCGGTGCTGCCCAGCCTGGAAGAGGAGCGTATGAAAGGCTCCGGCATCCCGATGACGCTGTTCCCCTGGACCGATACCGAGGGCTACGAGGGGGCCTTTGCCGCGGCGGCAGGTGTCCTCAAGCTGGCGGGTAAGCGGCTGGGCGTGGAAGAACTGCAAATGCGCGTGCTGGAATCCGACCTGATCCAGGAATTCATGGCCGGAGTGCAGATCGCGCACGGCGGGCGGGCGTTGGCCGATCTGCGCCTGCGCAAGGACGCCACCGAAATCGCCCACCTGCGCGCAGCAATCTCGATCAGCGAGCGCGCGCTGCAAGCGACGATCCGGCAGGTGCGGCCCGGTATGTCCGAGCGCGAGATCGCCGGGCTGCTGGTGATCGAACAGCTCCGGTTGGGCGGCGGCAAGCATCCCTTCGAGCCGATCGTGCTCAGCGGGCCGAACTGCGCGCTGCCGCACGGCGAGCCGGGCGACCGCCGCGTGGCGGACGGCGAAACGCTGCTGTTCGACTTCGGCACGTCGGCGCACGGCTACGCTTCCGACATCACGCGCACCTTTGTCGTCGGCGCTCCCTCCGACAAGCTGAAAGCCGTCTATGCTGCCGTGCTGGCCGCCAACGCGGCAGGGCGGGCGGCGGCACGTCCCGGCGTCGCGGCCCAGGATGTGGATCGCGCGGCGCGGCGCGCCATCGACGCGGCGGGCTTCGGGGCCTACTTCACCCACCGCACCGGGCACGGCCTGGGCCTGGCCACGCACGAGGGGCCGAACATGGTCGAGGGCAATACCCAGCTTCTAGAGCCGGGCATGGTGTTCACCGTCGAGCCGGGGATTTATCTGCCGGGCGAACTGGGCGTGCGGATCGAGGATAACATGGTCGTCACGGCTGATGGCGCGGAGAGCCTGACCACCTTCTCGCGTGAATTGACGTCCATCGGCGTGTGATAGGCTCGTCTTTTCGCAGGGGCGTATCCGCCCTACGCCCCTATCAACCCCGCCGGGAATCGGGTACACTTGGCGGCGCTTCGGACAGTACACTGGGCCAGCCATGCGATTGCGGATCAAAACCTCACCCCGCCCCTTGACGCGGACCACGCTGCAAGCCTCGCGCTATCCCGCGCGCCTGATCTATGCGCTGCTGCTGCTGGCCGGAGTGTTGGGCGGCGGGACGCTGGGCTACTGCCTGCTCGAAGGCTGGAGCGTGCTGGACTCGCTCTATATGACCGTAATTACGATGGCTACCATCGGATATGGCGAGACCCATCCTCTCGACACCGCCGGGCGGATGTTTACCATCCTCTTGATCATCATCTCGATTGGCAGCGCCGGGTATGCGGTGTCCACGCTGGCGGCGTTCATCGTCGAGGGGCAGTTTTACCGGCTTATTCAGGAGCGCAGAATGGATCAGCGGATCGCCCGATTGACCGATCATATCATCTTGTGCGGCGGGGGCCGGACCGGGCGCTACATCGCCGACGAATTCTTCCGCACCGGCGCGCCGTTCGTGCTGATCGAAAAGAATGCCGACATCCTGGAAAATGCGCTCCAGGTGGGCGATTTCCCCTACCTGCACGCCGATGCCACCCAAGACGAGGCGCTGCGCACTGCCGGGATCGAGCGGGCGCGGGGCCTGGTGGCGGCGCTGGGCGAGGACAAAGACAACCTCTTCGTGGTGCTCAGCGCGCGGGCGTTGAACGCAAAATTACGTATCATCGCCCGCGTCTCGGACGAAGAAAACGCGGGCAAGCTGCGCATCGCCGGGGCGGACGAGGTGATCTCGCCCAACGCCATCGGCGGGCTGCGCATCGCCTCCGTCATGCTGCGCCCGGCGGTCGTCACCTTCCTGGACGAGATGCTGCGCGTGCCTGGCCAGACCCTGCGCGTGGACGAAGTGCACCTCGACAAAATCCCGCACTTCGTCGGCAAGACCCTCCGGCAAACGGACATCGGGCGGCGGACCGGGATGCTGGTCATGGCGATCAAGTCGCCGGACAGCGGCTACCAGTTCAATCCCGGCGCGGATACCGTGCTCAAGACGGACGACATCCTGATCGTGGTCGGCACGCGCGAACAGATCACCCGCCTGCACGAAACTCGGTTGGGCTAAGCCTGGCGCCGCACCGAGATCGTGCTCAGATCAGGCACGGGCAGCGGCAGCCAGACGGTGAAGGTCGTCCCCTGGCCGACGATGCTGGCGACGTGGATCGATCCGCCGTGCATCTGCACGATCTGGCGCACGATGGCTAACCCCAGTCCCATCCCCGACCGGCGATCCCGGCGGCGGCTTTTGTCCACCTGGTAGAAGCGTTCGAAGATGAGCGGCAAATCCTCGGTGGGGATGCCTTCGCCGGTATCCTGCACGGTGACGGCGATCCCGCGCGGGGCGGGCTGGGCGCGCAGTGTGATCGCGCCGCCGGACGGCGTATGCTTGAGGGCGTTGTCCAGCAGGTTGTTGAAGACCTGGGCCAGCCGGTCGCCATCCCCGGCGAGGCGCGGCAGATCGGGGAAAATGTCCAGCGTCAGGGTCAGTCCTTTTTCCCGCGCGCGGACGGAGAAGCTTTCGCCGACGCCGTGCAGCAGATCGCTGGGCGCGACGGCCCGCTGGCGCAGGTCCATCTGCCCGGCCTCGATGCGCGCCAGATCGAGCAGCGACTCGACCATGCGGTGCATCCGCGCCGCTTCGTCGTAGATGATCTGGGCGGCGTGCTGCGCCGAGGATGGATCGGACGCCACGCCGTCCACAATCGCCTGCGCGAAGCCCTGCACGCTGGTCAGCGGGGTGCGCAGATCGTGCGAGACGTTCGCCAGAAAATCGCGCTGGGTCTGCTGGGCGATGGAGACGCGCTCCACCATCTCGTTGAACGTTCCGGCCAGCGCCCGCACCTCGCGCGGCCCTTCCACCTGCACGCGCTGGCGGTAATCGCCCTGGGCGATCCGGCGGGCGGCTTGACTCATGCGCTGCAAGGGGCGCGCCACCGATCCGGCGATCAGCATCCCACCCAGTCTTGAAGTCTCCAGCCAGGAGT
>CAYRWY010000113.1:0-14178 GCA_964427955.1 uncultured Anaerolineaceae bacterium
CGGCGACCTCACCATGGCGGCGTTACGCCTCGCCCCGGACCGGATCGCTGGGATCGCGCTGGTGGCGACGCAGCACCTCGCCGATGCCGAGGAGCGCCGCCAGGGCCGGATCGCGGCGGCGGAGAAAGCCCTGATCCCCGGTCCGCATCCCGTCGCTCCGGCGATGGTCCAGGCTATGTTCGCGCCGGGCTACGACCTGGCGTCGCCCGCCGGGCAGCAGATCACGGAATTGATGGGCCGCATCGCGCCGCAGGGCCTCGCGGGCACGCAGCGCGGCATGGCCGAGCGTCCCGACTCGACCAGGACACTGCGCGGGGTGCGCATCCCGGCAGTGGTGATCGCGGGTGCGAACGATCAGATCGTGCCGCTGGACGTGTCCCGGCAGATGGCGCAGCTCATGCCGCAGGCCCGGCTGGTCGAGATCGAGGGGGCGGGACACCTGGTCATGATCGAACAGCCGGAAGCGGTGACGGCGGCGCTGCGAGAGTTTCTGGCGGGGATGTGAAAAAGCAGGGCGGTGGAAATTGGCTGCGTTCTCCTACCAATCGCTAACGAAGCACCTACCCGGTTCAAACCGACTGCTTGACACGCCAGAACATTAGTGCTACACTGACTCAAGAAGTAAGCTAGCAAACCTGTCATGTTAGATGCTATGGAGTCGTGACGGTTGACCTTAGAATTCGAGAAAGTGGTCACACAGGTCGAGCGCATGGGCCGGGCGCTGGCCGCTCAGAACATTGACAACACGCAGCGCACGCTCGACGCCTGGGAGGATTTTCAACACCTGGGCGATCTGGACGCCATCTGGGATCGCATTCAACTCGCCCGCCAGCGCGATGCCGGGTTTCGTGGGGCCGCGCCCCTGACCGAGCCGATCAACCGCCCGTACCCACTTCCTTCGCTGCCCGAACGCGCCACCCTGATCGCGGTGGACGGCTCCCAGATCTACCCGAATGCCCACGGCGCGGCGCTCTACTACCTGACCAATGTCGGCGTATTCGTCTACCATCACGGCACCGCCGAACTCCCCGGCCAACTGACCGAACCCCACCTGCACTACAGCGCCGACGACCTGCACGACGCCGAAGGACGCCTGATCGCCAACGAAGCGGTCAACGCCCGCCGTAACGTGCTGGAACTCGAAATCCTGGCGCGCGAGACGTGGAACCAGCGCGAGCAGCCCTGCTCGCTGGTGGCGCTGCGGGATGGCCCGCTGCTGTTCTGGGTCGGCAAAGATGTCCCTGACGGCAAAGAACTGCAAAGCCGCTACCTGGGCATCCTGGTCTGGATGCACGACGCGCACGCCGCGCTGATGGCCGAATACGGCGATTCCGCCAGCCTGGTGGGCTACGTGGATCGCCCGACCAGCGCCTTTATCGTCAGCCTGCTGCACCTGATGCGCCTGCCCGAAGAAGAGGTGCGCGGGGCGGTGCTGGCGACCAACGGCGAGTTGGAAGGGCTGACCGATCAATTTTTGATGTTCAAGCTGCTGCGGCCCGGCGAGCGGTCGGCCCTGCTGGTGCAGCAGTCGCCGCAGAACAAGCGTTATCACGACAAGGGCGACAATTACGAGATCGCCTTCTTCTACCTCAACGTCGGCAGCGCGGGCGATTATCACCTGGCGCGGGTCGAAATGCCGATGTGGGTGGCCCGCTCGCCCGACGCGGTGAACCGGGTTCATGCATTGGTCTACGATCAATGCCAGATGATGTGGCATTACCCTTACGCCCTGACGCGCGCGGACGAATTGGCCGTGGTGCGCAATCACGAGCGCACCCAGTTGAACGAGATGATCGAGATCGAGCTGCGTAGAAATCAGCAGGCTATCGAGCACTCGGAAAAGCTGGAATCGAAAGTGGTCCGGCATGGCCGCACGGCCTACGGGCAGAAGAAACGTTAAAACAGTCGAGTGAGTAGCGGAAGAATCTCATGAACGGTACACAGCAGCCTATCATCGGAAGTGTGCTGCGCGCCAGCACGACCGGATTCGTGTGCGGCACGCGCAGCCAGGAGATCATCCACCCCACGTTCGGTGCTTTCGTCCGCACGCGGCACGGCCAGTATGACGACATCGACGTGATCGGCCTGATTCACGTCATCAGCATCGACGACGATCCGCTGGTGCGGCAGATGATTCTCGCCAATAATATGAACGTCACCACCGTGCGCGACCAGCGCGAGAATCGCATGGTCCCGGTCGAGATCGGCGTGGTGAACGTGGGCTACATCCAGCATGACGTGGCCTACCAGACCCTCCCGCCGCGTCCCCCACTGAGCCTGGACCCGGTGCAATTGTGTGACGCCGAGACGATTCTGCGTTTCACCGAACGGCTGGACTTCTTGCGGCTGGTGCTGAACGCCCCGGACGTGCCGACCGAGGAACTGCTGGCGGCGTCGCTCCGGCACGCGGCGGCGGCTCACCCGGATTCCGAGCGTTACGGCTTCCTGGTGGACGGTGGACGGCGGCTGGCCGGGCTGTTGAGTCACGACCTGCCGCGCTTGCAGCACTTGCTGCGGCTGATCAAACCCAACTGATTACCGGCTGAATCGTTTGCCATTGGCCCATCGAATTGGGTATAATAGAACATAAGTTCTTATCCTGGATGAGGATATTTTCATGTCTCCACGCGATCCCCTGCCTTCCAATTCCGACAATCTGGACGACTGGTTCCCGCGCGACGAAGGGTACTACGGCGATGCGGCGCTGACCCTGGCCGGGCAGCGGCTCGGCGTCGTGGTGGGCGGCTCGCTCAGCAAGGGGCTGGACGTCAAGCTGGACCGCGACACCGTGATCGAGGACCTGGCCGTCGGGCGTTACGTGGTGGTGCGCGGGCAGCATAAGCGCTTTTTCTGCATGATCACCGACATCATGCTGGATACGACCAATCCCGCCATCCGCAGCGATCCGCCCGATCTCAGCGATCCGTTCCTGCGCGAGATCTACAGCGGCACGGCGGCGTTCGGCACGCTGCACGTCGCGCCCATGCTGACCATCGACGTGGACGAAGGTGAGCCGAAGCCGGTCAAGACCATCCCCAGCCACTTCATGCCAGTAGAGATCGCGACCGCGCAGGACGTGAACGACGTGTTCGGCCAGGAAGACGAGACGCACTTCAACGTCGGCGCGCCGCTCGAACTCGAAACCACCCAGGTCAACCTCGATCTGCGGCGGCTGGTCGAACGTTCGGTGGGCGTCTTCGGCAAGAGCGGGACGGGGAAAAGCTTTTTGACGCGCATCCTGCTGGCCGGGGTCATCAAAAATGACGTGGCGGTCAACCTGATCTTCGACATGCATAACGATTACGGCTGGGCGGTGCGCGACGAGGTCGGATCGCAGGCCAAAGGGCTGAAGCAGCTTTTCTCGTCGAAAGTGGCGATCTTCACCCTGGATGACGAAGCTACCCGGCGGCGCGGGGCCAGGGCCGATCACGTCGTGACCATCGGCTACGACGAGATCGAGCCGGAAGACCTTGCCATGCTCAAGACGACGATGGACCTGTCGGATTCGATGATCGACGCGGCCTACGAGCTGCACAAGCTGTGGGGGCGCGGCTGGATCGGGCGGCTGATCGAGGCCAGCGCCGAGATCATGGAGATTCTCAAAGAGGAAATGGCCGCCAGCCCGGCGTCGGTGCAGGCGCTCCAGCGGCGCGTGCAGCGGTTCGAGCGTTTCGCCTTCCTCCAACCGGAGACTATCGACGATTCGGCCAAGCGGATTCTGGATTACATCGAGCAGCGCAAAAGCGTCGTCTTGGAGTTCGGGCGTTACGGCAGCGCGCTGGAAGCGTACATCCTGGTCGCCAATTACCTGACGCGGCGCATCCACGAGATGTACGTCAAGAAGGTCGAGACGGCGCTGGGCGACGAGCAGATGGAGCCGCCGCAGTTGTTGATCACCATCGAGGAGGCGCATAAGTTCCTCGATCCGCTGATCGCGCGGCAGACGATTTTCGGCACGATTGCCCGCGAGCTGCGGAAGTACAATGTCACGCTGCTGATCGTGGATCAGCGCCCCAGCGGAATCGACGAAGAGGTGATGAGCCAGATCGGGACACGCGTGACGGCGCTGCTGGACAACGAGCGCGACATCAACGCCGTGCTGATGGGCGTCAGCGGGGCGGGCGGTTTGCGCGAAGTGCTGTCCCGGCTGGACACCAAGCAGCAGGCCATCATCCTGGGCCATGCCGTGCCGATGCCGGTGGTGGTCAAGACGCGCAGCTACGATACCGACTTCTACAAGAGCATCACGGGCGAAGACACCGGGCGATCCGCGCCGCCGCCCAGGCCGAGCGACCGCGAGTCGCGGCGCATCCGGTGAGGAGTATAAAGGACTCATTAGAAAACCGTGCCCGGCAGCAACGCGGTCCTCTCATTTGACGTACAGTACATTAGAGAGTAGAAAATCAGTCATACGCTGGTCATTCAGCATGAGAGGATAAGACCATGACCGACAACAACCACGTTCCCAACCCTGAAGACATGGGTGAACACCTGGACGAAGAAATCAAGGAAACCGTGCACGACTGGGCCGAGAACAGCAAAGGCGCCGATTACGACAACCTGGACGCCCGGATCGACGAGAAGCTGCGCAAGACCATCGCCGGATGGGTCGGCGCGCCGGAAGATGCCGACTGGAAGACCATCGGCACCAGGACCGACGCACGTACCCGCGCCGCCATCGCCAAATGGGTCGGCACGGACGAGAACGCCGACTGGGCCGCCATCAGCAGCCGCATCGAAAACCGCACCCGTTCCGGCATCGCCAAGCTGGTCCGCGCCGAAAAGAAGGGCGCCGAGGCCGAGCCGGGTGAAGCGTCCTGGGCGGACATCGGCACCAAGATCGAGCACGACGTGCGCGGCTGGGTGGCCGGGGCCGTCGGCACCGAAAAAGACGCCGATTGGCAGAAGATCGGCAACCGGATGTTCGATCATGCCCGCACCGCGTTCGACAAGGCGGTGAAAGTCGCCAAAGACGCCGCTGCCTCGCGCAAGGAACCTGCCGCTCCGGCGGAGAAGATCACGATCCAGGGCGAGGATGAGCCGCCCACCGTGGAGTCCAGCACGCCGGTCGATCCGGACCAGTAACCGTTTGATCTCGTCCCCTCGTTGGTCTTGAGTCCCCCTCTTCACCCGGTGGAGAGGGGGAATTTTTTGGTATAATGCGGCGTACTGTCGCTGCTGATCCCTGGAAGGAGCCGGTATGAATACCACCACCCTCATTCTGATGCTGATCCCCCTGATCCTGATCCAGGTGGGCTTGCAGATTTTCTCCCTGTACGACCTCTATAAGCACCACGGCGCGCGCCCTCCGGCCCCGACCTGGCTCTGGGTGCTGATCATCGTCTTCGGCGAGCTGTTCGGGCCGATCCTGTACTTCATCTTCGGGCGTAAAGAGGACGAAGATTGAACGCCATCGAGATACACGGCCTGGTCAAGCAGTTTGGCAGTTTCACCGCGCTGGACGGGGTCGATCTCACGGTGCCGCGCGGCGCGATCTTCGGCTTCCTGGGACCTAACGGCGCGGGCAAAACGACCACCCTGCGCATCATGACCGGGCTGGCGCACGCGACGGCGGGCCGGGTGGTGATCGAGGGCGTGGAAGTCACGCGCGGATCGCATCCGCCCATCGGCTACCTGCCGGATGCGCCGGGGTTTTATGGCTGGATGCGCGCGCGGGAATTTCTGGCGTACATCGCGCAGTTGCACGGCCTGGAGAACCCGCCCATCGACGCCGTGTTGGAGCGCGTGGGCCTGTTGGACGCGCGCAAGAAACGGATCGGCGGCTTTTCGCGCGGGATGAAGCAGCGGTTAGGGCTGGCGCAGGCGTTACTGCCGTCGCCGCAGGTGCTGCTGCTGGACGAGCCGGTCTCGGCCCTGGACCCCGCCGGGCGTAAGGAAGTGCTCGACATCCTGAGCGGGCTGCGCGGCGAACTGACGGTCTTCTTTTCGACGCACATCCTCAACGACGCCGAGCGCATTTGCGACGACGTGGGCATCCTCGATCATGGGCGGCTGATTTTGCAGGCGCAGCGCGACGAGCTGCTGGCCCGCTTCGCCCGCCCGATCTTCGAGATCGACGCCACGCCGGACGATATTCCCGCGCTCCAGGCGTTGGCGGAGCGGCTGCGGGCGCTGCCCTGGGTCGAGCGCGCGGCGCTGGAAGGATCGCGGCTGCGCCTGACCGTGCGCGACGTGGATACCGCCCGGCGCGAGGTGCTGCCCATGCTGGCCGGGCTGGCCGTGTCGCGCTTCGAGATGCTGGGCGCGACATTGGAGGACATTTTCCTGACGCTGACCAACCACGAGGGGGCACAGTGATGCGCGTTTTCGGTGTTCAACTGCGCAAAGAGCTGCTCGAGCTGTGGCGCACCCGCAAGCTGATCGTGGTGCTGGCGGTGCTGGTCGCCTTCGGGTTCATGTCGCCGATCCTCGCCAAGATCACCCCGGATCTGATCGAGTCGATGAGCAAGGACCAGATGAGCGGGGTGATCATCCAGATCCCCGAACCGACGTACAAGGACGCCATCGACCAGTTCATCAAAAACATGACCCAGTTCGGGCTGCTGCTGGCGGTGCTGATGAGCTTTGGCACGGTGGTGGGCGAGCGCGAGCGCGGGCAGGCGGCGCTGATGTTCCCGCACCCGCTGCCGCGGGAAGTGTTCGTGCTGGCGAAGTTCGCGGCACTGATCCTGCTGTTCGCCGGCGGGCTGCTGCTCAGCGCGGGCGCGACCTATCTCTACACGGCGCTGCTGTTCGAGGCCCCCGATCCCGGCGGCTTCGCGGCGCTGGTGGCTTTGATGACCCTCTGGCTGGCGGGCTGGGTGGCGCTGTCGCTGCTGGCCAGCACCTTAGGGCGCTCGATGACGGGCGCGGGCGGGATCGCCTTCGTGTTCGTGCTGATCGTGCTGCTGGCCGGGACGTTCACGCATCTCGCGCCCGGCACGCTGCTGGACTGGGGCCGCGCGCTGGCGGTTGGCGATCATGCTCCGGCCCGCTGGGGCGCCCTGATCGTCGCGCTGGCGATCTCGGTGTTGGCCGTCGGCGGAAGCTGCGTGCTCCTGCGGCGTCAGGAGATCGACGCGTAGGGGAAAGCAACTCAACGCAGAGACCGCAGAGAGGGGCCAGGGGTGAGGGCTACTCCTGCGGCAGGGTAGCGCAGCCGCTGGTCTCGTTCACTACGTCCTCGCGCACCCACCCGCTGCCATCCAGCAGTTTCCACCACCGGAAGCCGTCCGAGCCGGTGCGCTGGGCGTTGGCCGTGGCCGAACCGGTCAGCGTGCCGGTGACCGAGTCACCGGTGCTGGGACCGCTGCGAATGCGCGCGGTGGACCCGGTGGGGGTGATGGTGCAGATCGACTTGAGCAGCGGGTTGACGGCAGCCGGGGTAGCGGTCCTGGCGTCGGCGGGCGGCGGCGTGGGCGACCGGAACGCCGTGGGCGGGATCAGGGTGGGCGCGACGGTGGGCGGCGCGATCCCGTCGCCGGACGTCTCGCGAAGCTGCCATTCGAGCACGTCCCCGCGCGATCCGGCCCCGATCACGAAGTTCCCATCCGGGCTGTAGGCCACACTGCTGATCCCCATATCACTCTTGAGCTTCTTCACGATCTTCTTGTCGGCGATATTCCAGATCCACACGTCGTCGAAGAAGTTGCCCATCGCGATCTCGTTCCCATCCGGGCTGTAGGCAAGACCCTGGATCGAGAAAAAGGTTTCGTTCACTTTCTGCGTGCGGACGAAGTGCAGGCCGGACTCGTCAACATCGTAAAATTCGAGCGTGTCGTTCCGCCCAATGACCAGCGTATTCTGGTGGGGGTGGAAGGCGAGCACGTCGGTGGAGGTGGCATTCGTTTCGCCGCCGAAGACCTCTCGCCCGGTGGTCGTGTCCCAGACGAACAGGGTGCTGCCGCTGCTCGCCCCTACGACGAACCGTCCATCCGGGCTGAAGAGCAGATGGCTGAGGTAAGCGTCGGTGGCATCCAGGCGGCGGATCACCGATCCATCGTCGGCGGAGACCAGCAGCATTTCGTCACTGTAGTTATTGTAGACCAGGGTGGTGCCGTCGGGACTCTGCCCGAAGCTGCTGCACCGGCAGTCGAACTGGCGGAGGACATGCCCGTCGCTGGTCGCATAAAAAGTCATGGCCGTGCCGTCGTTGGTCACGATCTGCTGCGAGTCGGGTGTGAAAAACAGCGAGTTGGTCGAGAAGTTCTGCTCGATAACGGCTACTTTCGCGCCGCTTTGCACGCTCCAGAGGAATATCCCATCGCTCGATGTCCCGGCGATCAGCTTGCCATCCGGGCTGTAGCGGAGCAGATCCGGCGCGAAGGTCGGTCCCTGGAACGAACGCCCGGATTCAACGGTATTGGAGCCGGTGATGTCGCTGATCTGGCTGTTCACATTGTCGAGCAGATTGCTCACTCCTCCCATGCTCGTGGTCACAGCGATCAGCGGCACCGCGACTGTAATGATCGTCACGAGAAGGGTAATCAGGCACGACGCCGTGCTAATCCCGCCAATCAGACAGCCCGTTTTTTTGACGGCAGATGCCGTGGGAACCCCGGCCTGGTAGACGTGCACTGAACTCTGCTGGAAGGTCGTCCGCGCCGTCTGGATTTCATCCGCATTTTCGACGGCCTGTTCGATGGCGCGCAGCAGTCCTTCGCGCCAGGCGTCCGGGCTGGTGGCACGAGTGAGCTGTTCGGGCACCTGGAGCGGGGAACCGCAGTATTTGCAGGCCAGGTTAGGAGCAATCGGTTGGCCGGTATATTCGATCTTGGTGATGCCGCCGCAGTTGGTGCACTGGAGGGAATAAGTGTTCTGCATAAGGTCCGATCTCCTGAGATTCCTGCCTGACAAGTGGATTATAATGGAGGACAGGACGAAAGCAGTATAAATACTTCTTAAAAATTTGTAGGGTGTCATTCCTGTATTTCACCCCCGTTCGCGTTACAATACCGCCGGATCACTTTACTCGTGGAGCAGAAACGAACGTGGACCTCACGCAAGAACTTGAAATCACCAAGACGATTGCCCGCATGGCGGCGGGGATTTGCCAGACCATCCAGGCCGAGCTGGTCAACCCCGCGCAAAAAGACGGGCGTGAACCCGTCACCATCGCGGATTACGCCTCGCAGGCCGTGATCGGGAATGCGCTGGCCGAAAACTTCCCGGACGATGCGGTGCTGTCCGAAGAACGATCCGAAGAATTCATGCTGCTGCTCAACGACGATCAGCGCGCCAAGGTGCAGCGGTTCGTGACCGACGCGCTGGGCGGTTACGTGTTCGAGGAGCAGATCTGCGCCTGGCTGGATTTTGGCAAGCAGAAGGAATCCGAGCGGACCTGGATTGTCGATCCCATCGACGGCACGAAGGGCTTTTTGGGGCTGCGCCATTACTGCGTGGCGATTGGCCTGATGATCGACGGGGAGCCGCAGTTGGGGGTGCTGGCCTGCCCCGGCTTCTACAGCGACGAGGATAATCCCCCCGAAGACCTGGGCGCGCTGATCTATGCCCAGCAGGGCGGCGGCGCGTTCCTGGAGCCGCTGAGCGGGGGTCCGGCTATGCCGATCCACGTTTCCGCGGTTACGGACCCGCTGCGGGCCACGCTGCTGACCAGCTATGAATCCGGCCACACCGACATGAGCTTCTTCAACGCCGTGACGCTGGAACTGGGCCGCGGCGCGGATGCCCCGACCCGCGCGCTGGACAGCCAGGATAAACACGGGATGATCGCCGCCGGGATGGGCGAGGTTTATCTGCGGCTGGTCCCCGAACCGAATTTCCGCGAAAAGCTGTGGGATCACGCCGCCGGATACGCTATCGTCAGCGCCGCGGGTGGGCGCGTGAGCGACATCCACGGCCAGCCGCTCGACTGGACTGCCGGACGCAAACTATCCAACAACCGGGGGGTGTTGATGACCAACGGCTACGTGCACGACGCCGTGTTGGACGCCATCGCCCGCACCGGCATCGAGTAGGATCACCCGCGCCATGCCCGCCTGGCTGCACGAGCAGTTGGTGCTCACGTCCGCCCCGCGCAGTGGTGTGCCACCGCTGGCCAAGGTGTATATCGAGCCGACCAGCCGCTGCAACCTCGCCTGCCGCACCTGTATGCGCAACGCCTGGGGCGAACCCCTGGGCGACATGAGCGCGGCGACGTTCGCGCAGATCATCGCGAGCCTGCGCGCGCTCGATCCGCGTCCCACGGTCTTTTTTGGCGGGATCGGTGAGCCGCTGTTCCATCCCCACATCCTCGACATGGTGGCGCAGGCCAAAGCCGTCAGCGCCGCCGTCGAACTGATCACCAACGGCACGCTGCTGGACGAAGATCGCGCGCGGGCGCTGATCGCCGCCGGGCTGGACCGGCTGTGGATCTCGCTGGACGGCGCGACGCCCGAAAGTTATGACGACGTGCGGCTGGGGGCGGAGTTATCCCCGGTGGTCGCGAATATCGCCCGGTTGCGCGAGTTGGCGGCAGAACATGCGAAAACGATTCAACGCGGAGCACGCAGAGAAAGTCCAGGGGAAAAAGAGAGCGGGCCTACGCTTGAAATCGGGATTGCGTTCGTCGCCATGCGGCGCAACCTGGCCGATCTCCCGGCGCTGCTGCGGCTGGCGAAAACCCTGGGGGCGGCGCGCTTCATGGTGACCAACGTGCTGCCGTATACCCCGGCCATGTGTGCCGAAGTGCTGTACGCGCGGGCGCTGAGCAACAACTACTATGAATTGGTCCCCGATCTGCCGGACGTGAGCCTGCCCAAGATGGATCGCGATCCGGCCATCAGTGCGGTGATCCGGCAGGGCGTGTACGACGCGTGGCAGGCGGGACCGGATGGGCATCCCCCCCGGGAGATGACCAACCGCTGCCCGTTCATCGACGGCGGGGTGCTGGCGGTCGGCTGGGATGGCGGCGTCAGCCCGTGTCTGCCGCTGCTGCACAACGTGACGAGCTATCTGCACGGCTGCGAACGGCTGGCGCGGCGCTACGTGATCGGCAGCATCGACACGCACCGCCTGGACGATCTGTGGAACGACAAGGACCACCGCGCCTTCCGCGAGCGGGTGCACGATTTCGACTTTTCGCCATGTGCGTACTGCGACGGCTGCCGCCTGTCCGAAACGAACGAGCAGGACTGTTTTGGCAACGATTTTCCGACGTGCGGCGGCTGTTTGTGGGCGCAGGGGATTGTACAATGTCCATAATAGTAGTCAGTTTTCAGTGAACAGTGATCAGATCCATAGGGGCGCTGCTTGCTGCGCCCTTTTGGGAAAAGGCAATGGACGACGATCCTGATGTGGGGCTGGAGTTCAAGCCGGAGATCGCCGAACGGTTGCGCGAGTTGGGGCTAGATGAGGTTTAAAGCTGACGGCTGAAAGCTGAGAGCTATTCATGACTGATCCAATCCGTTTGCTGCACTTCGCCGATGTGCATATCGGCATGGAAAACTACGGGCGCACCGATCCGGCGACGGGCGTCAGCACGCGCGTGGTGGACTTCTTGCGCCGCCTGGACGACATGATCGCCTTTGCGCGCGATCACGAGGTGGACCTGGCGATCTTCGCCGGGGACGCCTTCCGCTCACGCAATCCCACGCCGACCTTCCAGCGCGAATTCGCCTTTCGCGTGCAGGACCTGGCGGCGTTGTGCCCGGTGGTGCTGCTGGTCGGCAATCACGACCTGCCGTCGATTGAGCGGCGCGCGTCCAGCATCGAAATTTACGAGACGCTCAACGTCCCGAATACCATCCTGGGACGCGATTATGCGCTTCAGACGGTCGAAACGCGGCGCGGCCCGGTGCTGGTCGCCACCGCACCGTACCCCTCGCGCTACCACCTGATGCGCGGGATGGAGCTGCCGCACAACAAGACCATCGCCGAGATCGACGCGCTCCTCGAAGAACACCTCAACGCCCGGCTGCTGCAACTGGCCGAAGAAGCCAGCCAGTACGACATGCCGCGCGTGCTGACCGGGCATTTCAGCGTCTCCGGGGCGAGCTTCGGCAGCGAGCGCAGCGTCATGCTGGGCCGCGACTCGACGGTGATGCTGAGCACGGTCGATCACCCGGCGTGGGATTACGTGGCGTTGGGCCACATCCACAAGCACCAATGCCTGACGCTGGGCCGGGCCGGATCGCCGCCCGTCGTCTACAGCGGCAGCATCGAGCGCATCGACTTCGGCGAAGAATCCGATCCGAAGGGCTTCGTCTGGGTGGAACTGGAACGGGGCCAGGCGCACTGGAAATTCATCGAGATCGACAGCCGCTCGTTCGTGACCCTGCGCGTGGACGTGCAGCAGGCGGGGAATCCGACCCAGGTGGTGCTGGACCAGATCGCCCGCCACGACCTGCGCGAGGCCGTCGTGCGCGTGATCCTCACCGCCGACCCGGAGTCCGACCTGCTGATCCAGGATCGCGTGATCCAGCAGGCGTTGATCGACGCCGGAGCCTATCACATCGCCGCGCTGGTGCGCCGCGTGGAGCGTCCCGCCCGGCTGCGGCTGGGCGCGTCGCCCGAAGGGCTGGACGCCGAGCAGTTACTCGAACGCTATCTCATCACCAAAGAAATGCCCTCCGAGCGGATCGACGTGCTGCTCGATCATGCGCGGCGGATTTTCGGCGCGGAAGACTGATCGCGCCGCCGCCCACGAAAAAAAGGTTTTGCTTATGCTGCCTAGCCGACTTGAGATACGCAACTTCTTAGCCTACCGCCAGCCCGATCCGATCCTGTTCGAGGGGCTGCACCTCGCCTGCCTGGCCGGGCCGAACGGCGCGGGCAAGTCGTCGCTGCTGGACGCCATCACCTGGGCCTTGTGGGGCAAAGCCCGCCTGCGCAGTGACGACGACCTGATCCACCAGGGCCAGACCGATATGCTGATCCAGCTCGATTTCTGGCACGGCGAGACGCGCTACCGGGTGGTGCGCAAGCGCCAGAAGGCCAAAACCGCCCGCGGCGCCGGGCGCAGCACGCTGGACCTGTTCATCTGGGACGACGAGCGCGGCCAGTGGATGCCGATCACGTCCCCTTCGATCCGCGAGACCGATCAGAAGATCATCGAACTGCTGCGGCTGGATTACGACACTTTCGTGCATTCGGCTTTTTTGCAGCAGGGCCACGCCGACGCCTTCACCGTCAAGACGCCCTACCAGCGCAAGGACATCCTGGCCGAGATCATGGGGCTGGACCAGTGGAAGGTCTACGAAGAACGGGCCAAGGCCGAACTCAAACGCATCGATCACAACCTGAACGTGATCGTGATCCAGTTGGAAGAGATCGCCCGCCAGGAAGCCAACGAACCGGCGCTGCGCCACGATCTCGACGTGGCCGAGGCGGTGCACGCCGACGCCGAGCAGCGGTTGGCCGAGGCCGAAGAACGTTATAACGAGGTGGCCGGGGCGCAGGAACAGATGGAGGCGGCCAGAGCCAGGCTGGTCCAGGTCGAACGCCGTATCAACGAACGCCAGAAAGACCTGGATGGGATCGAGTCCGAGCTGTCCGACTTGACAAAGAAGCTCGCGCGCCTGCGGGGGATCGTCGAGGACCAGGACTCGATCCAGGCGGGTTACGCCCAACTGCAAGCCGCCCGCGAGGCCGACCAGGAATTGGGCCAGAAGTTGCAGACGGTCAGCGCCATCAAAGACCGGCTGGGCGAGGTCAACAGCGCGATCCAGTCCCGGCAGGCCGATCTCGAAGGGCAGGCGCGCGTCCACCAGGATCGCATCACGACCGCGCAGCGCACAGCGGCGGACCTGGAGGCCATCCGCGCCGATCTGGCCGACGTCCAGGCCGAGGTCGAACGGCTGGAAGCGGGGGAAGTGCGGCGCGACGAACTGCGCGAATTGACCGGCGTGCTGAACGAAGAAGCCGCCGGGCTGAAAGCGGCCAACCACGCCCTCTACGCCGAAATGAAGACCCTCCGCTCGCGCCTGGATCAACTGGAACAGGCCCAGGCGGTGTGCCCGCTGTGCGGCCAGCCGCTCGACGATGAGCACAAGGCCGCGCTGCTGGCCGACTTGCAGAGCGAAGGGGAGCAGCGCCGCGGCACCTACGACGCCAACCAGGCGCGCCGCGAAGAGATCACGGCCCAACTCGCCGCCCAGCGCGACGAGTCGGAGCAGATCGAGACGGAACTGCGCCGCCTGCCCGCCCTGCGCGAGCGGGCCGCGCTGCTGGTCGCCAACC
>CAYRWY010000114.1:0-1260 GCA_964427955.1 uncultured Anaerolineaceae bacterium
GGGGCGTAAGCCTCTGGGAGACTCGGTCGCTGCCAACTCATCCCTCGTTGTCTTTTCTACTCCTCTTCACTCCCGATCTAACCTCTATTCATACGTGTCGTATTTTTGGATTGCCGCAGGCTGGTGTATACTGTGAATAGCCTGGCGGACAAACCAGAATAAAACTTTCCACGCGGGTCGGTGTCGTAGAACCTCATTCAAGGAGGCGAAACGTGGTGCGACGGATCACAATACTAGGGCTGTTGATAGTCGCCTTGTTCCTGTTGGCGGCCTGTCAGGGGAAGTTAAGCACGGAAAAACTCCCTGAGCCGAGCGCCACGCCGACCGTGCCGCCCACCAAAGTCGTGGTCAAGCCCACCGAAACTCCGTCTCCTTTTCCGACCACGGCGGCACCGCCGACGATAACGCCGATCCCTCCCACGGCCACGCTGACGGCTACGCCGCTGCCGACTGCCACGCCGACGGCTAACCTGACCGCCACCGCAGCCGTGATCATGACCCAGCAGGCTGAGATCGAGCTGGGGATCGCGGCGACGTTAGCCGCTCAGCCGACGTACACGCCCTATCCGACCTATACGCCGATCCCTTCGCAGACGCCGCTGCCCAGCGCGACACCCAGCGCGGTGCCGACCTGGGGCGCGGAAGCCACCATCGAGGCGCAGCGTACCCAGCGCGCCGACGTCGCCCAGGCGGTCGCCGTAGCGGTCGAGGCGCTGCCGAGTGGCACGCCGTATCCGACCTATACCGTTTATCCGACGCTGACGACCGCGCCGAGCAGCACGCCGTATCCAACGAACACCGCCTATCCGACGTTGACGACCGCGCCGAGCAGCACGCCGTATCCGACGAACACCGCCTATCCGACGTTGACGGTGGTACCCAGCAGCACACCGTACCCAACGAATACCGCCTACCCGACGTTGACGGTGATGCCGAGCAGCACGCCGTATCCGACGAATACCGCCTATCCGACCTATACGCCGATCCCTTCGCAGACGCCACAGCCGACCTACACCGCTTATCCGACGCTGACGGTGGTACCCAGCAGCACGCCGTATCCAACCTATACCCTGTATCCGCAGCCGACCTGGGGCGCCGTATCGACGATTGAGGCGCAGCGCACCCAGCGGGCCGAAGTGCTCCAGGCGGTCGCTGCGACGGTCGAGTCAGTGCCGAGCAGCACGCCCTGTCCGACTTACACGCCGTACCCGACCTATACCCTGCTGCCGACCGCGACACCGCTGCCGCTGGCGACGCTGA
>CAYRWY010000114.1:1360-7014 GCA_964427955.1 uncultured Anaerolineaceae bacterium
GCCGCTCCCATCGCTCACCCCAACGCCCAGCCCGACTACGTTCAGCCCGGTGTTGGCGACGATGACGCAGGTCATGGCCGAATTGACCGCGGCGGCCCGGGTCTCGCCCACGCCGCGCCCGACGCGGGCGCCCAGCCTGACCCCCAGTCCGACGCTGACACCACTGCCGACCGCGACCCCGATCCCGCCGACGGCGGCGATCACGGCAGCGCCGCTGCCCGCCGGGCCAACGCCGGACCTCTTCGCGACGGCGACTGCCCAAGCGGGAACGCTGCTGCCCTCCACGGCTCCGACACTCAGCCTGGCTGAGATCCGAGCAACCGCCACACAAATTGTGTTGTGGGGCACATCCACCGCGCAGGCTGCGTCGGCGCTTCCGCCCACGCTCCGCCCGGAGGCGCTGACGGCGACCAAAATCATCGCGGATGCGACCGGGACGGCAGCCAGTGTGCCCGCCGAAGCGCCTTACTTCATGACGATGACGCAGGTCATGGCCGAATTGACGGCGACCGCGGACTATTTCGCTTCCATCCCGCCTTCCGCGACCTGGACGCCCCGGCCCACTCTGACGCTGACTCCTACCCCGACCTTCAGCCCGACGCCGGACTTCGGCGCGACCGCGACGCTGATTGTAGGCGCAGCGGCCACGCGCGCGGCGGTATTGGCTGCTCAGCCGCAGGACATGACCTATACGCTCCCCGACGGTTGGTCCGATCCCGAACGGGTGGACGCGCACACCCTGTTCCTGACCGATGGTACCGCGCAGCTCTTCATCTATCGGGGCGACGCGACCTTCTTCGAGTCTCGCTGGGGCATCCCGGCAGGGGAGACCGATCAGGTGGCAGCCGCGAATGCCCTGGCCGCGCATGTAGGCGGCGAGGTGGCCTCGTTCGAGGGGGCGGCAGCGATCCCGGTGACGCTGCCCGTGCGCGACGGCAAAGCGGGCGTGCTGTATCTGGCGCGGGTCAACGACAGCGAGTGGGTGATCCTGTCGGGCAGTGCGCCGGAGGATCAACTGGCGGCTTATCAGGCTGAGGTCTTCGAGCCGTTTATCCTTTCGCTGGACGTGGGTCCCGAAGTGACGCCGATGCCGGAACCGAGTCCCACTTCGGAGCCGATACCATCCTCGTTTGATCGTTACACCAGCGAAGAACTCGGTCTGACTTTTGAGGTGCCCACCGGGTGGAAAGAGTACATCGATCAGAGCACGGATTTTTCGGAAGGCATGGCCGCCGTTCTCTTTTTTTCCGATCCGGCAGAGGCGAACAGTATGGATAGTGCCCCTGAACACCCGGCGCTGGCCTTTTTGCGGTTTAGTCCATCAGCCGAGTTCATGGCTACGGCTTTTGATGGACCGGAAGCACTGCTGTCGTCATTAGGCGAAGACGGCGCGCAGATCCAGAGTCTCACCGACTTCGATTATCCGGCGGCGCGGCTGTTTATTGAGCAGGAAGAGCCACAGGGAGTGGTCTATGCCCTAAAATTAGGCGAGGATGATGGGCTTCTGGTGATCCTGGTCACCCCTGGAAGCCAGTCGCTCCGGTTGTGGGACGAGACGGTGATGCTGCCCATCGTGCGCTCGGTCCAGGTGACCGGCTCCGGTCCGGTGCCCGCGCCGACGCTGACGCCGCAGCCGACCTACACCCCGCAGCCGACCTACACTCCGAATCCGACTTACACCCCGGTGCCCTGACCACTGCTTCCCGGGGGAGGCCACCTCAAGAAACAAAACTTTTGGTGCCCGAAGGGTATGTTATAATAAGCGAACAGTGTAGTTCCTGTCTCGCTTTTTCATGTTGTCTTCATAGTCTGATTAAAGGCACACCGTGTCCAGAGGCCTTAGCACTAACCTGATCGCCCTCGTTGCTGTCGGCATCCTGATTGGCTTGATCGGGATGGTTACTTTGACGTCGTCACGGCTGGTCAATGACACCGTGACGGATCAATTCGGCTCCCAAGAACTACAGCTCGTCGGTTCGCTGGCGCAGCAGACGGAAGCGTACCTGGACAGCCTGAACTCCGACGTGGCCGGACTCGCGCTGCAACCGGTGATCTCGGCGACCAGTGGTCGCAACCGTGACGCTGCCCTGGCGCTCATGGCCGAACACGCGGCGAACCGCCCGGGCGTGATCGAGAGCGTGGTGGTCTTCGATCATTATGGGCAGCCGCGCTACGCCTGGCCGGAGGCGTTGCAGACGGTGATCGATGACGGCGGGAGCCTGCCTTTTGCGCTGCCGTCACGCGTGACGGACCAGACCCGGGACGGCTTTTACGTCGCCCTGGATACCGAACTGATCCCCGCGTCCCATACCGGCAAGCCGCAAGGCACCTTCCTGCTGGTGACGCCGATTTTCAACGATCTGCGCAAGACCGACCTGCTGGCCTATGAGATCAACCTCGACCAGATGTTTACCCAGATCATGGGCGTGGTGAACCTGGACAAGCGCGGGCAGTTGTGGGTGATCGACAATCTCGGCCAGACGCTCTTCCAGGCCAACGACTCGATCCCCCTGGCGACGCTGCTGGACCGCATCTCCCTGGCGTCGGTGACGAGTTCCCGCGAGCCTACTTTGAAGCACTACCCGCTGGGCGACGAAAAACGGCTGGCGGTGATGGCTCCCATCCGCGCCAAAGGCAACAACCTGTTTGTGATTCTCAGCCGCGATACCAACCTGGCGCTGGATCGGGTCGGATCGGACCTGCGGCGGATTTTTGCCGAGGCGGCAGGGGCGATCATTTTTGTCGCCGTGCTGGCGATGCTGGTCGTGCGCTCCCTGGCCCGCGAGGCCCAGCGCCGCCAGCAGGAAGTCCAGCGCCGCCAGACGGCCCGTACCCTGCTCGAAATCTCCCGCGCGCTGAACTCTACGCTGGACCTGGAAGACGTGCTGCGCCGGATCATGGCCGAACTCTCCAATATCGTGCCTTACGACAGCGCGGCGGTCCTGCTGCTGGATCGGAACAAGCTGGCGATGGCGGCGCACCGCGGTGAAGACGCCGCCGAACATGACGTCGCGGAATTCGATCCGGACGAGGCGCACGCGGCCAACGAAGTGCTCCAGACCGGTCGCCCGCTAGTCATTCAAGATACGCTGCAAGACGAGCGCTGGAAGACCCTGATGCCCACCAGCGCGATCCGCTCGTGGATGGGGATTCCGCTGCGCGTGCGCGACAAGACGGTGGGCGTGCTCAACGTCAACAGCCATACCGTCGGGCGCTTCAGCCCCGAAGAAATCGAACTGGCCGAAGCGTTTGCCGATCAGGCCAGCGTGGCGCTGCAAAACGCGCGCCTGCACGAGGTCGAAGTCAAGCAGATCGAGCAGGAGTTGAGCATCGCGCGCGACATCCAGACCAGCCTGCTGCCCTCGGCGGCGCCCCAGGTGGACCAGTTGGAGATCGCGGCGTACACGCTGCCCGCCCGGCAGGTGAGCGGCGATTACTTCCAATACCTGCCCATGCCCAACGGCCAGCTTGGGATCGCCGTCGGCGACGTGAGCGGCAAAGGCATCCCCGCCGCCATGCTGATGGCGGTGATCACCACGGCCCTGCGTGACGAAGTCGCCCTCAATTCGCGGCCTGCCGATCTCCTGAACTCGCTCAATCACCGGCTGCTCGAACGTA
Source organism: uncultured Anaerolineaceae bacterium (assembly GCA_964427955.1). Lineage (GTDB taxonomy): Bacteria > Chloroflexota > Anaerolineae > Aggregatilineales > Aggregatilineaceae > JACRBK01. The sequence continues at coordinate 4,979 of CAYRWY010000114.1, forward strand.
TGAAATCGACGCACGTCAACAGCGCCCTGCTGGTCGGCGTGTTCGATCCGGCTACGCGCCATCTCGAACTGGCTAACGGCGGTATGGTCCAGCCCTACGTGCGCAACGGCCAGGAGTGGAGCTTCGTGCCGGTTGGCGGCTATCCCCTGGGATTGTCGCAGCGGTTGGCCTACGAGTCCAAGACCATTACCCTGGCCCCAGGGGCGCTGCTGCTGGTGGCGACGGACGGCGTCGTCGAAGCGCAAAACACCGCCGGGGAAATGTTCGGGTTCGAGCGCCTCGAAGAACTGCTGAAAACGCTGCCGGAGGACATCGCCGCGCAGGAGTTGATCGACCGGATCATGGCGGCGGTCCGCGTGCACCTGGGCGATGAGGAGCCGCAGGACGACGTCACCATCCTGGCGATCCGCTCGCTCGAACTGGTGCGCGATTCCGAATCCGTCACGCTGCCGCGCAAGACCCGCCGGGTCGCGCCATCGTCTGAAGCAGCAGAGGTCCCGGCGGCCTCTGAAGAATCCAACAGGGGGGAATAGTATGTCTCGTCACTCGAAGTTCGCGCACGTGATCGTCGTGATCGTCCTGCTGGCCGGGCTGCTGTCGGCCTGCGGGAAGGATGATAAGCAGTCGGAGAAAACCACGCCTACGCCGCCCGTCAACGCTCAATGGCGCCTGGGACTGGTCACGAACGTCGGCGGCACGATCTCGGATGGCGGTTTCAGCGAAAGTGCGCACAAGGGGGCCATGCGCGCCGCGCAGGCGTTCAACCTGGATTATACTTACGCGCTGTCGAAAGACGAGCAGGACTACGGGATTCAGCTTGACAAGCAGATCGCCGAAGGGCGCAACGTGATCGTGACGGTCGGCTATCCGATGGAAACCATCACGTACGAGTATGCCCAGAAGAACCCCAGCGTGTATTTCATCGGCGTGGACCAGAGCTACGCGGACAAGGACATCCCCGCCAACCTGATCGGCCTGCAATTTGCCGAGGACGAAGCGGCCTTTGTCGTGGGGGCGTTGGCCGGGATGATGACCAAATCCAACACCCTGGCGGTGATCGGCGGGATCGAGATTCCGCCGGTGGTGCGGCTGGCCGAAGGCTTCCGCAATGGCGCACAGTACGTGAATCCGAAGGCGAACGTGTTGATCGTCTACACCGGTTCGTTCAGCGATTCCGAGTTGGGCACGCAGACCGCGCAGGACTTCATCGGCCAGGGCGCGGACGTCATCTTCGGCGCTGCCGGGCTGACCGGCTATTCAGGCATCCAGTATGCCGCCCAGCAAGGGGTGTGGGTGATCGGCGTGGATCAGGACGAGTGGCGCACCAATTTCCGCGAAGGCGACGTCACCGGCTCCAACTACATCCTGACCAGCGCGATCAAGCGCATCGACAATGGCGTCTACCAGGCTATCGCCTCGGTGGTCGAGGGCCAAGCGACCGGCGGCGTGGTCGTCTTGAGCACGGCGGACTGCGGCGTGGGTTACGCCCCCTTCCACCAGGCGGACAGCAGCATCCCGTCCGACGCGAAGACGATGATGGAGGCCATCTGGCGGGCGCTGGCCGCGGGGACGCTGCAAACCGGCGCCAGCTCGACCTCGACCACGCCGCCCGCCGCGTTAGCGCCGGGGACGCTGCCCGAGGTTCCGGCAGATGCGCCGCAGCTCAGTGATTGTGAAGGTTAGAGGGCAAACGCTATGAGCACCGACAACATTGAACTCCATTTGCCAAGTATTCTGGGGTATGAGAAAATCGCGCGCCGGGTCGCCGAGGCGGTGGCGGAACAGATGGAATTTACGCCGGACCGCATCGAAGACCTGAAAACGGCGGTGGCCGAAGCCTGTATGAATGCCATCGAGCATGGCAACAACCAGGATCGGGCTATCCAGATTTCGGTGCAGATGGTGATCATGCCGGACAAGCTGGAAGTGCGGGTCTCGGATATGGGACTCCAGCCGATGCCCGATCCCCTGCCGCAGCCCGGCAGCGGCGAAATGCGCGGCTGGGGGATGTACTTCATTCAAAAGCTGGTGGACGA
>CAYRWY010000114.1:7114-14048 GCA_964427955.1 uncultured Anaerolineaceae bacterium
GCAGCGGCGAAATGCGCGGCTGGGGGATGTACTTCATTCAAAAGCTGGTGGACGAGATGGAGATCACACGCCTGCCGGAGGGGGGGAACGAAGTCCGCATGACGTTGTACCTCGCGCGCCAGAGCGACCCCGATCCATCGGCGATCCAGCCGGTCACGCCGGAGCCATCGGCGATCCAGGCGGTACCGCCGAAGCCGAGTGCAGTCCAACCGGCGGAAGTGAAACCGAGCGCCATCCAGCCTGCCGAGACCAAACCGAGTGCCATCCAGCCCGCCGAGGCTAAGCCAAGCGCCGTCCAACTGGCGGAGGCCAGGCCGAGCGCCATCCAACCCGCGGAAGTCAAGCCGAGCGCCATTCAGCCTGCACCCCTGTTGCCAGAAAGCTGAGGATGAGAATGGGTAAAGAGGTTGTCCATCGTCTGAACGGAACGATTGGATTCATGGACTTTCCGCGCGATGTCACGGCCCAGACGCGCGAAACCGCCTATAATGCGTACAACACGCTGGCCCGCTCCAAAGTGAAGACGGTAGGGTTCAACTTCGAGGCCAGCGACTACCTGAACAGTGCAGGCGTCGGGCTGGTGATCAGCCTGGTGGAAGATGCGGTGCAATCAGGGCGGACGGTCTACGCCTACGGCCTGTCGGCGCACTATCGCAAGCTGTTCAGCATGGTGGGGTTGACCGACCGGATCACGCTGGTCGCCAACGAGGCCGAGATGCTCGACAAGTGCGGGCAGCCTTAACCCATTTTTCCCCCTGGCGCGTGTCGCACCGGCTGTCTGAGTGTTATAGTCATTGATTCAGGCCCATCAGTGGTTTCAGGATCGGGCCTTTTTTTGTTGCTTCTGGAGGAGGCCCTTTCATGACCGTGCAACCTGTGATCGTAACGGACGCTGCGTGTGATCTGCCCCCGGCGGTGATCGAGCAGTACAACATCCATGTCGTACCGCTCAAGATACTTTTTGGGGATGAGAGTTACCGGAGCGGCGTCGATATGACCCCCGCTCAGTTTTATACCCGCCTGATGCGCGGTGATGTTCACCCGACGACTTCGCAGCCCACCGTCACCGATTTCAAGGAAGCCTATCGCCGCCTGGCGCAGCCGGGCACACCGATCCTCTCCATCCATCTCAGCGAGGGACTGAGCGGGACGGCCAATGTGGCGCGGCTGGCGGCGAAAGAACTGCCTGATCTATCGGTCACGGTGGTCGATACCGGCACGCTGACCTCGGCGGAAGGGATTCAGGTCGTCACGGCGGCGCGCGCCGCCCAGGCGGGCTACGAAATCCCGCAGATCATCGAACTGATGCGGGCCGACTATCACAAGGGCGATATGTTGTTCTGCGTGGACGATCTCTCCTACCTCTACAAAGGCGGGCGGATCGGCTCGGTGCGCTACCAGATCGGACAAATATTGAGCATCAAGCCGGTGATCACCGTGGCTAAAACCGGCGAAAAAGCCGGGACCTACATCCCCGCCGGGCGGGTGCGCAACCTGGCCAAAGCCATCGACGCGTTCGTCGATCACATGACCGAGAAGATTGGCGCGGGCAGCAAGGTGCGCGCGATCTCGCTCTACGGCAACGATCCCCGGCTGGCGCAGCAGTTGAATGCGCGGCTGGCCCAGACGTTCGACTGCGTCTTCCTGGATATGGTCCCGACCGCGCCGGTTTTGGGTGTGCACGTTGGCCCCGGCGCGCTGGGGATCGGCTATGCGCCCGGCGATTGGCCAGCCTAGCACTATTGTGCGACACGACAGGTCTTGCTAAGATCAGTCCAGGAATGAATCGCTGAGGAGAATGTTGGATGTCACAAAATCTTTCGAGCGAGGATAACTCGGAAGCGCCGGTCGAGGAGCGTCTGAGGAACCTGATCGAGAATCTGTCGTCGTACATCGAGTATTATCATCGGGGGTCGTGCAAGCTGGTGTCGTTCGACGGCAAAGTGGCGCGCGTCGAGTTGGGGGGCGCGTGCGAAGGCTGCCCGCTGTCGCTCAACACGCTGCACGGCTGGATTGCCGGGACGGTGCACCAGTTTTTCCCCGATATTGTGGTCGAGGCCGCCTCGTCCCAATAGCCGCATGGACATGAGCACGTTGGACGGCGCTCTGCCCCCTGGCAGAGCGTTCTTTTTATCAGGCGGGGTATGATGAAAAACTGGCTGATGTTCTGGATACTGGGCACGATCTGGGGATCGTCGTTTCTGCTGATCAAGGTGGGCGTCGAGGACCTGGGACCGCTGCCGCTGGTGTGGGGACGGGTGAGCATCGCGGCGGTGTTCATGGTCGTGTTCATGCGCCTGACGGGGCGCGGCTGGCCGCCGGGACGCCGCGAACGCCTGGCACTGGTGGCCGTCGGCCTGCTGAATACCGCCATCCCGTGGACGTTGATCACCTGGAGCGAGCAGCGCATCGACAGCGGCCTGGCGACGGTGTTGAATGCCACCGTGCCGCTGTTCACGCTGCTGCTGGCGCACTTCACGCTGGCGGACGAGCGGATCACGCCGCAGAAAGCTGCCGGGTTGATCCTGGGCTTCGGTGGGGTGGCGCTGTTGGCCAGCCGCGATCTGGACGGCAGCAGCTCGAACCCGGTGATCGGGCAGATCACGATGCTGATCGCGTCGGTGAGCTACGCCTTCAATGCCATCGTGCTGCGGCGCTACCTGCGCGGCGTGGAGTCGTTCACCATTGCGGGCACCTCCCTGGTCGCCGGGGCAATTCCGATGACCCTGGTCGTCTTGATCGCTTCGCCCTGGCCCGGCGCCGATCACGTCCACCTCGACGCGCTGTTGGCCGTGCTCACGCTGGGCCTGCTCAATACCGTGCTGGCCTATTTCATGTTCTTTCGCCTGATCGCGGTGTGGGGCGCGACCCGGACCACGCTGGTGACCTACGTCATGCCGCCAGTCGGGGTGACGCTGGGCGCGCTGTTTCTGGACGAGGTGGTGGATTGGAAGATCGTCGTCGGGGCGGCGCTGATCCTGGCCGGGATCGTGGTTGTGAATTGGCGCCGGTCGAAGCCGAAACCGGTAGCAGCGATGCCGGTTGTGGCGCCGGCTGAAGACTAGGAGGGGACAGCATGGCCCTGGTGATCGTGGGCATTGTGGTCGGGCTGGTGATCGGCGGGGTGATCGTCAGCGCGCGCGACACCCGCCGCGCTCGAAACTCGCGGGTGGTGCTCCGCCATCTCGAAACGCTGGACCCGGTCCCGGTGTCGATTTATACCTCGTCCTCACGCCTGCAAGTCGTCGAGATCAACGCCGGTCGCACCCGGCTGCGCCCGCTGGTGATCGCCCTCACGCCTTTGCAGATCGCGCTGTACCCGGTCGATCAGCAGGACGCGCCGCCCGTAGTGTTCCCGTTGGAGGGGCTGCGCTGGTTTGGGCGTCCAAAGAAATACTCCTATGGACAGAATGAGATCTGGCTGCACGTCGAGCAGGGCGAGCACTGGTTCCTGCTCCGCCTGACGCTGCCGAAATCTTACATGCAGCTCCTGGTCCGTACCCTGAAAGAAGTGGTCCCGCCCGAACACGTCACCGCGTACCGCCGCCGCCGTCCGTATGTGCACTACGGTCCCACGGCGGCCCGGTCGGCCACGCAGGATCTACAGGGGGCCTGGACGTTGGGCGCACCGGTGGACCTGTACCTGATGCCCGCGGCGCTGCTGATCCTGGAGGGGCCGACCGTCCGGCGCCAGATTCCGCTGGACCAGGTGCAGCGTGTGGCGGCGATCAAGCGCCTCGATCAGCCGGGCGCTGCCGGACTGATCCGCTTCGAAGTGTCCGGCGAGCCGCTGGCCTTCGCGCTGGACCGGCATGAAGCCCTGGCCCAGGCGTTGGCGGAAGCCGCCCGGCGCACGCTGGAAGATCCGGTCGAGTGGCAGCGCAAGAAGAAAAAGAAGCCGGACAGCCTGGACGATGAGGACTGATCAGCGCGTATAACGGGTAACGAGAGTCCTGGAAAAAAGGAGCTGCGATGCTGCGGAAAATCGGTCTCTTGCTTCTCTTCGTCGCGCTGGCGGTGGGGGCCGTGCACGCCCAGGGGCCGGGCCAGGCCGGATCGGATGGCCTGGGCGATCCCTATTTTCCGACGATGGGCAACGGCGGCTACGACGCGCTGCACTATACGCTCGACCTGGCCGCGAGTGTCGAGCACAACACGCTGTCCGGCACGGTGACGCTGGACGCCCAGGCCACCGAGGACTTGAGCGCCTTCAACCTCGACTTCAGCGGCTTCGAGATCAGCGCGATTGTGCTGAACGGCCAGCCGGTGAGCTACGACCGCCGCGAAGGCGAGCTGACGATTGGTCCCCTGGACCCCGCGCTGGTTTCGGGCGAGGCGTTCACGGTGGCCGTCACCTACAGTGGCACGCCGCACGGCATCGACATGAGCGGCATTCCGCTGCTGCTGGGGTGGTATAACTACGGCAGCGGGATTTTCGTGGCCAGCGAACCGGTGGGCGCGGCGGGGTGGTATCCGGTCAACGATCACCCGCTGGACAAGGCGACCTATACCTTCCGCATCACCGTGCCAGAGCCATACGTCGTCGCGGCGAACGGCGTGCTGGAAGACACGCTCGACCACGGCGACACGATCACCTACGTCTGGGAGATGCGCCAGCCGATGGCGAGCTACCTGGCGACGGTGGATATTGACCAGTTCGAACTGCAAACGGCGGAAGGGCCGGGCGGTCTGCCGATCCGCAACTATTTCCCGCGCGACGTGGCGGTCCTCGCCGCGACGGATTTTGCCCAGGTTCCGGAGATGATCGCCTTCTTCGAGGACCTCATCGGCCCGTATCCATTCGACGCTTACGGCGCGGTCGTGGCTGGCGCCGACTTTCCTTTCGCGCTCGAAACGCAGTCGCTCACGCTGTTCTCGCGGAGCTGGATCAGCGGCACCGGGGAATTGGAAGCAACCGTCGCGCACGAGCTGTCGCACCAGTGGTTTGGTGACAGCGTCTCTCCGGCCCGCTGGCAGGATGTCTGGCTGAACGAGGGCTTTGCGACCTATGCGTCGTGGCTGTGGTTCGAGCACACCCTGGGCGCGGAAACGCTCGACAACATCGTCCGGCGGTACTACGACTACCTCCAGGACGATCAGAACCAGTTCTCGCAGACCTTGACGAAAGACCTCGTCGTCGCGATCATGCAGCACATCACCCTGGCCGACCAGACGTATGCGCCGGAAGAAGTCGCCCAGATCGTGCGCGTGCTGCTGTCGGACACGCTGCCGCAGGATGAACTGGACGCTTATCTGGCCCAACTTCCCACGGAAAACCTCGACACCCCGCAGTTGATCGCCCTGGTCGAGGGGCTGCCCTTCGAGTCCACCGCGCTGGATGTCGCCGAAATCCGCCAACTGCTGGGCATTCTCGACGTGTCAATCGACGATCTGGCCACGGCGGGTATCCCGGTGCCTCAGACGGAATTGGTGCCGCCGGGCGATCCTCCGGTCAACGACCTGTTCAACGACGGTGTCTATCTGCGCGGCGCGCTGACGCTGCACGCGCTGCGCCTGGCGGTGGGCGATGAGGCGTTCTTCGCGATCCTGAAGACCTACTATGCTCGCTACCAGTACGGCAATGCGTCCACCGCGGATTTTGTCGCCGTCGCCGAAGAGGTCAGCGGACAATCGCTCGGCGCGTTGTTCGACGCCTGGCTGTATGCGCCGCTGCTGCCCGACCTGCCAGAAATGGGTTTGACGGCGGGCGAAGGGTAGGATGCACGACATTCGGTAGGGGCGTATTGATGGCGTTTAACCATTGAATACGAGTACCGGCCTCACCCCTAAATCCCCTCTCCGGCCCAGCCAGAGAGGGGACTTGCACGCCCGCTGCCTCCCCCTCGCCAACTGGGTTGGAGAGGGGGCTGGGGGGTGAGGCCGGAATCGTGTATCTCCGTCTTATTTTCTTGCCCCTACAGCAGGCACCGCGACGAATTGAATTCGCCAACAACACCGTGAATGTCCCTCGACTGGTCAAACCCGGTGCGCTATTCTACAATGAACACGGACTGCCATCGTCTGGCAGGGTGTGTAGAGAGGCGCTGATCCACTTCATGACTCCTAACCGGCTTCTGATCCTGATCGCGGCAGTATTGGCGCTGGGGCTGACGGCCTGCGGCGGTTCGAACAAAGAGAGTCCGCCGCCTCCGACGCTGATCACCAGCCTGGACGACCTGGCGACTCAGGCGGCCCGGGAGCGGGCCGGGACTCCCGCCACGGCGACCCCCGGCCTGCCGCCGACGGATCGCCCGACGGCGACCCTGGTCCCGACCGATACCCTCACCCCTGCGCCCAGCGAGACGCCCTCGCCCTCGCCGACTCCGACCGTGCTGCTGCCGGAACAGGTGCAGGCCACCGAGATCGCGCAGACCGAGGCGGCGCTGGCGGCGGTGATGCCCTTCACCCAGACGGCAGAGGCGGTCATCGGGGCGACGCAGACTGCGTTCGCCCAGGTGACGCCCACGCTGGCCCCGACGCTCACCCCGCCCGGCCCGGCGGAGCCATTCCAGGTGATCTACTACACCAATCGCAACGGCAGTGACGACATTTACCTGATGACGCTCAACGGCGTCGAGCACCGCCTGATCGCCAGCGGCGCCAACGAGCGCGAACCCTCCTGCTCGCCGGATGGGCAGACCGTGGTGTTCGCCTCGGATGCGACCGGGAGCTACCAGCTCTACATCCAACGCCTGAATCAGCCCGGCGCGCTCCAGTTGACCAACTCCGAAGGGATGAACTTCGCCCCGGTCTTCAGCCCGGACGGGTTCAAGATCGCGTTCGTCTCGACGCGCAGCAATGGCATCCCGACGATCTGGATCATGAACGCCGACGGCAGCGAGCCGGAGCAGATCACGACCGAGTTGGGCCGCGATACGTCGCCCGCCTGGGGGCCGGATGGCCGCCAACTGCTGTTTTCGAGCGAGCAGTTCGG
>CAYRWY010000115.1:0-4691 GCA_964427955.1 uncultured Anaerolineaceae bacterium
CGGCAAACCCTTCCAGCCCGATCAGTTCCAGCATCGACTGCGTGCGCTGTTCGCGTTCCGCCGGGGGAACGTCTTCCAGTTCGAGCGGGAGCGCGAGGTTAGCATATACTGTCCGCCAGGGCATCAGGTTGGCCTGTTGAAACACGATCCCGATCCGGCGCTGCGCCCGCGTGATTGGCTGTGAGTCCAGCAGCACACGCCCGGCGGTCGGAGCCAGCAGCCCGGACAGGATGCGCAGCAGCGTGCTTTTGCCGCAGCCGCTCGGCCCAACCAGGCAGACGAACGACTCGCGCGGCAGCCGGAGGGTGATATTGTCCAGGGCCTGGACCGCCCCGGCAGTATACGCATGGCTGATTCCCTCAGCCGCTAACAAGGTCTGATCGGACACACGTCACCTACGGCTTGGGCAAAAAGTCCATGTTATAACAGGCGGACAGGTCGTCCAGCGGCTTTTCCAACAGTCCCGACTGGATCAGGATGTCCTGAGTCGCTTCCCAGGCGGCGGGATTGGTCTGGCCGAGCTGATCCGAGCGCCACAGCTCCATCGAATTGGCGAGCACCTGGCGCTGGGTGGCGTACTGGTCCTGGGGGAGGTCCTTGATGTAGTTTTTGACGCTGATCTCGAAAGCCGCATCCGGATCGGCCAGCGCATCCGTCAGCCCATGATAGATGGCGCGCACCATGCCGCGCACCAGTTCCGGGTGGCTGCGAATGGTCTGTTCATTCGTGACGATCCCGTTCGAGACGAGCGTCGCGTAATCGGACACCTTGATCACGTTGACCGGGGTACACTGCTGCTCAATCGTCAGCGGCTCGTTCACGATGTACACGACGGCGGCCTCGACCTTGTCTGCGCAGATGTTTTCCGGGGCGGTGAAGCCAATCGACACCAAATCGCCCAGATCGGACTCGGTCAGCCCGCCCGCCTCAAGCAGCGCCCGCAGCCCGATATAGCTCGCGCCATACGGTCCGGGCACGCCGACCACCCGGTCGCGCAGATCGGCGGGTTGGGTGATGTCGTTGTCCACAGGGGAGACAATCCCGACCGGGAAATTGTGGTACCACTCGAACACGTAGACGATCGGGCGGTCTTGGGCACGGGCCAGGACCACCTGGTCCCCGCTGATCAGACCAAACTGTAAATCGTTGTTGGCGATCCGCTCGACGCCGTCCGCCTCGTTGAAGCTGTTCTCGAAGTGGATGTCGATCCCTTCGGCGGCGAAATAACCCCGCTCGGCGGCGACGTAGACCGGGGCAAACTGCACGCTGGGGACGTAGCCCATGAACAGCGTCACTTGAGTTTTGCCGTTAGACTTCTGATCTCCCGACGAAAGGGCGTAGGCGGCGACCAGGGCCGCCAGTACGACCACCGCCATCAGGGCGAATAGCAGCGGGCGATTGCGGGTCGAAGATTTTCGAGATTGCATGACTTTAGGACCTCCAGTTGGCGCGGGAGAGTTTAGCGAGTGTGGGCAGCGGGGTGCTAATTCTGCTGGACGCTGCGCCAGTCCAACAGCACGCTTTCCAGCCAGGACGCCAGGCCGTACAGCGCCAGGGCCAGCGCGGTGAGCGTGAACACGGCGGCGATCACCAGCGGAGTATCGTACGTGCCCCGTCCCAGGTTGATCAGATACCCCAACCCGGCGCTGGCGCTGACGAACTCGCCGACGAGTGCGCCGATCACCGACAGGGTCGCGCTGACTTTCAGCCCGCCGATCACCACCGGCATCGCAGCGGGCAGTTCCAGGTGATAGAAAGTCTGGAAGGGCGTGGCTTCCAACGACTGCATCAGATCGCGCAGTTCAGGGGGAATAGTGCGCATCCCGATCACGGTATTGACCAGCATCGGGAAAAAGACGATCAGCGCGCAGATGATCACTTTGCTGGCGATCCCGGCCCCGAACCAGATGATCAGCAGCGGGGCGATGGCAACGATGGGGACCGCTTGCAGCGCCACGAGATAGGGCGTCAGGGTGTAGGCGACGATACGATTCTTGGCGATCCAGTACCCCAGCCAGAACGCCGCCAGCACGCCGATCAGCAGCCCGGTGAGCACCTCGCGCAGGGTCACGGCGGAATGGCGCAGCAGCGACCCATCGGACGCCAGCTCCCACCACCGCCGGGCGACGCTGTCCGGCGTCGGGACCAGGAAAGACGCATACACCCCGGACCGGGCGAGCACTTCCCAGGCCAGGATCAATCCCACGCCAAACGCCGGCGCCAGCAGCAGCGGCCACCGCTGCGCCCAGGCCTGGAACCTGGGAGGAGTGGTCAGCGCTACTGGGACGTCGGAGGTGGAGCGGGGGTGATGCGCTGGTTCAACCGTATGAGCGCGGCTGTCCATTTACTCTTCTTCGTCCGGAAAGATGATCTCGGCAGGCGGCAGTTCGAGCAGGCCATCGTCTTCGTCCTCGTCGAGCAGGGCCACGGCCTCTTCGTAATACTGCTCCGGGACGGCTATCTCCACCCCGGCCAACATGCCGACGGTCAGCGGAATCGCGGAACTCGCCGCCGCCTCGCGGAACAGAAAGACGGGGATCCCCGCCGTCCGCAGCAGTCCAGCAGGAATTTCGGCCACCACCATATCGGCGGCGTAAGCCACGACATACCAGGTCTTCCGATCTGGCCCGGTTTTCTTCACTACAGCCTGTGAATTTTCGTCCATAATTCAGATCATAGCGGTTTGCCGACCGGAGGGCAATGGTCATTTAGCCCAGCCATCCCGAAAATAAAACACGCTCCCCGCCGCAGGACGGAGAGCGTGTGGGCTGGCTCATGTCGAAGCGCATCAGGCTTCGGTGATGACGACCTCGCGCAGGGCGTCGCCGGGCTTGGAGTCGCGCATGGGATCGCGCAAGCGGATCTTCATCAACACGGCCAGGCTGGCCTGATCCTTGACCTTGCCAAAGACGGCGTGCTTGCCGTTCAGGTGCGGCGTGGCCACGTGCGTGATGAAGAACTGGCTGCCGTTGGTATTCGGTCCCGCGTTGGCCATGCTCAGCACGCCGGGGCCGTCATGTTTGAGGGCCAGCGCGCCCGCTTCGTCGTTGAAGCGATAGCCGGGGCCGCCGCGCCCGGTGCCGGTCGGATCACCGCCCTGGGCCATGAAGTCCTGGATGACGCGATGGAACATCGTGCCATTATAAAAACCGTCACGCGCCAGGAAGACGAAGTTATTGACGGTGACCGGCGCTTTGTCCGCAAACAACTCGATGACGATATCGCCCTGATCGGTCTTGAAGGTGGCCGTGTAGTGTTTCTTGGGATCGATCTGCATCGCGGGCGGTGCATCATATTGCTTAGCCATAACAGTATCCTCGCATGGGTTGGTTAATGATACCCAGAGTGTAGCAAATCTCCGGGGATTACGCTTCCAGGGTCGCCAGACGGTCCACCAGGGCCGCCGTATAGCGCATCGACTCGAAATAGTCTTTCACGAAAATGTTCTCGTTGGGCGAGTGGGCGCGAATGTCGGGATGCCACGTCGCCCCGGCAAAGATCAGCGGCAGGCCCAGCACTTCGGCAAACGGGTACATCGGCCCGCTGCCCGCGAACCAGGGGAACATGACCGGCTGCTTGTGCCAGGTGTCCTGGCAGGCGGCCACGGCGGCGCGCTCGACCAGGCTGCCGGGCTGCGAAGCGGCGAATTCTTCCCCGCCCAGGTTCTTGATCGTGATGTCGGTGAAACCGCGCCGGTCCAGGTGCGCGCGCAGCAGCCGCTCGGCCAGTTCGGAGGTCAAGCCCGCGACCAGCCGGAAGTCCAGCTTGGCGGACGCCTCGGCGGGCAGCACCGTCTTGGAGCCGTCACCGCCGTACCCCGAATGTATGCCGCAGATGGTGATAGTCGGCTCGATCAGATAGCGGCGGCGCGCGCCGTGATCGTCCAACCCCTTGAGCCAGCCCGTGATCCCCCACCGCTCGCGCATCGCCTCGAATTCCATCGGGATCGCGTCGATGCGGGCCAGGTTCTCGTCGCTCACCGGCGCGAGATGTTCCAGGTAGCCATCGAGCGTGATGTTATCATCCCAGTCCTTGAGCGTGCTGAGCGCCCAGACCAGCCGCCAGGCCGGATTGACCACCATCGGGGCCAGCGACGAGTGCAGATCGTGACTCGGCCCCTGGCAGTGCAGCTCGAAATAGGCCAGGCCCTTGCCGCCCAGGCCAAAGGTCATCCGGCCCGCTTCGTCGTAGCCCGCGCCTTCCCACAGCACGCCATCGGCCTGAAGCAGGGCGGCATGTTCCCGCACCCAGGCTTCGAGGTTGACGCTGCCGGTTTCTTCTTCGCCTTCAACGACCCATTTGATCCGGATCGGCAGTTCGCCCTGGGTCTTGAGCCAGGCTTCCACTGCCTGGATGCGCGAGAGCAGTTCGCCCTTATCGTCCGACGTGCCGCGCCCGTAGATCACGCCGTCCTGGATGGTCATCTCGAACGGCTTGGTGTTCCAGAGTTCGATAGGGTCTTCCGGCTGGACGTCGTAATGGTTGTAGATCAACAGCGTGCGGGCGGCGTCTTTGGGGCCGATCTCGGCATATACCAGCGGCGATCCGGGCGTGGGATAGATGGTCGCCTCGGCGCCCAATTGGATGAACCGCTGCTGGACCAGCTTCGCCATCTCCGGCACGCCGCGCATGTCGGCGGCGACGCTCTCCTGAGCGATAAACTGGCCGAACTCCGCCAGAAAACGATCCCG
>CAYRWY010000115.1:4791-6428 GCA_964427955.1 uncultured Anaerolineaceae bacterium
TTGACCAGCGCCTCGTGAATATCCTCCACCGTCTTGATGAAGTGACTCTGACCGAGAATGAAGTTGATCGCGTCCGGCTTCTCGATCTTGACCACGCTGAGTTCCATATGTTGACTCCTCTCCTAAAGAAAAAGCCCGGCTATCTCGATTGAATCGCGCGGGCTTATCACTTCCTCGAATGCAGAATCAAACTCAGTTGCTCTTATCGTCGGCAGCACCCGCGTCGGGTTTAGGAGCAGCGGCGTCCGGTTCCTCGTCATCCCAACTGATAATCCAGATGCACAGCCCGGCCACGACAATCGTCGCCACGATCAGCGCGATCCAGTTACCCGCCGTCAGCCCCACGTCGCGAGCTTCGTACACCAGGAGGAGGATCGTTCCCAGGGAAAGCACAATCCAGGCCGTGAGACGCGGCCAGGCTTCAATCAACTGGATCAGCGCGCCGATGCCCGGCTGCTGTTTTAGACGTTCTACCATAGGACCTCGACAGACTCTGTTTAGAGCGGTTTGAGCACGCGCTCAGCCCGCAGTTTTTTCGCAAAGATGATCGACCCGTCCGGACGGGCTTCACGTGCTGCCTCGCGCCAGGCCGGGACCTTGATCTCTTCAAGCTGTTGGGACTCGTAGCCTTCCTGGGTGAGCACCTGGGCCATCCCCTGCGGGTCTTTTTCAGGGACGAAGATGTAGCCGACCTCGCTTTGCAGCTCGCGGGAAGCGCGCTCGACGGCCTGGACCAGGGCCGCGGCCACCGGCTGGACCGGCGCGCGCTCGATGACCAGCAGTTCATCCACCCGGGTGACGAGATTCTCGACCAGGAATCCGACCAGCCCGACCGCCTCGCCGTTGGCCATCGCCAGCATGTACGACTTCTGCCCGAAAGCCATCAGCACGTCCTGGCGGGTGAGGGCTTTGCCGGTGCGCTGGCGGATCAACTGCGCGATCTGATCGGCATTCTTCGGCATTCCCCGGATGATGTCCAGGGACGTGATCGTGAGCTTGCCCGCAGCCGCGGGCTGTTGGGCCATCGCTGGCGCCACCTGCACGTGCTGCGGGGCGGCCTGCCGTTCTTCTTCTTCCGCCGCGCCCTTGATCTGAGACCAGGCCGTCCGCACCTGCGCCCAGGTTTCTTCGGGCGTGCCGTTGTTCGAGATCACGACGTTGGCATGGGCCAGCTTGTCGGTCTGCGGATTCTGGGTGCGGATGCGCTTGATCGCTTCGAAGCGATTCAGTCCTCGCCGCGCCAGGCGCTCCAACTGCTTCTCTTCGGTGCAATCCACGACCCAGATCGCGTCGAACTGACCAGCTAATGCACCCTCGAACAACTTGATCGCCTCGACGACGATCACTTTGTGCTGCGAACGCTGGATCAGGGTGTCAATCGCCTGCCCGATCACGGGATGAGTCATGGCTTCCAGGCGGGCCAGCGCCTCCGGATGCGAAAAGGCGACCGCCCCCAGCTTGGTGCGGTCGATACGCTTTTCCGAATCCAGAATCCATTGGCCAAAGGTGACGATAACAGGTTTATAGGCGGGTGCACCGGGGGCCATAGCTTGATGCGCCAGCCCATCGGCGTCAATGGTATAGGCACCCAGGTGCTCCAACATCCGGCGCACCAGGCTTTTGCCCATAGCAATATT
>CAYRWY010000115.1:6528-14008 GCA_964427955.1 uncultured Anaerolineaceae bacterium
AGGCACCCAGGTGCTCCAACATCCGGCGCACCAGGCTTTTGCCCATAGCAATATTCCCCGTGAGGCCGATCACGTATTTGTCCTTCCAACGACCCACGGCACTCCCTCCAGATAATAACTCGACCATAATAATCTCTGCTCATTGTATCTTGAGCGTGGATTATGGGCAAGCGGCGTTTGTCCTGCCCATTAAAGCAGGGTTTCCCATTCTTGCAAAGCGTGGTCGAGTTCCGATTCCGTCAGCGTATAACTCTCTCCCAGCACCCGCACGCGATCCACCGCCCCCGCTTTACTGGCTTCGCCCAGTTCGCCGGACAGCTCGACCAGGCGGATTTCGAGCGCGTGAATCTGCTGCTCGATCTGGGCCAGGCGGCGCTTGCGCTCGTACTCCGAGAGCTTCGGCTTCCCATTCGGGCGCTTGGTCGGGACCGGCTTCGGTTCGGGCCGCGCGGGGATTGGGACCTCGCGCCCGGCTTCACGCGCCTGGAGATACTCCTGGTACGTCCCCTCGAAGACGGTCATCTGGCCGGGCTGAACGTCCCAGATCTGGGTCGCCAGGACGTTGATCAGGTAGCGGTCATGACTGACCAGCAGAATCGTCCCATCATAGCCGGACAGGACGTCTTGCAGGATCTCCTGGCTGGGGATGTCCAGGTGGTTGGTCGGCTCGTCCAGCAGCAGGAAATTCGCGCCGTCCAGCGCCAGCTTGGCCAGGGCCAGCCGTCCCCGTTCGCCGCCGCTCAGCGTGCTGACCGGGCGGAAGACGTCCTCCCCGGTGAACAGGAACGAGGCCAGGTAGTGCCGCGCTTCGCTGATCGGCATACTGCGCACCGTCAGAAATTCGTCCAACACGGAATTTTCCGCGTTCAACCGCTCGTGGGCCTGGGCGAAATAGCCGGGCTGCACCGACGATCCCAACCGGGCGCTGCCGCTCAGGGGAGACAGCTCGTGCAGCAGGGTCTTGAGCAGCGTGGTCTTGCCGACGCCGTTCGGGCCGATCACGGCGGCCACTTCGCGCCGGTACAGGGTGATGTCCGGGACGTGGACCAGCGGCTTGTTCTTGTCGTAGCCCACCACCAGGTTATAGGTCATCAACACTTTGTCGCCGCTGCGCAGATCGGACTTGATCCGCAGGTGGATGCGCTGCTCGTCGCGGGGCCGGTACACCAGCCGGTCGCGCTTCAGCCGTTCCAGGCGGCGCAGGCGGCCTTTGGCCTGGGCGGTATTCTGCCCGGCGATGTTGCGGCGGATGTAGTCCTCTTCCTTGGCGATGAATTCCTGCTGGGCTTCGTATTCCCGGATCAAGCGCTCGCGGCGGTCTTCGCGCTGCAACAGATAATGGCTGTAATTGCCCCGGTAGACTTCGATCTGGCCCCACTCCATCTCCCAGATCGTCGTCACGACGTTGTCCATAAAGTAGCGATCATGGCTGACGACCAGCAGCGCGCCCGGCCACGTTTTCAGGAAGCTTTCCAACCACTCGACGGCGTTGATGTCCAGGTGGTTGGTCGGCTCGTCCAGGATCAGCAGTTCGGGCGATTCGAGCAACAGCCGGGCCAGCAGCGCGCGGGTTTGCTGCCCGCCCGACAAATGCTGAAGCAGCGTTTTATACTGATCCTGCACGAAACCCAGCCCTTGCAGCACCTGCCGGGTGCGCGTTTCGTAGCTGTAGCCGCCGTCCAGGTCGAACTGGTGCTCTTCCTTCGCGTAGCGCTCCATGATCTCGTCCAGATCGGCGCGGCTGGAATCGCTCATCGACTCGGCCAGGGCGACCAACTTCACTTCGCGCTCGCGCAGGGCAGTGAATGCCGTCATCATCTCGTCCCACAGCGTGCGATTCGCCGTCAACTGCGGACGCTGGGGCAGATAGCCAATCGACAGCCCCTTCATGTAGGTGACGGTCCCGGCAGACGGCTCCTGCCGCTTGAGCAGCACTTCCAGCAGGGTGGTCTTGCCGATGCCGTTCGATCCCACCAGCGCGATCTTCGCGCCGTGGGGAATCTCGACCGAAATGCCGTCGAAGATGTCAGTTGCGCCAAAGGACTTGGCGAGGTCGTTGGTACTTAAAACAGCCATTGCACTATCCAGACTTTACGCCCATTTCCAGACGGCCCATTATACCATGAGATTATAAGCAACTCGGCGCGACTCTTGGTGGTCGCCCAGTCAGGGGCTATAATTTGCGCCATGAGCGATTTCAACCAGGAACCGACAGCGACGCCGCCCACCCACAACGGGATCGTGATGGCCGCGATCCTCATGGCCCTCGTGGGCTGGGGCGGACTGTGGCTGTTGATCACCACTACCCTGCCCACGGCCTTTCCGCGCTGGCTGTTTTTCGTGTTCCTCTACCTGGCCGTGACCGGAACGGTGCTGCCGTTCGTGCGTTTCCTGAACATGCGCTTCTCGCGCCAGGATGCCCTGCCGTCCGGCGGCGTGATCCTGCGGCAGAGCGTCTGGGTGGGACTGTTCGTCGCGGCCTGCGCCTGGCTCCAGATTCCGCGCGTGCTCAACCCCGTGATCGCGATCTTCCTGGCGATCAGCCTGACGGTGATCGAAGTCTTTCTCCGCGTGCGCGAACTGGATCAGTCAGGAAGTTGATTCTTCTTTGAGCACTTTTGACTTTATCTGAAAAGGACTTTGAACGATGAAAACTGACCTGGATCGTTTGATGGCCGAGCGCGGGATCAACGCGCTGCTGACGCTGATCACCGAAACGCCGGACACCTACCGGGCGTACCTGAGCAACGGCGCGCATTTCACGGGCATGGTCGTCAAAAAATGCGGCGAACCGCCGGTCTTGATCGCCAACGAAATGGAGCGCGACGAAGCGGCCAAAAGCGGACTGACCGTCTACACCTATAACGATTTTGGCTACGCCGAGCTGCTGCGCCAGCACCAAAGCAACGCCCTGGCCGCCCGCCCGGCGTGGTACCGGCGCATTTTCGAGCGGTTGGGCATTCGGGGCAGGATCAGCCTGTACGGCGTGGCCGACGTCAACGACGTCTACAACCAGATTCTGATCCTGGCCAACGAACTGAAAGACGTGGTCGAGCTGGTCCCGGACGAGGTGCGCGGCAACCTGTTCGATCAGGCGTGCGAAACGAAGGACGCGGCGGAACTGGCGACGCTGCGCGACGTGGGCCAGCGGTCCAGCGCCGCCATGCGCGCCGCCCGCGAATGGATCGGGACACACCGCGCCAAGGATGGGATCGTGATCCAGGCCGATGGAACGCCGCTGACGATTGGCGCGGTCAAACGCTACGTGCGCGGCCAGTTGTTCGAGCGCGACCTGGAAGACCCGGATCAGATGATCTTCGCGCAGGGGCGCGACGCCGGGGTGCCGCACAGCAAGGGCGAAGATGGCGATCCGATCCGGCTGGGACAGACGATCATTTTCGACCTGTTCCCGCGCGAGCCGGGCGGCTACTACCACGACATGACCCGCACCTGGTGCGTCGGGTTTGCGCCGCCGGAAGTCCAGGCCGTGTACGACGTCGTGATGGAAGCCTACCGCCGCTCGGCAGCGATGTGCCAGCCCGGGATCGTCACCAGCACGGTCCAGCAAATGGTCTGCCGGTATTTCGAAGAACAGGGCCATCCCACCGTGCTCAATACTCCCGGCACGATGGAAGGCTACGTCCACACCCTGGCGCATGGGTTGGGCCTGCGCGTGCACGAGGCACCGTTCTTCCCCAACCAGGGCGAAAAGTACCGCTTGCAGATCGGCAGTGTCTTCACCATCGAGCCGGGCCTGTACTACCCGGACCGGGGGTACGGCGTCCGCATCGAAGACACCGTATGTTTGAACGAACGGGGCGAAGTCGAGAGCCTGACCGACTGCCCTTATGATCTGGTGATTGAGTTGAAATCATGACGTTGATTCTCGGTATCGAAAGCTCGTGTGATGAAACCGCGGCGGCGGTCGTCGAAGACGGAGAACGCATCCGGTCGAGCGTCGTCGCCTCCCAGGTGGACCTGCACGCCAAGTACGGCGGCGTTTTTCCCGAAGTCGCGTCGCGGGCGCATGTCGAAGCCATCGGCCACATCGCCCGGCAGGGATTGGCCGACGCGGGCGTGACGCTGGACGACCTCGACGCCATCGCCGTCACACGCGGGCCGGGGCTGGCCGGATCGCTGCTGGTCGGCATGAACTATGCCAAGGCGCTGGCCCTGGCACGCGATCTGCCGCTGGTGGGCGTGAATCACCTGGAAGGCCACATCTATTCGCTGTGGCTCACCGAGCGCGAGACCCCGATCCGCTTTCCCGTAATCTGCCTGATCGTGTCCGGCGGGCACAGCGAGATCGTGCTGATCACCGGGCATGGCGAGTACACCCACCTCGGCAGCACCATCGACGATGCTGCCGGGGAGGCGTTCGACAAGGTCGCCCGCCTGCTGAACCTGCCCTACCCTGGCGGCCCGGTGATCGAGCGCACCGCCCGCGAAGGCAACCCCAAAGCCTACGATTTCCCGCGGGCGCTGCGGGGTGAAGGCTACGATTTCAGCTTTTCCGGCCTCAAGACCGCCGTGCTGCGCGCCGTCCAGCCGCCACACGAAGGCAAGCGCGCCCCCAAAGGCGAAGGCATGACGCCCGGCCAACTGCGGCCTGACGTCAACATCGCGGACGTTGCGGCGAGCTTCCAGACCGCCGTCGTCGATATTCTGGTCGAAAAAGCGATCCGGGCGGCACTCGATCACGGCGCGACGGAAATCTGGTTGGCAGGCGGGGTGAGCGCCAACCAGGCGCTGCGCCAGGGCATGAAGCAGACCAGCCCGATCCCGGTCGCGTATCCGCCGCTCAAACTGTGCGTCGATAACGCGGCCATGATCGCCTCGGCGGGCTACTTCCGCTACAGCCAGGGGTATCGCGACGATCTGGACATGGACATCCGCCCGATGTGGCCGCTGGTATCGATTAAATCCATGATGACTCGCAAAGCTACCGTTGACCAGGCGGAGAAGATGTGGTAAATTTCTACCGTCTGGCCCTGTAGCTCAATTGGCAGAGCAGTTGACTCTTAATCAATTGGTTAGAGGTTCGAGTCCTCTCAGGGTCACCACATCAAACAAAAAACCAGCCTCCGGGTTGGTTTTTTTGTTTTCATTGGTTCCCCCGCCAGCTACGCCTGCGCGGCCAGCCGGTCCAGGAGGCCGGTCATCGCCGCATTGGCGCGCGTGAACAGGCGGTCGTCGGCCAATATCTGCGCGGGCGTTTGCATGAATGGCCCGTCGCCCAGTTCGTCGCCGCAGTGGGCGATCAGCGCCCGGACATTTTCGGGCTGCACCTCGCAGTGGAATTGCAGGCCGACGATCCGCGATCCATACACAAACGCCTGGTGTACACAGCCTTCGCTGCTGGCCATCAGTGTGGACTGGGGCGGCAGTGCGAAGGTGTCCCCATGCCAGTGAAACGCCCACAGCGGATCGGGTAACCCGCCGAACAGCAGCGAGGATGCGGCGGGCGCGGTCAGGCTGAGCGGAAACCAGCCAATCTCGCGTTGGGGATTGCGGGTGACGGGTCCGCCCAACACGTCGGCGACCAACTGCGCGCCCAGGCAGATGCCCAGGATCGTCTTCTGAGCCGCCACTGCGCCGCGAATGAAGGTCTTTTCCCCCGCCAGCCACGGATACTGCGCTTCATCGTAGATGCCCATCGGCCCGCCCAACACGACCAACCAGTCGAAGGCGTCGCAGGCCGGCAGCACCTCGCCCGCGTATAACCGGGTGACCGAGAGGGTGTGACCCCGCTGCGCGGCCCAGGGCGCGATACAGCCTAACTCTTCAAATGGCACATGCTGTACATAGTGTATCCGCATGGTTTCGCCTCCTTGTTTCCAACTACTGCCCCAACCATAACGAGGTTCCCGGTTTTTTCCAATACTTTGCCTAAGAGCCAGACGGCTATGGTCTGCGTTGGACTCGGACCGCGTTCTTCGCGCTGCTACAATCTTGAATCTAGACCATCACCATAGGGAAACTCTCATGGCAGACTTGTTGTATGACGCCTATCAGCGCGCGATCCGGTACCAGTCCGGCCTGGAAGAACGCCCCGTTTTCCCATCACCCGATGCGATCCACCACCTGGCGGCGTTCGACGAACCGCTGCCAGAGGCGACCCAGGCGGCGGAAGCGACCCTCCACCTGCTGGATACCTTCGGTTCCCCGGCCACCGTGGCGAGCACGGGCGGGCGTTATTTTGGTTTCGTGATCGGCGGGGCGCTGCCGGTCACGCAGGCGGCGAGTTGGCTGGCTACCATCTGGGACCAGAATGCCGGATTATGGGCGGCATCGCCCACCGCGGCCCGGCTCGAAGAGGTCGCGCTGCGCTGGCTGGTGGACCTGTTCGGCTTCCCTGCAACAACGGCGGGAGCGTTTGTCACCGGCGCTACGATGGCGAATTTCACCGCCCTGGCCGCCGCGCGCCACGCCCTGCTGGAGCGGCAGGGGTGGGATGTCGAAGCGCAGGGATTATTCGGCGCGCCCGAAATCAAGGTCGTGGTCGGGGAGGAAGTGCACATCACCCTGCTCAAAGCCTTGAGTATGCTCGGCCTGGGGCGTGACCGGGTGATCCGCGTGCCGGTCGATGACCAGGGCCGGATGATCTCCGACCAACTGCCGCCGCTGGACGATCACACCATCGTGTGCGTACAGGCGGGCAACGTCAACAGCGGGGCGTTCGATCCGATCCGGGCGGTCGCGGAACGGGCCAGGGCCGCGGGCGCCTGGCTGCATGTCGATGGCGCTTTCGGGCTGTGGGCGCTGGTATCGCCGTCCCTGGCCCCGCTGGCCGACGGCATTTCGCTGGCGGATTCCTGCGCGACGGATGCGCACAAATGGCTCAACGTGCCTTACGACAGCGGCATTGCCTTCTGCCAGCATCCGCAGCATCTGCGGGCCGCGATGTCCACCAGTGCCGCCTATCTCATCACGGGCGACCAGCGCGAGCCGTCGCATTACACGCCGGAGTTGTCCCGCCGCGCGCGGGGGGTAGAGGTCTGGGCGGCGCTGCGCACGCTGGGGCGGCAGGGCATGGCCGAGATCGTGGACCGGGACTGTCGTCTGGCGCGCCGGTTGGCGGACGGGCTGCGGAAAGCCGGTTACACGGTCCACAACGAGGTGTTCCTCAATCAGGTGGTAGTTTCTTTTGGCGACGCGGACCTAACGCTGCGCGTTATCGACGCGCTCCAACACGAGGGCACGCTCTGGGCGGGAAAGACGGTGTGGCAGGGCCATACGGCGCTGCGCCTGAGTGTGTCCAGTTGGGCGACGACTGACCAGGATCTCGAACAAAGCCTGCGGGCGATCCTTGAAACGGCCCGGCAGGTAGCACGCACGGGCACTTACTGACTGACGTTACGTACTTCGCCATTGACCTCACCCCCGGCCCCTCTCCAAAAGACGTGGAGAGGGGTGAAGGCGACAGAAGCACGCCCCTTCTCCCTCTCCAGGCAAGTTGGAGAGGGAGAAGGGGGTGGGG
>CAYRWY010000116.1:0-13974 GCA_964427955.1 uncultured Anaerolineaceae bacterium
GCGGGCCGACCCCGGTGATCAACAACTCGCTGCGCGGGGTGATCGACGCCTGCCGTGCCGCGTCGGAACAGTTCGGCACGATTTACGCCGGGTGGCACGGGATCGAGGGTGTTCTCAAGGAAGAACTACTCAATCTCTCCGCGCAAAATCCGCACGAGATCGCCCTGCTGCGCACGACGCCCGCCGCCGGGGGGATCGGGACCTGCCGCTACAAGCTGAAAGCCAAGCAGCAGGAAGATTTCGAGCGGGTGATCGAGGTGATGAAGGCGCACGATGTGGGCTATTTCTTCTACATCGGTGGCAACGACTCGATGGATACGGCTCACAAGGTTTCCAAATTGGCCCAGGATCGCGGGCTGGGACTGATTGCGGTGGGGGTACCGAAGACCATCGATAATGACGTGGGCGACACCGAATTCAAGCTGATCGATCACACACCCGGTTACGGCAGCGTGGCGCGCTACTGGGCGCACCACATCCAGAACTGCAACGAAGAAAACGCCGGGTCGAGTCCGGCGGACCCGGTGCTGGTGCTGCAAGCGATGGGCCGCAAGATCGGCTTCATCCCGGCGGCGGCCCGGCTGGCCGATCCGCACCGGGAACTGCCGCTGTTGATCGTGCTGACCGAGTCCGGGCTGTCGATGCCCGATCTGGCCGACGCCGTCAACGACCTGCTCAAGACGCGCGGGCGGGCGCTCGTCGTCGTCAGCGAGGGTTTCGACGTGGGCCACATCGGCGCGCGGCAGGACAGTTTCGGCCATACCGAATTCGGCGCGAGCGAAGTGCAGGTGGGGCAGGCGGTCATCAATTACCTGAATCACGCCGGGCTGCCGGTGCACGGCGCGGCGCGGACGGACATTCCCGGCACGGGCCAGCGTCACGCCATGATCTACGCCTCGGTCACCGATCTGGACGAAGCCTACCACGTGGGACACAAAGCGGTCGAAATCGCCGCCGCCGGAGACAACGGCTACATGGCGACCACGCTGCGCGAGCCGGGCGAGACGTACCGGGTCCGCTATGCGCAGGTGCCGCTGGAACAGGTCGCCAACTCCGAGCGCCACTTCCCGGCGAGTTGGATTGCGCCCAACCGGGTGGACGTGACCGACGATTTCCTGCGCTATGCCCAGCCCTTGATCGGCACCGAGTGGCCCGCCATCCCGTTGGAGCACGGCCTCCAGCGTTACGCCCGCTTCGAGCCGATCTTCGCTGACTCCAAACTTCCGGCCTATGTTCCGCAAAACTACCGCTCAAAAGGGGATAAATCATGAGTGACCCGGCCCAGCCGTTACGCGACCTTCAGCCGAAGCACTCCTTTTTCGTCGGGATTGACTCCGACGGCTGCGTTTTCGACACGATGGAGCTGAAGCAGAAAGAGTGCTTTACCCCGAACTCGATCAAATATTGGGACTTGCAGGCCGTCTCCAAGTACGCCCGCGACGCGCTGCTGTTCGTCAACCTCTATTCCAAGTGGCGCGGCATCAACCGCTGGCCGGCCCTGATGATGGGGCTTGACCTGCTGCGCGAGCGGGACGAAGCGATCCAGCGCGGCGTGGCCGTGCCCGAAGCGAATGGCCTGCGCCAGTTCATCGCGCAAGAGAAATACCCGCTCAGTGATGCCGGGCTGCGGGGCTTCATGGCCGAACATCCTGGCGATCCTGACCTGGAACGCGGCCTGGCCTGGACGACAGCGGTCAACGAGTCGGTGGCCCAGATGGTGCACGGCGTTCCGCCTTTTCCGTTCGTGCGTGAAAGCCTGGAAGCGATGGTGAGTCAGGCGGATATGCTGGTGGTGTCGGCTACGCCGCTGCGCGCCCTGGAGCAGGAATGGAACGAGCACCATATCGCCCATTATGCGTCGGCCATTGCGGGCCAGGAACACGGCACGAAGGCACAGCACCTTGCCGCCGCGGCGGGCGGGCGTTATGCCAGCGATCACATCCTGATGATCGGCGACGCGCCCGGCGATCTGAAGGCAGCGCGGGCGAATAACGCCCTGTTCTTCCCGATCAATCCCGGCGACGAGGACAAATCGTGGGAGCTGTTCTACAAAGAAGCGATGCACCGTTTCTTCGAGGGGACTTACGCGGGCGAGTACGAAGCGGCGTTGATCGCGGAGTTCGACCGCCGTTTGCCGGATACCCCACCCTGGAAGATCTAAGCGAACAACCACTAGAGCGGGGGCAGCCCCGCTCTAGTTTTTATTCCTGGTCTTTCGTGCTACTTGGCCGGAAGCTCGAAGAGATCGGCCACGGTGATGGCCTGATGCGTTTCGAGCGAACGATTCGCCGAGATGCCCAGCAGGATCGAGGCTGCGCCGTCCACGTGCGAGGCCGCCCGGTGGAAGGGGTCCGGGGGCGGGTTGGAGGAGAAAAGCTGCTCCAACATGACCGGATCGGCGCCGCCGTGACCGCCGGACGAGTCGGGGATGCTGACTTCGTAGGCGGTGCCGAACATCGGATACACGCGCAGGTCGGCCTCCTTGAACGCGCCGGTGCTGGCCGACAGGTCCGGAGAATCACCCCCCGGCTGCGCCTTGAGCCAGGAGGTGCTTTCGGTGACGGCCAGTTCGACCCGGCCCTTCGTGCCGGTGATCGCCACACGCATCCCTTCCCAGGGCGAATAAGCCACCAGGCAGTAGGAGAGAATCACGCCGTTGCGGTAGCGCGCCGTCACGGCCATCGTGTCCTCGATGGTGATCGGTTCGCCAAACACGTTGCGATCCCGCAGGTAGCCGTCTTCGGCCTCGGCCTTGAGGTACAGATCGGCCAACTGCTCGTCTTTGTCCAGAAACAGCGCGAACGGATCGTTTTTGGCCGCCGGTTCGCCGGTATAGCGGGTGTAGGAATAATGCTCCCCGCGCTGTTCTGCGTTGTCTTTCCCGTAGAACATCAGGTTACCAAAGGCGAAGACCTCGGCGGGATACGAGTCGATCCACCAGTTGACCAGGTCGAAATGGTGCGTGGCTTTGTGGACGAGTAGTCCGCCCGAATTTTTCTTTTCACGGTGCCAGCGACGGAAATAGTCGGCGCCATGCCGCACGTCAAGAATCCACGAAAAATCGACTGTCAGTGGGCGGCCAATGGCCCCACTCATGATCACTTCGCGCAGCCGGGTGTAGGTCGGAGCGTAGCGGTAATTGAAGCCCACGCGCAGTTTTTTTCCGGTTCGCGCGATGGTGTCGAAGATCGAGCGCGCCTTGTCGATGTCGGTCGTCATGGGCTTTTCGGTGATGACGTCGCAGCCCAGCTCCATCGCCCGGTTGATATAGAGATGGTGCGTGGCGTCGATGGTCGTGACGATCACCGTGTCGGGTTTGGTTTCCCGGATCATCCGGTCATAGTCGCTGGCCGGGTAGGTCGGGCAGGGGGCCGCGCCATACACGTCCTGCAACTGCCGGTTGTACCAGTTCATGCGCGTCTGGTTCAGGTCACACAACCCGACCAACTCCGAATGATCCCGGTAGGTCGCCGCCAGGGCCTTGACGTACATCCCCGCCCGCGACCCGGTGCCGACTAAAGCATATCTTTTTTTGGTTTCCATCTATCCCTCTGTGATTTGGCAAGAATAAGTGTGGGCGACCCGTCACCTCATGCGGGTGGACAGGTGCTTTGCCGCACGATCAGATCGGCCAGTAAGACATGTTGGTGCGGCGGCGTATCCGGTTTACGGATTTTCTCGAACAGGAACTGGAACGCCAGCCGGTTTTGCAGTTCGAAGTTGAATCCCACCGTCGTCAGCGGCGGATCGAGGTATTGGGCATGGGGACGGTTGTCGAAACTGACCACGGACACATCCTCCGGCACGCGCAGCCCATGCTCGCGCAGAGCATACAGGGCGCCGAGCGCCATCGAGTCATTGGCGATCATCACGGCGGTAAAGTGTGCCTCACTCTTCAGAATTTCGCACATACATTGATACCCGGTTTGCATGGCCGTCTTGGTGGTCGTGTAGTCGCCGGACATGCTCGGTCCCGGTTCCAGCCGGTTTTGCAGCAGGGTCTTCATCCAGGTTTCGTGGCGCAGCGACGCATTGATTGCCCTGAGCGTCCCGGTCACTTCGGCGATGTGCTGGTGGCCCAGGTCGATCAAATGCTGCACCGCCAGTTGGGTGGCCCGCACCTGGTCGAAGCCCACCCAGGTGACCTTGCTCCAGCCCAGGGCGAAATCGCGGCGGACGACCGGGATGCCGTGCGACATCTCCAACAGTTCGTCGTCGCTGATGCGCAGCTTGGGGGCGTACAGAAAGACACCCTCGATCATGCGCGCGGCGGCCATGTCGAAGGTCTGCGCCAGGGTGTCGGACGTGCATTCCGAGTAGATGGCAAAGTATCCCGATCCTTGCGCGGAGTCCAGGATGGGGACTTCGAAAGGCGACTTGCCATCGACCGTGATGACCTGGATGGTCTGGGAGCGCTGCGTCGTGAGCATTTGCGCCGCGAGATTGCGCTGGAACCCCAGGTCTTTCATCGCGCGCACGACACGTTCGCGGGTTTCAGGCGCGACTTTGGGGTGTTCGTTGAGCACGCGTGAGACCGTCTGGTATGAGACCCCGGCGGCTTGAGCTACTTCCCGGATGGTAGGGCGATTATCTCTGGTATTCATGAGTTGGATTGGCCTTGTGACCTGTCACACACATTGTATCATGATTTTACGTTGCCGCGATGAAAAATATTTCTCTTTCCTTTTTTCTCCCTAAGATTTCATCGGTATGGCTTGACAACGCCAGTTTTCTTGTTATATGATGAGTGTGACCAGTCACACAAAAGACGTAACGTCTCTTCATCTTGGGCAAAATCTGTGGGAGGTGATTAGCGAGCCTTACCTTGGTTTCATATTGTCTGATCAAAGTTAGCGAAGTTATTGCAGAAAGGCAAACCTACATGAAGTCGGCCAAAAGTTTGATTATTGTTTTGGTGGTGGTCGTTGCCCTGTTCGCGCCCGCCGCGACTGCCTTTGGTAAACAGGACAAGATCGAACTCCACCTCACCTGGTGGGGATCGCAGACCCGGCACGATGCGACCATCGCCGTGATCGAGATGTTCGAGGCTCAGAACCCCAACATCGACATCACCTACGAATTTGCCAACTTCACCGACTACTGGACCCTGCTCTCCACCAAGGCTGCCAGTGACAGCCTGCCGGATGTGATGCAGCATGACTATGCTTATCTGGCGGAATGGGCCGTCCGCGGACAGTTGATGTCGCTCGACGACATGATTGCCAGCGGCGCGATCAACCTGTCCGACGTGGAGCAGTCGGTGATTGACTCCGGCAAGATCAGCGGCGCCACCTATGGGATCTGCCTGGGCATGAACTCGCAGGCGTTCATCCTGGACGTGGATGCCTTCGAAAAAGCGGGCCTGGAACTGCCTTCTCCGGACTGGACCTGGAAGGAATTCGAACAGGTCGCGACTCAGCTTCATGACAAGCTGGGCATCTGGGGTTTCGGGACGCTGTTGGACGACGAGGCGCTGTGGAAATCGCTCTACCTCGGCCTCGGCGAATGGGCTTTCAATGCCGATGGGACCGCGCTGGGCTATGAAGACGACCAGCCCATCATCGACCATCTGAACATGGTCCTGCGGCTGCAAGAGGCGGGTATCATCCCCAGCATCGAAGAGGAAGTCGAACTCGACACCGCGGGCGTCGAAGGCAGCCCGATTGTCACCGGCAAGGGTGTGATGCAGTACCAGTGGAGCAACCAGGTCCTCGCGGTCAGCAATGCCGCCGGTGAGGGTCGTCACTTCAAACTGTGGCTGCTGCCCCGTCCTGAAGGCGGGCAGTCCTCGAACTACCTGAAGCCGTCCATGTTCTTCTCGATCCCTGCCACGTCGAAGCACCCGGCGGAAGCCGCGAAGTTCATCGACTTCTTCACCAACTCGCTGGAAGCCAACGACATCCTGGCGGCAGAGCGTGGCGTGCCGATCTCGGCTGCCGTGCGCGACTATTTGCAGCCCAAGCTCAGCCCCATGATGCAGGAAACCTTCGACTTCCTGGTGCGTGTCGCTGCCGACAGCAGCCCGGTTCCGCCGCCCGATCCCAAGGGCTGGGCCGATATTCGGAGCAACGTCTACGGGCCGCAGTTCGTGGACCCGATCCGGTACGGTGAACTCAGCGTCGAGGATGGTGTCGCGTTCCTCCGCGAAGAAGCCAATCGAATCCTCGCCCAAAATAAGCAATAAGGTTGGGGGGATGGGCGCAGCTCATGGCCGGGAACCACCGGTTGAGCTGCGCTCATTTTTTCCACCTCAAGGAGCATTTCGCATGGGTGATCATGTAGCGGCGGCCAGGGCGGAGGTCACACAACCCGACGTGAGAACACGTTTTTTTGCCAGGAAACAGCAGTATTCTTTCAAGCGGAATAACCTGGTCGGGTATTTGTTCATTTCCCCCTGGTTGGCCGGATTCTTGCTTTTCAGTCTGATCCCGATTGCCGCGTCCCTGGCCCTGGCCTTTACGAATTACGATTTATTGGGCGGCAGTGTCAAGTATATTGGTCTGGACAACTTTGATCGCATGTTTTACCACGACTTCCGCTACTGGAAGTCAGTGCGCGCGACGGTGCGCTACGTGGCCTTTGCGGTGCCCCTCCGGCTCACTTTCGCGCTGACGGTGGCGGTCTTGCTCAACACGAAGCGGCGCATGGTGTATTTCTACCGGGCGGCCTATTACGCACCGTCCATCGTCGGCGGCAGCGTGGCCGTGGCCGTCATGTGGCGCCAGATTTTCGGGGCGGAGGGCCTGGTGAACACCGTCATCGGGACGGACATTCGCTGGTTCGGCGATCCCAAGTACGCCCTGGGCACGCTGATTTCCCTGGCGGTCTGGCAGTTTGGCTCCCCCATGCTGATCTTTCTCGCCGGGCTGCGCCAGATTCCGCAAGAACTATACGAAGCCGCGTCGATTGATGGGGCCGGAAGCGTCCAGCGTTTCGCGCGCGTCACCTTGCCCATGCTCACGCCCATCATCTTCTTCAACCTGGTGATGCAGACCATCCAGAATTTCCAGCAGTTTACGCAGGCGTTCATCATCACCGGCGGCAACGGTAGACCGCTGGACCGGACCCTGCTCTACCCGCTGTATCTCTACCGCCGGGCCTTCGTGAATTACGAGATGGGCTACGCCTCGGCCATGTCCTGGGTGCTGCTGGGAGCGATTGCCTGCCTGACGGCGATCCTCTTCGTTTCGTCGCGGTATTGGGTGTTCTACCAGGGAGACAGCAAATGAGCAGCCTGAATCGTGCCGAAAAGATGCCCGTTGAACTCACGAAGCGCCAGAAGGATCTGCTGAAATCCCTGCTGTATCACGTGGGCGTGGGGTTGATCGGACTGGGCATGGTCTATCCCATCCTGTGGATGATCGCCGCGTCGTTCAAGGAAACCTCGGACATCTGGACCAACGTGGACTCGCTGATCCCCAAAGCCGTACACTTCGAAAACTACACCAACGGCTGGCGCGGGATCGGGGGGATCACCTTCACGACCTTCTACAAGAATTCCTTCATCTATGCCGGAGTGGGCACCCTGTTCCAGGTCACGGCCTCGGCCATCGTCGCCTATGGTTTCGCGCGGGTGGAGTTCACCGGAAAAAAGATCTGGTTCACGCTCATGTTGGGCACGCTCATGCTGCCGGACCAGGTGCGCATGATCCCCCAGTACATCGTGTTCGACAAGCTGGGCTGGATCAACACCTTCTATCCGCTCCTGATTCCACGCCTGGGCGGTGCGCCGTTCTTCATCTTCATGATCGTCCAGTTCATTCGGGGCATTCCGACCGAACTCGACGAAGCCGCCCTGATCGACGGCTGTTCCAAGGGAGGGATCTTCTTCCGTATCATTCTGCCCCAACTGAAACCGGCCATCATCACCGCGTCCATCTTCTCGTTCTATTGGACGTGGGACGACTTCATGACGCCGTTTATCTACCTGACCAAGCCTGAGCTGCATACCGTCTCGGTGGCGCTGCGATCCTTCTCCGATCCGGCCAGCGCGACGGACTGGGGGGCGATCTTTGCGATGTCTACGCTGTCCCTGCTGCCAGTGTTCGTCATTTTTGTCTTCTTTCAGCGCTATCTGGTGGAAGGTATAGCTACCACGGGCCTGAAAGGCTGATATACTGACAGCGTCAAAGATAGCGGAGAACTCTAGTTGCCTCAGAATGCCAGTGTTCGCTCGTATGAGCTAACCGATAAGATCACCACGTTCATCGTGGTCAATATGCTGTGGTTGGTGTTTGTCGCGCTGGTGGTCACACTGCCCGCGGGGACGGCGGGCCTGTTTGCGACGCTGGTGCCCTGGACGCGCGGCCAGTCATCCGAGCCATTCCGGGACTTTTTCGGCGGAATGCGGCAGTACTGGCGCCAGAGCACCGTGATCGTGGTGTTGGACGCCATCCTGGCGGGCGTGATCGCCCTGAATCTGGCGATTCTGAGCGGTGCCACAGGACTCCCGGCGCTGTGTTCGCGGAATGTGGCGTTTTTCGTCGCCGCCGTCACGATCATGACCAACCTGTATCTCTGGCCCCTGCTCGTTTCGGTCGATTGGCCGGTGCGGCGGCTGATTCGCGTCGCGCTGACCCTGGTCTTTTTGCACCCGGTCTGGTCGCTGGTCGCGAGTGGGTTGGCGCTGCTGCCGCTGCTGCTGGCCGCCGTGCTGCCCCGTTTCGTCTCCATTCTGGTGTCTTTTTCGAGTTGTGCGCTGTTGGCCAGTTGGGGCGCTCAGCACGTGTTCGACCAGCATCAGCGTGACTTGTTCGATCACTCTTGAGGAAGTTATGAAAGCGTTGCTCCACGATCAGATCGCGCGCGTCGCTGCGGCTACCATCACCCTCATGCGCCGCGACTATGAGAACTTTGAACCTGAGATTAATCGCTGGGATTGGATGCCCGGCGTGGGCATGTACGGGCTGATCCGTGCCTATGAAGTGCTGGGCGACCGGACGTACCTGGATTACTGCCAAACGTATATCGACCGGCTGCTGGATCAGGAGATCGTTTCCTATTCGGTGAATGGAGCGGTCGTCTTCGAAATCGTGCTGAAGCTGTACGAGCATACCGGCGAGCCGCGCTACCGCGAAGAACTCCGCTATTTTTTGCGCTGGCTGCTGCGCAGCGCCTCCAAGTGCCAGAACGGCTGCTTCGAGCATAGCTGGACCGAAGTCAACGTGCACCTGGTCGAGCAGGTGTGGATCGATACCATGTTCATGACCGGCGTGGTGCTGGCGGACAGCTCCCGGTTGTTCCAGCGCGGCGACTGCCGGGACGAGGCGATCCTTCAATTTCGGGCGCACCGGCAGACCCTTCAGGACCGTGCGACCGGTCTCTACCGGCACCTGTACGAGACGACGACCAACAGCTACATGGCGGGTGCGTTCTGGGGGCGGGGCAACGGCTGGATGGCGGCCAGTGCCGTCGATATTTTCGAGGCGCTGGGTGCGGATGTGCCCGACCTGGTGGCGTCCTTCCAGCGGCAGATGGATGCCGTCCGGCCCCTGCAAGAACCGGATGGGGCTTTTCACACTATCTTGAACGATCCCACGACCTACCGCGAGATGTCCGCGACCGCGGCGCTGGGCTACGCCGCGCTGAAGGGCGTCCGGCTGGGGCTGCTCGATCCGGCACTGCGCACCCTGGGCGAACAAGCCGTGCAGGCGCTGCTGCCGAATATCAAAGCAACTGGAATTGTGGATAATGTATCCAGCGGCACGGCGGGATTTATCACCTATGACGAGTACAACCGGATTCCGATCGCGCCCCGGCTGTACGGCCAGGCGTTGGCGATCCTGTTGCTGGCAGAATACTGCTCAACCTTGTGAGTTTTTACTTTGGCGAGAGAGAAGCAATTCATGAGCACGGAATTACAGGGGTTAACGTGGTCGGCTCGCATGGCGGACGCCATCATGGTGCGCCAACCGGTGGTGGGCACGAAGTGGGCCTATGAGTGGGGACTGGGGCTTAAGGCGATTCTGGAAGTGTGGCGCGAGACGGGCGAAGCGAAATACTTCGACTTCGTGAAGACGAACGTGGATCGTTTCGTCAATCCGGATGGCACTATCAACGCCTACCGCCTGGACGACTATAACATCGACAACATCAACGCGGGCAAGCTGCTCTTTCCGCTGTACCGGATCACGGGCGACGACCGTTACCGGCTGGCTGCGCAGACGCTGCGAAGCCAGATGCGCACCCATCCGCGCACCCAGGACGGCGGTTTCTGGCATAAGAAGATCTACCCCCGCCAGATGTGGCTGGACGGTATTTATATGGCCACGCCCTTCCTGCTTGAATATGCGGTGACCTTTGACGAACCGGCAACACTTGACGATGGCGTGCACCAGATCGTACTGATGGAGCGCCACGCCCGCGATCCGCGCACCGGGCTGCTCTATCACGGCTGGACCGAGAGCGTCGGCGAGCATCCCTGGGCGAATCCCGACACCGGGCAGTCGCCGCATTTCTGGGGCCGGGCGATGGGCTGGTACATGATGGCGCTGGTCGATGCGCTTGAGGTTCTGCCGCTCGATCACCCGCAGCGCGCGCAAGTGCTCGACATTTTGCAGACGAGCCTGGCCGCGCTGGCGGCGGTGCGCGATCCGGCGAGCGGGGTCTGGTACCAGGTGTTGGACCAGGGCCAGCGGGCGGGCAACTACCTGGAAGCGTCGGTGTCGTGCATGGTCGTCTACGCGATGGGTAAGGCGGTCCGGTGTGGTTATATCGATCCCGGCTACGCGGACACTGCCCGGCAGGCGTACCGCGGCATTCTGGAGCAGTTCGTGGATACGGACGAATCCGGACGGCCCAACCTGAACCGGATCTGCTACGTCGCCGGGCTGGGCGGCCAGGACCCTTACCGGTCGGGCACGTTCGAATACTATATCAGCGAGCCGGTGGTCTCCAACGACTTCAAAGGGACCGGGCCTTTCATCCTGGCCGGGATCGAAGTGGATCGCCTGTCATGAAACAGCCTGCAAGGGAAAGCCGAGGGGTGGTTCGGCTTTCCCTTGTAGGGGACTACGCTGGATTAAGGTGGGCGTGCCAGTAGTCGATCAAAAACCACATGCCCCGCGCGTGATGCGTGGCCTGATCGGCGGACTGAGTGTAGTCGTAATAAGGGTCCCAGGACCAGAACCCCCACAGGGCGTGCTCGTCGTCCTGGTATGGGTGGCGGCTTTGGGGGGTAAGCTGGACGCTCAGTGAGTAGCGCAGCGCGGCATAAGCGGCATTCAGATCGCGCACATCGTGACTCATATGATACAACCGAAGCAGCGCTACCGCGATATTTGGCACATCGCCCGGCCCCACCGTCGGCATGACGACGTTGCCTTCCCGGTCGATGGTCATCGCCCAGGCTCCGGCAGGCGTCTGGTGGGCCAGGTGCCAGTCCGCAAAACGGCGCGCCGCCGCCAGATACGTTTCCTCGCCCGTCACTTCGTACAGCGCCACCAGGCCGCGCAGTTCGTCGGCAGCGAGATCGGTGTTGTAGTATTCGCCGTCGATCAGGTAAAACGTGCCGTTGTCCGCCTGGATGGCGAGCGCGTGTTGGCCCCAGGTGACCGCTTCGTCCAACCAGCGCTGCTCCCCGCTGGCCTGCCACAGCAGCAGGTGGGCCTCGATGGCCCGTCCCCACGAGTCCCAGCCCAACTCCAGCCAGCGGCCCGTCGATAGCTCATAGCGGGGCGCGAAACCATGCCGCCGCGCCTGGATGAGATAACGACCGCTCTGCACGGCGCGATCCAGCCAGCGGGCCTCGTGGGTGCGGGTGTAGAGTCCCAGGCAGGTGATCACCTCTTCGCCAGCAAACTTGGTCCACAGGTGATCGGTGGCGACGCCGTCCCGCACGCCGCCCGCGACCACCGCCATCGGGTGATCGACCACGTGCCGCCGGTAGAACCACTCCGCCGCCCGCTGCGCCAGGTCCAGCAGGTGGGCGTCCCGGGTGCGATCATAGGCAGCCAGCAGTTGCCAGGGCGCGATCAGGTTCACCGTCTGAGGCGGCTCGAAGTAGCGATCCGGCACCCGGTAGTGGCCGTGAAAGGCCCCGGCCTCGTCGTCGAACTGGCCGAGCAGCCAGTGATAGGTCGCCGCTCGCGCGCGGGTATCCAGCTCGGCAAACGAGAGGCCGAGTTCGTTGACCGTCCCGGTGGCGAGTGTTCCGGCTACCGGCAGACCCCAGTCCTGCGGGGAGATGACACCCAGTTTCAAGTTCACGTTTTCGTCCTCAACTCAAAGTGTTCAGAATTTGGGCCAGCAGCCACCGCCCGGCCAGGTTGAAGCGCAGCCCCGCCGGTTGGTCGCCCAGTCCACCCTGGAAACGCAGCGTCGTCGCGAACAGCCGCCCGGCGCCGAACTGCGCCTCGATCAGATAGTCCGCCGTCGTGAACTGGCCGTTGTCCAGGCGGCGCAGCAGCCAGCGCACGTCGTGCAGGCCGGGAAGCTGATTCGCCAGTCGGTCGGTGTCCAACGCCCAGGGCGTCGCCAGCCCGTAGAACTGCATATCGACGAATCCGGTGTGCGGGAACGCGTGCATGACCGGATGATCGGCGATGATCTTCGTCCCGCCGCGCCAGAAGGGGCCAGGGACCGCTGGCAGCGGGCGATCTCCGCCTTGCCACAAGACCGCCGATCCGCCGCCGCGCAGGAAGTCGAGCACGTCGGCGTTGAGGGCGGTGGTGATCAGTAGCCGGGTGTCCGATCCTGGGCGGTCCACCGCTGCCGCCGCCTCCCACAGATCAGCGCGCGGCTCGACCAGCACCCCCGCCGGGTCGAGGACGCCGATTCCGGCAGGCCAGGTGATGACGTCGGGGAAGACCCACAGCGGCCAGCGGTTGCGGATGACCTGTCCTCCGGTCTCCAGTACGGCCTCCAGGGACAGCATCAGGGCCTGCTCGCTGCGCGGAACGTCGAACACCAGCCGGGCAATGCTCCGGGGCGCGCCGCCGCTCAGGGGGCCGGTGCGCTGCATTCCTTCCGCGTAGACGTCGCCGTTGGCCAGGGTGATCCGCCAGCTAAGCTGCCCGGCAGGCAGCGGTGCCCCCGTGTGCGAGAGATTCACGTCCAGCACGGTTTGCTGTCCGGCTTTGAAGCAGGTCGGCTCGAAGGGCGACGGGCGGTCGCCATCCCGCGACCAGACGCGCGCGCGCCCCCGTCCCAGCACCAGGACGCTGTCGGCGTTGATCATCCGCACGTTTTCGGGCGGGTATTTGCTGCGCTGGAAGTCGTCGAACATCGCCGAAGTGGAGATCGGCGTATCGCGCAGGCCGGTGACGACGTAGCCGCCCATGCCGGAACGCGCCCGCACTTTTTCCAGGATGGCCTTGCGCACGACAAACGCTTCCTGGCGGGACAGGCGGGCCAGGGCGGGACCGTCCAGCCCGGTAACGGCGTGCTGCATTCGCTCGCGCTGCGCGCTGAAAGCGATCTTATTCAAGGGGTGGAGGGGATTCTGCTCGCTGAGCCACCACGGCACCTCGCCGCCGTGCGCCGCGATCAGTTCGTCCAGGGAGCGGTAGTCATCGGCGTCGCAAAATTCGCCGAAGATCAGCGGGCGCTGGGTGCGCCAGTCGCGGTGGAAGTGATCCACGAGTTGATCGAAAAACTGCATGTCGCAGTAGAAGTGATAATCCTCGAAGTCGGCCAGGTCCGCGACACAGCCGTACGCCTCGCCGGAGCCGCTGTTGTCGCAAACCAGGACCTCGCTCACGCCCTTCCGGACGATGGCGTTCAGGTGTTCCAGCCAGTCGGGATTCACGTTGGCTTCCAGTTCGCAGCCGAGGCTGTAGATCACCACCGAGGGGTAGGTATGCGCAGCGGCGACGATCTCCGCGTATTCGATCACAGCCTGCTGTTCCAGGCATGGCGTGATCTGCGGCAGCCAGAGCGGCAGCTCCAGCCACAGGAACATCCCCTCTTCGTCGGCGATCTCGAAATAGCGCGGCGAGGGCACGTACAGGCACAGCTTCATCATGTTGAAGCCCA
>CAYRWY010000117.1:0-13962 GCA_964427955.1 uncultured Anaerolineaceae bacterium
AAATAGCGAAGTGCGTAACGTCAGTCAGTAAGTCAGCCGTTCAGGCTGGCGGATGAACAAGCACCTGCCGGACCGCCGCCTGCCAGCCCGCGTAGTAACGCTCTGCCTGGGCCGCATCCATGACCGGGGTGTAATCCTCGAAAGGTTGGGGAAGCTGTTCCAGGGCGTCCAGGGAGGGATAGATCGCCAGGCCCAGCGTGCCGGACAGCACCGCGCCCAACGCCGACAATTCCGGCAGGACGGAGGCCCGCACCCGGTAGCGGGTGAGGTCGGCGGTGAACTGCATGAGGAACCGGTTGCTGACGGCGCCGCCGTCGCCGTGAATGATGTCCAGGTCCAGCGCGGACTCGCTCGCCATCAAGCCCAGCACGTCGCGCACCTGGTAGGCAATCGATTCGAGCGCGGCGCGGGCAATATGCTGGCGGGTGGCACCCGGCGTCAGGCCGACGATGGCTCCGCGGGCATCGGGCCGCCAGTAGGGCGCGCTCAGGCCGACGAAGGCAGGGACCAGGTAGACGCCGCCGTTATCCGGGATCGCGCGGGCCAGGGCTTCGGTTTCCGGCGCAGAGTCGATCAGGCGCAGTTGATCGCGCAGCCACTGGATCGTCGCGCCGGTGAAATTGATGATGCCCTCGAAGGCGTAGGTCGGCTCGCCGCCGTAGACCCAGCCGATGGTCGTCACAATCCCGTTTTCCGACAGCCGCAGGGTGTGGCCGATGTTCAGCAGCACCGACGATCCGGTCCCGAAGGTGATTTTGGACATGCCGGGGCGGAAGCAGCGTTCGGCAAACAGCGCCGCCTGCGAATCGCCCATCACGCCGCAGATCGGGACCGGCTGGTCCAGCAGGCCGCCGAGGTCGGTCATCCCGAACTGGGCGCTGCTCTCGCGCACCTGGGGCAGGGCGTGCACCGGCACGCCGAACAGGGCGCACAGGGTTTCATCCCAGCACAGATCGCGAATGTTATACAGCAGTGTCCGCGAGGCGTTGGTGTGATCGGTCGCGAACGTCGTGCCGCGAGTGAGACGGTAGATCAGGTAGGTGTCGATGGTGCCGATCAGCGCCTCACCGGTCTGGACCTTCTGGCGGAGGTCCGGGCGATTCTCAAACAGCCAGGTCAGCTTGGACGCCGGGAAATAGGTGTCGATCTTGAGGCCGGTGGCCTGCTGCACGGCGGGTTCGTGCCCGGCCTCGCGCAGCCGGGCGCAGATCGGCTCGCCGCGGCGGCACTGCCAGACGATGGCATGGTACAGCGGCACGCCGGTCTGCCGGTCGAAGACGACGATGGTCTCGCGCTGGTTGGTGATGCTCAGGGCCAGCACGTTTGTCTTGAGCGCGGCGTTGCGATCCAGCAGCGTGCGCAGCGCGCCCAGGGTGTTCTGGTAGATTTCTTCGGCATCGTGCTCGACCCAGCCCGGCTGCGGGTAGTGCTGGCGGTGCTCGATGGATGTTTTGTCGAGCAGCTCGCCCGTGGGGTTGAACAGCAGCGCCTTGGTCGCCGACGTACTTTGATCCAGGGCAACGATCACGTTCATGCGGGTCCTCATTTCTTCAGGAGGCGGCGGGCGGTCGCGGCCAGCCCTTCCGGCGTGATCCCGTAATGCGCGAAAATCTCAGCCTGACTGCCGGAGACGGTATGCTCGTCGGGGATACCGACGATCTTGAAGGGCCGCGCGCAGCCATGCTCCAACAGCACCGCGGCGCACGCTTCGCCCAGGCCGCCGTAGACGCTGTGCTCTTCGACGGTGATCACGGCTTGGGACGTCCGCGCGACGCGCAGCACCGTCTCCACGTCCAGCGGCTTGAGGGTGTGCATACTGACGACGCCGCACGAAATCCCCTCGGCTTCCAGCAGGTCGCGCGCCTGCACGGCCTGCGCCAGCGGCTCGCCGGAGGCGATCAGGGTCACGTCGGAGCCGGTCGCCAGCGTGATCGCTTTGCCGAACTCCACCGCGGTACCGGCGGGGTGCAGCGCGGGCATGGCCTGCTTGCCGAAGCGGATATACAGGGGATGCGGATAGTCCACGGCGAGGCGGATCGCGGCGTGCGTTTCCAGGTTGTCGGCGGGGGCCACGAGGGTCAGGTTGTGAATGGTGCGCAGCACGGCGTAATCGTGCAGCGAATGGTGGGTCGTGCCGAGCGCCCCGTAGCTGACTCCGGCGCTGATCCCGACCAGCTTGACGGGGTGATCGGAGTACGCGACGTCGTTTTTGATCTGTTCCAGCGCGCGCGCCGTCAAAAAGCAGGCGGGCGAGACGGCGAACACTTTTTTCCCGGCAGAAGCCAGCCCGGCGGCGATGCCGACCAGGTTTTGCTCGGCGATCCCGACTTCGACCAGTTGGTCGGGCAGCGCCTCGCCGAACGGCCCCAGCTTGCCGGAGCCGCGCGAATCGCTGGTGAGCACCAGGATGTCGCGGTCGTGCTGCGCCAGCTCCAGCAGGGTGGCGGCGAATATATCCAGGTTCGCGTGGGTCATACGGCTGCCTTCAATTCTGCTTCGGCCTGATCGAGTTCGGCGAGGGCGCGGGCCAGCTCGTCGTCGGTCGGGACACGGTGATGCCATTTGATCTGGTTTTCGATGAAGCTCACCCCTTTACCCTTGGTCGTCTGAGCCAGGATCAGGTTGGGTTTGCCCGGCACGAACGGCACCTGGGCGAAGGTGCGCAGCAGATCGCCGATGTCGTTGCCGTCGCACGAGCGCACGGCGTAACCGAACGCGGTGAACTTGTCGGCCAGCGGTTCCAGCGCGACCACCGTCTCGGTGGGGCCGGAAATTTGCAGCCGGTTGCGATCTACGATCACCACCAGGTTGTCCAGGTGGTAGTGGGCGGCGGTCATCGACGCTTCCCAGCTCGATCCCTCGGTCAGCTCGCCGTCGCCCAGCAAGGTATAGGCCCGGTAGGAACGCCCATCTTTTTTAGCGGCCAGGGCGAGTCCCACCGCAACCGAGAGGCCGTGACCGAGCGCACCGGTGTTATGTTCGATCCCCCTCACGTCGCGAGTCGGATGCCCCACGTAAGGTGACTGGTAGCGCGAGATCGTCTCCAGGTCTTGCAGCGGAAAGAAGCCCCGGTCAGCCAGCACGACGTACAGCGCTTCCACCGAGTGCCCTTTGCTCTGGATGTACCGGTCGCGGTTAGGGTCGTCGAACGTCGCGGGCGAGACATGCAGGACATGGTTATAGAGAACGTTCAGAATGTCGGTGCTCGACAGGCTGCCGCCGGTATGCCCCGCTTTGGCGTGATAGATCATGCGCAAGATCGTTTTGCGGTATTGCACCGATTTCAGCCGTAATTCCTGTTCGGTCATGATGGTGAAACCTCTCCCTGTTGAACAAGACGTTGTTAGTTTTTAGTTATTAGTTCTTAGTAAAGGCTTTTACTAATCACTAAAAACTAATCACTGACAACTTTTTAGGATGCTGTGGGCGGAATGACCCCGATCGTCAGCAAAAGACAGGCCCACGTGCGGCGCTCGCCGGTCGCGATCACCAGCGCCGTATCGCGCGAGCGGGCCGTTTCATAAAACGGGTAGCGGCCCAGGGTCGTCACTTCGACACCCGGCAGCAGGCGGCGATATTCCGCGAAGATGGCCGGTTCAGGCGCGTTGTCGGGCGCGATACCGCGCGCGGCTTCGACCGGGATCGACTTGGCGAGCACTTCCAGCACATCGGTCACGTTCAGCTTGCCGGGCGCCAGGTTCAGGTACACGCGCGCCGCGTCCGGGTGCGCGCCGGTCGAAAACGGATAGTTGCTGTCGGCGATCAGCACCAGCGAGCCGTGTCCCGCAGCGCCCAGGGCGCGCAAAATCTC
The DNA here is from genome assembly GCA_964427955.1 of uncultured Anaerolineaceae bacterium. Classification (GTDB taxonomy): domain Bacteria; phylum Chloroflexota; class Anaerolineae; order Aggregatilineales; family Aggregatilineaceae; genus JACRBK01. Next base: position 3,812 of record CAYRWY010000117.1, read on the forward strand.
AGGATGAAGCAGTTCAGAACGCAGCATTTGAATAGACTCCTCTAAATAAATCCAACGCAGTGAGGTTGAGCCAATAACTTTGATCGGTCGTGCGAAGCCTTTGTCACAGGACAGCCGGGCCGGGCGACCCGGCTGTCCGTTCATGTGCGATTGCGGGAATTACTGGACCGGGGCGAAGTTGAAGTAGTCGTTGACGTTGTCCGGGGTCACCAGGATGCAGTCAATCGAGACCTTCTCTTCGGCGGGCAGTTCGCCGGTCTGGATGTAGGTGTCGGCCATCTGGACGGCCAGGGGGCCGAACTGAGCGACGGGTTGGAGCACGGTGGCCTGGATGGTCCCGGCCTTGATGGCGTCCATGACGTCCTGCGAGCCGTCGAAGCCGGCCACGATCACATCGGTCATACCCGCGGCTTGCAAGGCGGCCATCGCGCCCATCGCCATCGTGTCGTTGCCGGAGATGACACCCTTGATGTCAGGATTGGCCTGGATGATGGTTTCCATGACGTCGAAGGCTTCGGTCTGGCTCCAGTTGGCGGTCTGCTGGGCGACCAGTTCGAGGTCGGGGTATTCGTCGATCACGTCGTGATAGCCCTGCGAGCGGATGTGAGCGTTGGTGTCGGATTCCTTGCCGGTGAGTTCGACGTACTGGCCCGCTTCGCCCATCAGGCTGACGAACTGCTCCGCACCCGCGACGGCGCCCTGGTAGTTGTTGGAGATGATCTGCGCGGCGGCGACGCCGGTCACGTTGATCTCACGGTCGATCAGGAAGGTGGGGATGCCCGCATCCTTGGCTTTCTGGACGGCGGCAATCGAGGCATCTGCCCCGGCGTTGTCGAGGATGATCGCCTTCGCGCCGAGGGCAATCGCCTGGTCGAAGTGCTGGTCTTGCAGCGCCGGATCGTCGTCGTGGACGAGCACCAACGTCTCATAACCCAACGCCTTGGCCGCAGCATCCGCCGAGTCGGCTTCCGCCTTGAAGAACGGGTTGTCGTGCGCCGGGGTGATGATCACGATCAGGCCGCTCGCCGCTTTCTGGACCGGGGCGAAGTTGAAGTAGTCGTTGACGTTGTCCGGGGTCACCAGGATGCAGTCAATCGAGACCTTCTCTTCGGCGGGCAGTTCGCCGGTCTGGATGTAGGTGTCGGCCATCTGGACGGCCAGGGGGCCGAACTGAGCGACGGGTTGGAGCACGGTGGCCTGGATGGTCCCGGCCTTGATGGCGTCCATGACGTCCTGCGAGCCGTCGAAGCCGGCCACGATCACATCGGTCATACCCGCGGCTTGCAAGGCGGCCATCGCGCCCATCGCCATCGTGTCGTTGCCGGAGATGACACCCTTGATGTCAGGATTGGCCTGGATGATGGTTTCCATGACGTCGAAGGCTTCGGTCTGGCTCCAGTTGGCGGTCTGCTGGGCGACCAGTTCGAGGTCGGGGTATTCGTCGATCACGTCGTGATAGCCCTGCGAGCGGATGTGAGCGTTGGTGTCGGATTCCTTGCCGGTGAGTTCGACGTACTGGCCCGCTTCGCCCATCAGGCTGACGAACTGCTCCGCACCCGCGACGGCGCCCTGGTAGTTGTTGGAGATGATCTGCGCGGCGGCGACGCCGGTCACGTTGATCTCACGGTCGATCAGGAAGGTGGGGATGCCCGCATCCTTGGCTTTCTGGACGGCGGCAATCGAGGCATCTGCCCCGGCGTTGTCGAGGATGATCGCCTTCGCGCCGAGGGCAATCGCCTGGTCGAAGTGCTGGTCTTGCAGCGCCGGATCGTCGTCGTGGACGAGCACCAACGTCTCATAACCCAACGCCTTGGCCGCAGCATCCGCCGAGTCGGCTTCCGCCTTGAAGAACGGGTTGTCGTGCGCCGGGGTGATGATCACGATCAAGCCCTTGCTATCCTGGGCCTTGGCGACCGATGGTGACAGGCGCAGGCCGCTCGCGGCGATGGCCAGGACGAGCGCCAGGGTGAACAGTCTTAGAATGCGGTTCATAAGTTTTCCATCCTTTTTTTGAACTCAGCTATCTATCTATTTAGTTTTACAACTCACGATATTCCGCGTACCGAACGTTGAACGAGCCATTTACGCCGGGCACCACCTCCTTTGATCAAGGTGCTGATGCGAGCGATCAGCGCACACTCCGTTCTTGCAGCCGCTGGAGAAATTGATCGAGAATGACCGCGCCCACGATCACGCCACCGGTAATGACCATCTGCCAGAAGGAACTCACCCCTTCGAGGATCAGGCCGTTGCGCAGCACGCCGATCACGAACGCGCCGACCACCGTGCCCAGGATCGTGCCGCGCCCCCCTGACAGCGAGGTCCCGCCCAGCACGACGGCGGCGATGGCGTTCAGTTCCCACGATTCCCCGGTGGCCGGGTGTGACGCGACCAACTGCGAGGTCACGATCAGGCCGACCAGCGCGGCGCAGACTCCCGATACCACGTAGGTCAGCAGTGTGACGGTCTTGACGCGCACACCCGAAAGCTGGGCGGCCCGCTTGTTGCCGCCGATGGCATACACCTGGCGGCCAAACGGCGTCTTGGCGGTGATGAAGATGGTCAGCAGCCCCAGCCCGATCATGATCCAGATCGAGTAGGGCAGGCCGATGAGTTCGCCCTCGCCGAGCTTCGGAAAGCCCGTGTTGCCCAGTTCGGACTTGCCGACCAGGTTGGGGAAGGTGGCCCCGTTGTTGCGCAGCATGGCGAAACCACGCGCCATGTAGAGCGTGCCCAGCGTGGCGATGAAGGGGGCGACGTTGAAGCGCGTGATCAGGAGGCCGTTGAACAGGCCGACCAGCATTCCCACGCCCAGGCCGATCAGGCCCACGATCCAGACGTTGAAGTACACCACGCGGTTGAGCGGTTCCAGCACCAGGCCTTCGTTGATCAGGCCGCCGACGATCATCCCGGTCAGCCCCACGACCGCGCCCACCGAGAGATCGATGCCGCCGGTCAGGATCACGAAGGTCATGCCGATGGCCAGGATGGCGTTGATGGCGACCTGCTTGGCGAGGATGACCTGGTTACCGTGCTTCAAAAAGGGATCAGAAATAATCGCAAAGAAAGTGAAGACCACGATCAAAGCAATAAAAGCGAGCAGTTGGCTCAGCACGCCGCGCCACGTGACCCGACCCTGGAAGAGATCGATACGGCGGGGTTTGACCGCCGGTGCCTGAAGTTCCGCCATGTTTACGCTACATCCTTTCGTCCGTTGTCCTGACCGGGAGCCGAGGCTTCGACCAGGGCTTGCTGGGTCGCCTCGGCCCGCTGGAATTCTTTGGTAATGCGCCCCTTGGACATCACGATAATCCGGTCGGCCATCGCCATGATCTCTTTGAGTTCCGTCGAAACAAAAATGATGCCCAGGCCTTGCTTGGCCAGGCCGCGCATGATCTCGAAGATTTCGTCTTTCGCGCCGACGTCGATCCCGCGCGTGGGTTCGTCCATCAGCAGGACTTTGGGCGAGGTCAGCAGCGCCTTGCCGACGACGACTTTCTGCTGGTTGCCCCCGCTGAGCGACGAAATCAGGTTCTGCGGGCTGGAGACTTTGATCGCCAGGTCGTGGATCATGCGCTGGATGCTGGCGTTTTCTTTGCCGGACGAGAGATAGAACGACCGCACGTAATTTCTGAGGCTGGCCAGCAGCATGTTGTGTGCCACCGAAAGCTGCTGCACCAGTCCTTCGCGCTGGCGATCTTCGGGGATGAGCATCAAGCCCTGGTGGATGCGGCGGTCGATCAGACCGCGCAGTTCTTTGTGGGCGAGCCAGACTTTGCCGTGCGCTTCGGGATGCAGCCCGGCCAGGCACTCGAACAACTCGGTCCGGCCCGCGCCCATCAGCCCGTAGATGCCCAGGATTTCGCCTTCGCGCAGCGCGAAGGACACGTTTTCCAGCAGATAGCCGCCGCCGATCTTGGGCAGCGTCATGGCCTCGACCTTGAGGATTTCCTGGCCAAACTGGTGCTGGGGCGAGCGATAGGTGGAAGCTGCGTCACGCCCGACCATGCGCTCGACGATCCACGACAGCGTGACCTCGCTCATCGGCGCTTCGGCGATCTTGTGCCCGTCGCGCAGGACGGTGATGTAGTCGCCGATCCGCATCAGTTCTTCGAGCTTGTGCGAGATGTAGACGATGGTCACGCCCGCGGCGCGCAGCTCGTTGATCACCCGGAACAGGACCTCGACTTCGACATCGCTCAGGGCGGAGGTGGGTTCGTCCATGATCAGGATGCGCATGTCCAGCGCCAGGGCTTTGGCGATCTCGACCACCTGCTGCTGCCCGATGCGCAGGTTTTGCACCGGCGTGCGCGGATCGATGGTCTGCTCCAGGCGGGCCAGCAGCGTTTTGGTTTGCTTTTCCTGCTCGCGGTGTTTGATCACGACCCCGCCGCGCGCCCGCTCGTGCGCCATGAAGATGTTTTCGCTGACGTTCAGATTGGGGAACAGGTTCAATTCCTGGTAGATGATCCCGATGCCCAGTTCTTCCGCGTCGCGCGGGGAATGCGGGGCGATCTCGCGGCCTTCGAGCAGCAGGCGGCCTTCGGTGTGCTGCTCGACCCCGGCCAGGATTTTCATCAGGGTCGATTTGCCCGCGCCGTTTTCCCCGACCAGCACATTGACTTTGCCCCGGTAGATGTTGAAATCGACGTGATCGAGCGCCACCGTGCCGGGGTACACTTTGGTGACCTTTTCGGCGTGCAGAATCACGTCGTCAGGGATGTGAGTCTGAGGAGCGGCGGCCATCAGTCCAGCACCTTGAGGTCTACGGGCACGATGATCACCTCGTCAGGCTTTTCCAGCGAGTAGGCCCCGGTGAACGAGATGGTCTTGCCTTCGATGGACGCCGGGTCCAGCGTGCGGATGGCGTCGGCGTTTTCCGCGCCCAGCGCCGCCGCGATGATGGGCACGATCCGGTCGCCCATCGCGTTGGCCACGTCGGCGAATTCCTGCTGGTTGACGAAGTTGCCGTATTCGACGAAGCCGACCGCATCCCGCACCGCCGCGCGCTGGCTGATCTTGATCAGCGGGCCGATGATCAGGGTGGCGTCGGGGGTACCGTCCGGCGGGTTGAGGTCCACCAGCAGAATGCCGGTGCGCGAGGTCGTATCCAGCGTGGTCACCTTACCCTCGCCTTTGACCATGAAGCTGTAGGGGCCGGTGCCGGAGCGGTGCCCGAACTGGGTGATCGCGGACTGCTGGTTGCTGGCGATCAGGGCCAGCAGGGTCGGTAGATCCTGGGCCTGTTCCTGGTAGGTGGGGAGCACTTTGCTTTCCCAGATTTGCGCGACATAATCTTCGCCGCTGAAGCCCTGCTTGGCCGCTTTATCTTCTTTGAGGGTGCGCACTGTCGCGAACGTGCAGCTTGAGAGCGCCGAAATCAAAACTAAGCCCACGAAAAGGTACCGCTTAGACGTCATGGTTATGGTGCCGCTCCTAAAGGTTATTTTGCGGTTGAGCCAGTATCGATGCGGATCGGGAGAGGGGGCTGCCAGGTGGGTCGGGAACATAGAGCAACTCATTGATCTGAATAATTATTCGTGGTAAAATTTATATGCATACTTGTAGCTTATACGATTTTGGGTGGAATGTCAAGCAGTTGGCGCACAAAAAGAACTAATTCTTCTGGTTTATTCTGCGGGGGAACCTATGCCTCTGATTGACGAACTGCGGCTGCTGACGAAAGTGGCTCATCTGTATTACGAGATGGGGCTGAACCAGTCCGAAGTCGCCCAGCGGCTGGACCTGTCGCAGGCGACGATCTCGCGGCTGCTCAAGCGCGCGATGGCCGAAGGGATCGTGCGCATCACCGTCAGCACGCCCGCCGGGGTGTATGCCCATCTGGAAAGCGAGCTGGCGCGAAAATACGCGCTGAAGGAAGTGATCGTCGTGGACTGCGAGAATTCCGACGACGAAGAGCACGTCCAGCGCGTCCTGGGCAAAGCGGCGGCGTTCTACCTGGAGAGCACCCTGAAGCACGGCGGCGTAATCGGAATTTCGTCGTGGAGCGCCACGCTGCTGGCGATGGTCGATGCGATGCACCCGCTGGCGCATCCGCTCGGCGCGCGCGTCGTGCAGATTTTGGGCGGCGTCGGCAACCCGGATGCCGAGGTCCACGCCACGCGCCTGACCGACCGGCTGGCCAAGCTGGTGCACGGCAACGCCTTCTTCCTGACGGCGCCGGGCATCGTCGGATCGGAAGAGGCGCGGCGCATCTTGATGTCCGATCCCTACGTGGCGGATACGGTGGCGCTGTTCAAGGAAATCACAGTGGCGCTGGTCGGGATCGGCTCGGTTCAGCCCTCGAAACTGCTGGCCCGCAGCGGCAACATCTTTTCGGCAGCCGAACTCGACCTGGTGCGCGAACAAAAAGCCGTTGGCGACATCTGCCTGCGCTTTTTCAACGGAGCGGGCCAGCCGGTCAGCACCCCGTTGGATAACCGCGTCATTGGAATGCCCCTGGAACAGCTTCAGCAGATCGAGCGCACGGTTGCCATCGCGGGCGGCGCGCGCAAACACGCCGCGATCCGGGGGGCGCTGGTCGGGCGCTGGATCAACGTCCTGATCACGGATCGCTTTGCCGCCGAAAAGCTGATCTCCGCCGCGTCGGACAATGGCCAGAGGAATTGAGCAGTTACCCTACGCCCTATGTGCGTCAATTTAAGGTTTTGTGAGGCCATCACTGCTTTATCCCGGCCTCACCCCCCGGCCCCCTCTCCATTCGAAAAGCACAATGGAGAGGGGGAGATTGCCACGCCGGAAAAGTCCCCTCGCCAACTCGGTTGGAGAGGGGATTTAGGGGTGAGGCCGTTTTTTTCCCTATGACACCAGATCAGATGCTTAACTTGACACGCCCCTACGGGCTTTTTCACCGCGCCGCCCATCGTTTTCTATGGGAGAGGGGCAGGGGGGAGGGCCGCTACGCCGGATAGGTCTTCAGCCGGTCCTGCACCTGGGCGGCAGACGGCACCCCCAACACGCCGCGGGCGGTGGTAGAGAGCGCCCCGCAGATATTGCCGCAGCGCAGGCAGGTCTCCAGCGGCTCGCCGCGTAGATAGCCGTACAAAAAGCCCGCGTTGAAGCAGTCTCCCGCGCCGGTCGTGTCGAAGACCTCCACCGTGATGCCCGGCATCTGGATCACGCGATCTCCGGTCTGTAAGATCGCCCCCTGCGCGCCCTGCTTGATGATCGCCATCCGGGCGAGCGACGACAGCCGCCGCAGTGCCTCCTCGACGGTCGCCGCCCCGGTCAGGCGCAGGGCTTCGCTCTCGTTGGGCGAGAAAATATCGACGGCGCGGATCGCGGCTTCGACGACGGGATCGTCCAGCGTGGAGTTGTTGTACTGGCAGTCCATGTAGACCACCGCGCCAACCTCGTGAGCCGCCGCGCACAATTCCGCGTGGGTCGCGTTCAGGTGGAGGTGCGGCAGCAGCAGCACGCGCGGGCGCGACTCGCGGACGATGGGCGCCAGGGGCGGCTCCGGCTCCGGATCGACGTAGCTGATGAAGGCCCGGTCGTGCGGGAACGACATCGAGGCGCTGATCCGCCGCACCGGGTGATCGTGCACGCGGATCAAGCCCTCGTCGATCCCTTCGGCCCGCACCAGGCCGAGCACGTACTGGCTGAACAGGTCATTGCCGAAATCGCAGGCCCAGCCGACGTGCAGGCCCAGCCGGTGCAGCGCCAGGACCGTATTGAACGACCCTCCCGCCAGGGCATCGAAGCCGGTGCCGAAAACTTCGGTGCCCAGGGTTGGAATACAGGGCAAGCCCGTGAAGATGAGATCGCAGAAGTAGGACCCCTCGATCAGCAGGTCGTAGCCGTGCGTCATCTAGGACCAGCTCCCCACGTACTCCCGGTAGGCGGCCAGGTACTCATCAACCAGCGCCGTGGCCAGCGAATAGGACAGCACCAGCGGATGGGCCATCAGCGCCCGGATCGCCGTCTGGCGCGAGCGCGTGCGGATCGCTTCCACCGTCAGCCGCTCGTAATATTTCACGCTCTGCATGAGCAGCCGTTGGGGTTCGGGAATGGCGCCGATGGTCTGCGGATGCACGCCGTTTTTATCCACCGTCACGCTGATTTCGACCACGTCATCCGGGCGCATCCCTTCGATGGCCCCTTCGTTGGGCACGTTCACGGCGATATTCAGCGGCGTGCCGGTTTCCAGCGCCTCGATCAGCCCCAGCGCCACCCCGGCGTAACCTTCGCCGCCGCCCAGGTCGAACACGTCGTTGAAGGCCATCTCGTCGGCTTCTTCCATGCTGGGCGCGTCGGCGCGGGCGTAATGCATGTAGGTCGAGCCGCGGCGGTGTTCGTAGGCGGCATAGGTGTTCAGCGCCGCCTGGGGATCGCGCTCGATGTCGATCTGGCCCAACTGGCGCAGCAGGTGGTGGTTGAGTTCCAGGACCTCTTCGCCGCGCGTCTTTTCGTCGGACAAAATCGCCTGGACGGCGCGCTCGGCGTAGTGGTAGTAAAACAGGTATTCGTTCATCCACAGGTGATTCGCTTCGACCAGCGCCGGATCGAAGATCGCCATGCTGGACTGCTTCAGAAAAGCGGGATTGCGCAGCAGGTCGCCCAGCACTTCGCGGCCATCCAGCCAGACGCGGCGCGTCCACGAAAGATGGTTCAGGCCGTACACCTCCGGGCGCAGCCGGTGGGGATCGACCTTGAGCCAGTCCGCGACGGTGTGCTGGCAGGCGTTCGCGCCATCGCAAATGCCGACCGTCCGGCTGTATCCGGCATCCCGCATGGCCTGGGCGACCAATCCGGCGGGGTTGGTGAAGTTGAACATCCACGCGCCGGGGCTGACGTCGTCCAGCAGGCGGGCGTAGTCCAGCAGCGCGGGAATGCTGCGCAAGGCCATCGCAAAGCCGCCGGGACCGGTCGTTTCCTGGCCCAGGACGTGATGGCGCAGCGCGATCCGCTCGTCGGTGACGCGGCCCTGTTCCTGGCCGACGCGGATGGTCGTGATGACGTGGCTAGCCCCGTCTAGCGCGGCGCGCGGATCGTTGGTGGTGGTGAGTTTCACCGACGTGCCCACCCGCGCGGCGACCAGCTTACACAGCCTGCCGATCAAATCCAGCTTTTCGGCGTTGATGTCCATCAGACACAGCTCGTCGAGACCGATCCGTTCCGCCCGCCGCAGCGTCGAAGCGACGAGCAAGGGGGTGCGGACGCCGCCGCCCCCGATGACAGTGAGTTTCATGCTAAGTTCCTCCTAAAGTTGCCACGGTTATTTCACCGATCCGCCTACAATACCTTTGATGAAGTACCGCTGGAAGACCACGTAGATCAGGATGCTCGGCAGCGAAACCATCGTCGCGCCCGCCGAAATCAGCGGGATGTTCGTGGTATGGCGGCCCTGGAAGAAGGCCAGCCCCAGCGGCAGGGTGCGCAGTTCCTCTTTGGTGACCAGGACCAGCGCCAGCAAAAAGTCGTTCCACGTCCAGATGAAGAACAAGACCAGCATGGTCAGCACGCCCGGCCACACTACCGGCAGCAGCACCCGCCACAGCACGCCCCAACTGGTGCAGCCGTCCACTTTGGCGGCGTCGGCCAGGTCGCGCGGGACGGCGGCGAAAAAGCCGCGCATCCAAAACGTGCCGAAACACACGCTCATCCCGATCTGCGGCAGGATCAGCGCCCAGTAGGTATCGAGCAGGCCCAGGCTGCGCAGCTCATAGTACAGCGGGATGATGTAGGCTTCCTGCGGGACCATGATGCCCAGCAGGAACACCACGAAGATCACCCGGCTGAACGGGAACCGCAGCCGCCCGAAGGCGTAGCCGGTCATGATCGAGAGCACCGCCGCGACGGCCATCACCGGCAGCACGACGATCACGCTGCTGCGGAAGTAGTTGTTGAAATGCGCCTGGGACCACGCCTCTTGAAAGTTGCTCCAGCGCCAGGTCTTGGGCAGCGCCAGCGCCCCTTTGACGATCTCGCTGTTGTCTTTGAAGGCCGTGAAAATGTTGATCGCGAAGGGGAACGCGGCGATGAACAGCAGCACGATCAGGATCGTGTAGACCGGCAGCATGGACAGGCGGTGCCGGGTTATGTCGGAGAAGAATCGCATGTTAGCCTTCCTTCGCCCGGTCGCGCCAGAGGATCACGCCATACGAAATGACCAGGATCACCAGCGTCAG
>CAYRWY010000118.1:0-13941 GCA_964427955.1 uncultured Anaerolineaceae bacterium
TGCACGGCTACTTCATCGCCGACTTGTTGTTTCACGAGATCGATGGTGCGGAAGAAATAGTCGGGCGGGGTTTGGAGCAGTCCCGGGGTCTTGCCGGGCAGAATGGGAGTGTGATAGACACCCCAGGTGTACATCCGCCACTCGTCCAGGCGATCAAAGTCGCGATCCGGATCGAAGTCCTCGAACACCGGGCGGGCTTGGGTGGGATCGACCGGGCGATGCTGAGCATTATCGTCCCAGGGGATCAGCGTGGTATCGCCGTTTTTCCAGGCGACGATCTCCCCGTCCGCCGTTTCAGCGATGGACGCCACGCTGCGCAACCACTCCGGGTCGCGGCCCGGGATGTTGATCAAGATACCGTCGAAGTGATAGCGCCGCTGGAGCATCACCAGCGCCTCGGCAAAACCCTCGCTCGTAAACCAGATATCGTGCGGCTTGATCTCGGTGTTCAGAAAATAATGACCGAGCGCAAGCTGGCACATCAGCGGCACACGATCCGGAACCCGGTGCTGCATCGCCCGGGCCATACGCTGTTTACCGTTCACAGGTGCCCTCCTGGTTAAGCAATTAACCCGATTTTTCCATTTGTTTTTTATCCGAACTAAGAGTATACTCTTAATTGCATCAGTTTTACAGAGAATGCTTTATCTTTTGGAGGAACCTATGAAAAAGCTGTTGGTTCTCGTTCTGGTCGCAGCGATGGTGATGGTGGGCAGCATCTCCCCGATCCACACCAAAGCGCAAGACGAAGTCACCCTGACCCTGGGGTCGTGGCGCGTGGACGATGTCAAGCCGATGGAAGAACTCCTGGCCGCGTTCCACGAAGAATACCCCAACATCACCGTCAAGTTTGATCCGACCAATCCCCCCGACTACAATGCGACGCTGCAAAGCCAGTTCGAAACCGGGACGGCTCCCGATGTGATGTACGTCCGTTCCTTCGCGACGGGCCGCGGCCTCTTCGATCAAGGCTACCTGGCCGACATCACCGACCTGCCCGAATTGCAGACGAACTTCGACCCGGCTATGCTAGGCCCCTGGGCCACCGAAGATGGCAAGAGCTATGCCGTGCCGTTCATCGCGGTGTCGCATGGCATCTACTACAATATTGACCTGTTCAACGAACTCGGCATCGCCGTCCCCACCACCTGGGAAGAACTGATCGCCGCCGCCAAGACGTTGAAGGACAATGGCTACGACGGTTTTGCCAATGCCAGCGGCGACGCCTGGACCATTGCCGAAATCGTCTTCATGAACCTGGCCCCCAACTTCATCGGTGGCCGTGAAGGCCGCCTGGAATACCAGACCGGCAAGCGCTGCTTCAACGACGAACACGTCGTGGCCGCCTTCCAGGCCGTGGCCGACATGGGCCCCTATGTTCCCGCCGACAACAGCGCGCTGACCTACTACGACAGCCAGCAGATCTTCCTGCAAGGCGAAGCAGGCATGTGGATGGGCGGATCGTGGGACATCCCGGTCTTCGAAGCCGAAGCGCCTGAGTTCCAGTGGGGCGTGTTCGCCACCCCGGCTCCGGCTGGCACGGAACAGCAGTACATCACCTTCCACCTGGACGCCGCCGTGGGCATGAACGCCAAGACCGCGCACCCTGACGAAGCCCGGACCTTCCTGTCCTGGTTGGCTGGCCCCACGGCTGCCCAACTGCTCGGCGACCTGCTGCCCGGCTTCTTCCCGATCCAGAAAGTCGCCCCTGCTCTGAGCGACCCGCACGCTGCCGAATTCCTGGCTCTGAACGAAGGCCGTGGCCAGGACTGGCGCTGGGCGTGGGAACTGCTCGGCGCGCCCGCCGACAAGGCCGGGTTGGATGGCTACACCCTGATGCAGGATAATGCCATCGCCGTCCTGAATGGCAAAGAGACTCCTCAGGAAGCTGCCGACGCGCTCCAGAACGGGCTTGCGCAGTGGTTCGAACCCGCGATGAGCTGCGGCATGTAATTGCCTCGCACCACGTGATCTAGACTTGTAGAACCCTTATCGCCCGGCTTTCCCAAAGTCGGGCGATATTTTATGATAGACTTGACCCAACCAACATTGGCGTGAGGGAGTCTGCTATGCTCAAAGCCGCGGAAAAACCGCTCAAACTGCTTGGTCTGGCGGGCGATTGGGAAGCGCCGCGCCGCCGGGCCTGGATCGCTTTTCTGATCCCGGCCCTGGCCGTCTATACCGTTTTTATGGCCTATCCCCTGGTGAACTCGATGCGCTTGAGTTTCTACACCGGCCAGGGGCTGCATCCCGAACGTTTCGTAGGGTTAGACAACTACGACGCCCTCTTCAACAATCCCCTTTGGAAAGTACGTTTTCAGGGGGCGCTCAAACATACCTTTATCTTTTTTGGGGTCCACATGGCGGTTCAGAACACGCTGGGCCTGCTGTTCGCCACCCTGCTCTCCCAGTCCCGGCTGGTGGGCCGCAACTTTTACCGGACGATCATCTTTATCCCCGCGACCATGTCCGTGCTGCTGACCGCGTTCCTGTGGCGGCTGATCCTCAATCCGCGTTGGGGGATGCTCAAAATCCTGCTGGACGATATCGGCAAGCCGCAGTGGTTCCACGCCTGGTTGGGCGATACGAAATGGGCCTTGATTGTGGTAGCGCTGGTGTCGTCGTGGCAGTGGGTCGGGCTGCCCACCATGATGTTCCTGGCGGGGCTGCTGAACGTCTCCGACGAACTGAGCGAGGCTGCCCACGTCGATGGCGCCAACGGCTTCCAGATCTGGTGGCGCATCAAGATTCCGCTGATCACCCCGGTGATCGGGATCGTCGCGGTTCTGACGTTCATCGGCAACTTCAACGCCTTCGACGTCGTGTACGCCATGCAGGACGCCACCGGCGCGCCGGAGCACTCGACCGACATCATGGGCACTTTCTTCTACCGGACGGCCATCGCGGGTGAGCATCCGGTCGCGCGGCCTGATATGGGCATCGGCGCCGCGGTCGCGACCTGCACGTTCTTGATCCTGATGGTCGGGGTATCGACCTGGCTGTATCTCTCACGGCGGCGCGGGGAGGCCTGACGACGATGATCGACATCATTGCCTGGATTGCCAAACACTTCGATATTTTCGCCTGGGCCACTTTCTGCGCGGCGGTCGGCGGCATGATCACGCCGCGGTTCATCAAGGGCGCGCGCAAGAACGAGGATGTAGAAACCTGGCTCGGTGCCTTGCTGGGATTGGCCGTTGCCATCCTCGCCTACATTGCTGGAGCTTTCCACAGCCTCGCCGGGCAGGCCCTCACGCTGGTTGTGCTGGCGGCGGTGTTGCTCAGCTATTGGCTGACCTACCTCCCCCGGCGCACCGATGCGCCCCGCATCCACAACAAGTGGATCGGCAAAACCTTACAGCGCCATACCTTCGGCAGCGTCTTCGGCCAGTTCATCTCGCACGTGATCCTGATCACCTGGTCGCTGATCGTGTTGATCCCGCTGTGGACAATGGTGGTCAATTCGCTGAAGATGAAGCGCGAAATCTACCGTTCGCCGTTTTCGTTCCCGTCGTCGGATGTGCGCACCTTCGAAGGCTTCAAGAATGCCTGGGTCGATGGCAAATTCGATCTCTATTTCAAAAACAGCATCATCGTCACGGTGACTTCCCTGCTGCTGATCCTGGCCATCGGCGCGCTGGCGGCCTATGCGCTGGCCAACTGGCGGTCGCGCACCTCGTCGCTGATCTACGTCTACTTCATCGCCGGGCTGATGATCCCGATCCGGCTGGGCACGATCAACATCGTGACGATTGTGCAAGACCTGGGGCTGGGAGGCCAACTGGTCGGCCTGATCCCGATCTACGTCGCGATGGGCCTGCCGATCACCGCCTTCGTGGTCACCAGCTTCATGCGGGGCATCCCAAGTGACCTGATCGAGGCGGCGCGCATGGACGGGGCATCCGAGTTCCGGGTGTTCTGGCAGATTATGCTGCCGCTGGTTCGCCCGGCGCTCGCGACCGTCACCGTATTCAACATGATCCCGATCTGGAATGATTTATGGTTCCCCCTGATTCTGACGCGCGACCAGGAACAGCGCACGGTGACCTACGGCGTGTCGCTGCTGTTCGGGCAGTACCAAACCGACTGGAACGCGATCCTCAGCACGTTGTCGATGGCGTCGATCCCGGTGCTGATCCTCTATCTCTTGATGTCCAAGCAGTTCATCAAAGGGCTGACGGCGGGCGCGATCAAGGGCTGACACTTCGCAACCTCCTGCTCCTGGCCGACGTTCAGGAGCAGGATCTCCCTACCAATCGTTAAGCCAGTGTATGTAATCCATTATAACTTGATTGTATTTCGTAGAAACGCAGATAATGGTACAATTCTCACTGTAACGATTCCGTTCCCAAACTTTAGAGGTTTCAACGTATGAGAAGAATTCTGGTGATCGACGACGAGCGAGCGCTTCGAGAGACTCTGATCGAGATCCTGAGTTTTGAAGATTTCGATACTCTCGATGCGGAAGACGGGTTGACAGGGGTCGCGCTGGCGCAGCGTTACCTGCCTGACCTGATCCTGTGCGACGTCGCGATGCCAGGTCTCGACGGTTTCGGCGTGTTAGCCGCCCTCAAGGAAGATCCTAAAACAGCCCATATCCCCGTCATCTTACTCACCGCCCGCGCCGAAAAAACCTTCGCCGAATCCGGAATGGCGATGGGGGCCAGAGCGTATATCACCAAACCCTTTACGATTGACTCACTGCTGGAGACGATCACTTCCCTGCTGTAAAAAAGAGCGCGACCCTTTCGAGCCGCGCCTTGTGGTTTGGATTCAATGCGCTAGATCACTTCAAGCTCATTCCGCCCTGGCAGCACCGGCTGCGGCGCATGAGGCTCAGCCTGGTACCAGAACACGGTCGAGGCGATGTCGTCCTGGAGCGGAAGGTAGCGCCCTTCCGAGCGCCAGCCCAACGCCTGGATCGTCACCCGCAGATCCTTCTGGAAGCGAATGGGGTCCATGACGTGCCAGCGGTACATGCCAAACCGCTGCTGGCTCTGGTACAGCCCATCAGGCCGGATGACCTGGGGCAGCCCGGAAAAAGGTGAGCAGAAGACGCAATACTGCCCGATCGGCTGCTCGAAATCCCACGCGCCGCCGAAATAGTCTTCGGTGCCGGTGCCGCAGATCGTGGGAAATTCGCCGTCGCCGTCCAGGAAGAACTTGATCTCGCCTTCGCCCCACCAACCGTTGTTGTTCACGCCCCAGGCCAGATAGGTTCCCACGTACTGCCCCTGGCCCTTGATCCCGTCGGCCAGGGTGTGCACCTGTAGATAGGGCAGCGGGTTGCTGCGCCGCCACTGGGCATGAAAGTAGGCTGCGTCGTCGGGGACGTCCGTCAGAGCATAGGTGATCTGATAATAAAATCCCAACACCTGCTCAGGCGAAAGATTCTCCAACGTAATCCGCGCGCTGCGCCGGAAGGGCATTTCCCAATAGCAGTTGAAACCACCCGCGGGATTCACCGCGACGGGCAGCGAACTGACGTTACAGCGCACGCCCCACCCGTTGCAGAAGAAATCGCCCAGGGGCACTTCAATCGAGGGCGTGGCCTCGCCATCCCAGTAAAAACGGATGACCAGCTTGCGCCACCAGGCCGGGGCCACCGTCAGCCAGATATGCTGGATCGCCCCCGGTCCGTCGATCTCGGCCAGCGTGACCGTCTGCTGCGGCGCCAGGTGGATCGAGGGCGAGAGCTTCCACCCCTGCCCCAGCTCACGCGCCGCCGCGGCACCGGTGCCCTCGGTCGCCATCCCGCCCTGGCCTTTCGCGCCGGTGAAATTCTCGGCACTGATGGAACGAGTCTGCGCCGACGACAGCCGCGAGAGATTGCCTAAATTCATGTTCAAGCCGTTAAAGGATGCCATAGAATCTTTCCCCTAATCATGTAGAATACCAACCATCTTCATTATGCCACGACTCTACACTCCCTCTAAAAAGGCGAACCAGGACAGAACAATCCGATGGATACTCCAGAGTACGATGTGATTGTGGTGGGCGGCGGTCCGGCAGGGCTGCTCGCCGCGGGACAGGCGGCCCAGCAGGGTGCCCGCACGCTGCTGCTCGAAAAGAAAAACCGGCCCGGGCGCAAACTGCTGCTCACCGGCAATGGCCGCTGTAACCTGACCAATACCAACGCCCTGCCCGATTTTCTCGACCATTTCCGGCATAACGGCCCGTTCCTGCGGCAGGCATTCAACGAATTCTTCGCCGGCGATCTCGTGCGCTTCCTACACCGACTGGGCGTCGAGACCGTCACCGAGGACAGCGGGCGCATCTTCCCGGCCAGCGGATCGGCCCAGGACGTGCTGGATCACCTGCTGAGCTGGATCGCGACCAGCGGCGTCACCGTCCATACCCACGCTCCGGTCGAGCGGCTGCTGGTCGAAGAGGGGCACATGGTAGGCGTCGAAGTGGAGGCGGTCTCCGTGCCCGCGACGCACTCCGGCCCGGCCCGCCACTATCCTGAGCGCACCTACCACGCCCGCGCGGTGATCCTCACCACCGGCGGGGCGTCCTACCCCGGCACCGGGTCGAGCGGTGACGGCTACCGGCTGGCCGCCGCGGTCGGGCATACCATCATCCCGGCGCGTCCGGCGCTCGTCCCGTTGGAGACGGCGGGCGAGGCCGCACCTGCCTTACAGGGCCTCAGCCTTCAGGATGTCACCCTCAGCGTGTGGTTCAAGGGCAAGCAGCGCGGCACCGTCACGGGTGAGATGCTGTTCACCCATTTCGGCGTCTCCGGCCCGGCAGTGCTCAGCCTCAGCGGGCAGGTCGTCGAGGCGCTGCAAGACAGCCAACGGGTGAGTCTCGGCATCGATCTGTTCCCCGCCCTGGACGAAGACGAACTCGACCGGCGGCTGCTGGACACCATCGACGTCCACGGCAGGCAGCAAGTGGGTACGCTGCTCAAAGATTTGCTGCCGCGCCGGATGATCCCGGTGTGCCTGGAGGCAACCGGCGTCCCGATCCACCGGGTGGGCCACCAGATCACGGCCCAGGAGCGAGCACGACTGCGGGCCTGGCTCAAAGACGTCCGGTTCGAGATCACCGGGCACCGCTCCTTCAAAGAGGCCATCATCACGGCGGGCGGAGTCAGCACGCGCGAGGTCGATCCCAATACGATGCAGTCGCGCCGCGTGGGCGGACTTTTTTTCGCGGGCGAAGTGCTGGACGTAGACGCGGATACGGGGGGGTATAACTTGCAGGCGGCTTTCTCGACCGGGTGGTTAGCCGGTCGCGCGGCGGCAGCGTTATAATTATCTGAAATAGCTTTTTTTCTCCCTATCCGAACCCGCACCAGGAGGAAGCTATGACAGCTCTGATGACCGCTGTCCAGAAGAATGACATCGCCGCCGTGCGAAAACTCATTGCCCAGGGAGTGGATGTGAGCGAATTGGACGACAATCAAGACGCCCCGCTCATCATGGCGGCCTACAAAGGCCGCACCGAGATCGTAAAACTGCTGCTGGAAGCCGGGGCCGACGTGAAGGCGGTCGATCCGGGCATGAAGGCCACCGCGCTCCATGCTGCGGCTTATGCCGGTCACGCCGACGCCGCCCGGCTGCTGGTCGAGCATCACATCGACATCGACAAGCAGGGGCCGTACAACGGCTATACCGCGCTGCACGATGCGATCTGGCAGGACAACGTCGAAGTGGCGGAAGTGTTGATCAACGCCGGGGCGAACCTGACCCTCACGTCACACAATGGCCAGACTCCGCTGGAATTCGCCCGGTCCAAGAACGACCGCCGAATCGTGGCCCTGATCGAGCAGAAGTTGGCCACCAGCAAGTAGATGAAGTTAGGCGTGGGCCAGGTCTTTCCAGGCGATCTCCATCAGCAGAAAGAAAGCCTGGCCTTCGGACGCCGTCCCGGCGCGGTCGAAGTTCGGCGACCCGCAGACACCGTGTACCAACCCATACTCGTCCACCTGGGCATGGGCCGCGCGGCGCATCCGGTCGGCGGGCGGCTGATAGCGATCTTCCAACCATCCCCCCTGTATTCCCCGGTAGATTGAGTAAGCCAGCATCTGGGCCAGGTTGGTCTCGATAAACGTCGCCGGATCGTCCACCACGTCGTGGAACAGGCCATCGTCGCGCTGGTAGACCAGACAGCCGTCGATCACGCCGGTGAGATAGCCGATCAGGCGCTGCCGCTCGTCCGCCATCTCCGGCGGCAGGGCGCGGAGCACCCGCGTCATGCCCGCGGCGGCCCAGCCATTGCCGACGCCCCAGAATGCCTGCCGGGCGAACTGCTGCTGGCCGTCATCCCAGATGTGCGAAAACAGCCGCTTCTCGCGGTTCCAGAGCAGGGTGCGCATTCCCTCGATCTGCTTTACCGCCTCGTGCGGATGACCCGCCACGGCCAGGAACGGCGGCGCCATGTACATCGAATCGATCCAGACCTGCGGAGCCGTCGTGATGTGGTGCAGCGTGCCCTGGGCGGTGCGCGGCGCGTGGTGCAGCAGGTAGTCCAACATCCGCGCCGCCGCGGTGCCGTACAGGGGGTCTTGCGTCAGCCGGGCTGCGTACAAAAGCGGCTCGCCATTGGAACCCGGATCGGTCACGGCAGGCTCGTCGTTCATGAGACCCAACCGGCCATCGGCCACCTGGCGCACGAGGGCGTCATGCGCCATCAGGATCACCGTGTCGCGGTCGCCCCATTCTAAAAAAGCCTGGGCAGCAACCCCTTGCTCCCAGGCGGCACGCTGCATGGTCAGCAGCGCATGTTTGACCTTTTGAATTTTGTACTCTACGTCAGCCAGCATAAGGCTCTCCGGGCAGTTCGAGGATCGCCCTTTGAGCTTAGCTTGATTTGAGGTAGGCGTCAATCGCCGCCGCCGTCTCGCGTCCTTCCTGGATCGCCCAGACGACCAGCGAGGCCCCCCGGTCCGCGTCCCCAGCAGAGAACACGCCGTCAACGCTGGTACGGTGCTGCTGGTCGATGGCGATATTCCCCCGCCCATCCAGTTGGATGCCCAGATCGCCGACCAACCCCTGCTGCTCGACGTGGACGAACCCCAGGGCCAGCAGCACGAGATCGGCGCGCAGTTCGAATTCGGTCCCCTGAACTTCCACCATCGCCCGCTTGCCGTTGCTGTGGCTGTCCCAATCGACCTGAATCGCCGACAGTCCCGCGACGCCCTGGCCGGACTCGTTCGCCAGGAAGGCCTTGGTCTGGACGCTGTACAGCCGCTCGCAGCCTTCTTCTTGCGAGCTAGAGGTCTTGTACAGCCGCGGATACAACGGCCACGGCTCATGCACCGGACGAGTATGGGGGAGCGGGGGCAGCAGTTCGACCTGCGTCACGCTCAACGCCCCCTGGCGGTTGGCCGTCCCGACGCAGTCCGACCCGGTATCGCCGCCGCCCAACACGATCACGTGCTTGCCGTAGGCGGTGATCCGGTCGTCGTCGGGAACCTGTTCGCCGCGCACAACCCGGTTCTGCTGTTCGAGGTAATCCAGCGCCAGGTGAATCCCGTTCAAGTCACGGCCCGGCACGTCCAGATTACGAGCGTGCCGCGCGCCAATCGCCAGACAAACCGCGTCGTAATCGCGCCGCAGGTCCTCGACCGGAACATCCACGCCCACCCGGACGCCCGTCCGAATTTCCAGACCTTCTTCGACGAAGATCGCGACACGCCGGTCGATGACACGCTTGTCCAGCTTGAAGTCCGGCACACCGTAGCGCAGCAAGCCGCCGACGGCATCCGCCGCTTCGTACAGCGTCACCCAGTGACCGGCTTTGTTCAGGCTGTCCGCGCACGCCAATCCCGCGGGGCCGCTGCCGATCACTGCGACGCGCTTGCCGGTGCGGTAGGCGGGCGGCCTGGGTTTAACATACCCCTCAAGAAACGCCCGGTCGATGATCGCCAGCTCGTTCTCGCGGATCGAGACCGGCTGATCGTTGATCCCCAACACGCACGATCCCTCGCAGGGAGCCGGGCACAGACGCCCCGTGAATTCGGGAAAGTTATTGGTTTTCTGGAGGACGTCGTAGGCGCTTTTCCAGTCGCCCGCAAAGAGCTTGTCCTGCCATTCGGGAATGATGCTCCCGACCGGGCAGGCCCAGTGGCAGAACGCGACGCCGCAGTCCATGCAGCGCGCCGCCTGCGCCTGGCGCTGGCTGTCCGGGAGCCGCAGCTCAACCTCGTCATAGTCTTGCAGCCGCTCTTCGACCGGACGGTAGCCGCCTTCGACACGAGTTACTTTGAGAAAGCCGCGCGGATCGCCCATCAGTACGCCACTCCTAGATGTTCTTCTTCCCGGATGAGATTCAGGCGCTTATCCGTCTCGTGCAGCCGCTGCTCTTGCAGCACCCGCTTGTACTCGAACGGCACCACCTTGACGAAGCGCGGCATATACTCGTGCCAGCGTTCCAAAATCCGCCAGGCCACGGCGCTGCCGGTGTAGTGCAGGTGCTTTTGCAGCCACTCCTTGATAAAGTCCTGATCTTCGATCTCCATCGCGGGCGAAAGCTCGACCATCGACTGGTTGCAGAAGTAGAAGAAATTGCCGTCGGAATTGAGCACGTAGGCGATACCGCCGCTCATCCCGGCAGCGAAGTTGCGCCCCACCCGGCCCAGCACGATGATACGCCCGCCGGTCATATATTCCGCGCAGTGATCGCCGGTGCCTTCGACGACGGCGATGGCGCCGCTGTTGCGCACGCAGAACCGCTCACCCGCGATGCCGCGCACGAACACTTCACCGCCGGTCGCGCCGTACAGCACGGTGTTGCCGATGATGATATTTTCTTCCGCGGCGAAGGTGCTGCCCGTGGGAGGAACGACGACCAGCCTGCCGCCGGACAACCCCTTGCCGAAGTAGTCGTTGGCGTCGCCTTCCAGCCGGAAGGTCACGCCCTTGGCCAGGAAGGCCCCAAAACTCTGCCCGGCGCTGCCGTTGAATGTGACGTTAATCGTGTTATCCGGCAGCCCGGTCTCGCCATAACGCCGCGAAATCTCGCCGGACAGCATGGCGCCCACGGTGCGATCCGAGTTCGTGATCGGAACCTGGAGCGAGACCGGCGCGCAGTGTTCCAACGCGGGTTTGGTCTGCTCGA
Organism: uncultured Anaerolineaceae bacterium; assembly: GCA_964427955.1. Lineage (GTDB taxonomy): Bacteria > Chloroflexota > Anaerolineae > Aggregatilineales > Aggregatilineaceae > JACRBK01. The sequence continues at coordinate 11,068 of CAYRWY010000118.1, forward strand.
TCAACCGGCGATCCAGCACGGTCTGAATCTTGTGGACCTGATCCTCGACACAGCACGCCGCCGTCCGATCCGCCAGCGCGGAGCGGTAGAGCAACGCCGTCAGATCGACGGTGCTGGCTTTCCAGTGATCGGTCTCGCGAATGGTCAACAGGTCGGTCCGCCCGATCAGCTCGTCGAAGTGCCGGAAGCCGAGTTGGGCCATGATTTCGCGGATTTCCTGGGCCATGAAGGTGAAGTAGTTGATGAGGTGTTCGGACTTGCCAGTAAAACGCTTGCGGAGTTCGGGATTTTGGGTGGCGACTCCCACCGGGCAGGTATTCAGATGGCATTTGCGCATCATCACGCAGCCCAGCGCGATCACGGTGGCGGTGCCGAACGCGAATTCCTCGGCACCGAGCATCCCCGCCAGCACGATGTCGCGCCCGGTCTTGAGCTGGCCGTCGGTTTGAAGACGCACCCGGCCACGCAGCTTGTTCAGCACCAACGTCTGGTGCGTTTCGGCGAGACCGAGTTCGAAAGGCAGCCCGGAATGATGGATCGAGCTGAGCGGGCTGGCGCCGGTGCCGCCGTCGTAGCCGCTGATCACGATGGTTTCGGCATGGGCCTTCGCCACGCCCGCCGCGATGGTCCCCACACCGGTTTCCGACACCAGCTTGACGCTGATCCGGGCGCGCGGGTTGGCATTCTTGAGATCGAAGATCAACTGCGCGAGGTCTTCAATCGAATAGATGTCATGATGCGGCGGCGGCGAGATCAACGTGACGCCGGGGGTCGCGTGCCGCGTGTGCGCGATGATCTTATCGACCTTGTGGCCAGGAAGCTGTCCACCTTCGCCGGGCTTAGCGCCCTGCGCAATCTTGATCTGAAGCTCGTCCGCGTTCACCAGGTAGTTGCTGGTGACCCCGAACCGCCCCGACGCCACCTGCTTGATCGCGCTGCGGGCCAGGGTGCCATCCGGACGCGGCAAATAACGTTCCGGCTCCTCACCCCCTTCCCCGCTGTTGCTGCGCCCGCCGATGGTATTCATGGCGATGGCGATGGTCTCGTGAACGTCTTTGCCCAGCGAGCCGAAGGACATTGCGCCGGTGGTCATGCGCTTGAGCAGCGACTCGACCGGCTCGACTTCGTCCAACGGGATCGGCGACTGCGGCTTGAAATCGAGCAGGCCGCGAATCACGTGAGGGCGTTGATTCTGGCGATCCACCAGGGCCGAAAATTCCTTGTACTTGCGATAATCGCCGCTGCGCACCGCCCATTGCAGCAGGTGGATGGCTTCGGGATTCCAGGCGTGATGCTCGCCGCCCTTACGGTACTGGTACTGGCCGACCGATTCCAGCAGGGCAGGCCGCTCGACATACGCCTTGCGATGCGGGATCAGCGCTTCTTCGGCGATCTGTTCCAGGCCGATGCCGCCGATCCGGGAATCGGTCCCGGTGAAATATTGATCGACCAGCGCCTTGCCCAGGCCGATGGCTTCGAACGTCTGCGCGCCGTGATAGCTGCGCAGGGTCGAAATCCCCAGCTTGGACAGCACCTTGAGCAAGCCCTTGCCCATCCCGTCGATGTAGGTATCTTCGGCTTCCAGGTAATTGCTGACCGATTTCAGGCGGCCTTTTTTGTACAGGTCGTAGATCGTGGCCAGCGCGCCGTAGGGATTGATCGCGCTCGCGCCGTAGCCGAACAGCAGCGCGAAATGCATCACTTCGCGAGCGTCCGCCGTTTCCAGGATCAGGGCGACTTCGGTGCGCTTCTGGACGCGGATCAGGTGGTGGTGCACCCCGGCGCAGGCCAGCAGCGAGGGGATCGGCGCGTTTTCGGCATCGACGCCGGTATCCGACAGGATGATGAAGTCGTAGTGCTCATCGACCAGCCGCTCCGCCTCTTCGCACAAGCGGTCCATCGCCTGCTTCAGCCCGGCGGCCCCTTCGCTGACCTTGAACGTCATCGGAAGGGTGGTCGAGCGGAAGTCGGGATTGTCCCACGTCCGGATCTTTTCGAGATCCATATTCGAGAAGATCGGGCGCTTGAACTGGATCATGTGGCAGTGTTCCGGCGTTTCGGAGAGCAGGTTGCTTTCCTTGCCGATATAGCTGGTGAGCGTCATGACCAGTTCCTCGCGGATCGGGTCAATCGGCGGGTTCGTCACCTGGGCAAACGTCTGCTTGAAGTAGTTGAAGAGATGCTGGGGCCGGTCGGAAAACACCGCCAGCGGCGTATCGGTGCCCATTGAGCTGACCGGCTCTTGGTGGCTCTCGACGGTGGGGATCAGGATATTCTCGATATCCTCTTTGCTGTACCCAAAGGCGAGTTGAAGCTCTAGCAGCTTTTGTTCGGGCAGCCCCACCCGCACCGGGTGATCCAGGCTCAGGCTGTGGAAGGTGATGCGGTTCTGCTCCACCCATTCCCGGTAGGGACTCTGGTGGCTGATCCGGTCTTTGATCTCGGCATCCGGGATGACGCGACCTTCTTCGGTGTCCACCAGGAGGAGCTTGCCGGGCATCAGGCGACCTTTGTAGGCGATCTCTTCCGGCGGGAAAACCTGCACGCCGACTTCGGACCCCATGACGATCAGGTCTTGCTTGGTGATGATATAGCGCGAGGGGCGCAATCCGTTACGATCCAGCGTGCCGCCAACCAACCGCCCGTCGCAGAAGATCATCGACGCGGGGCCATCCCAGGGTTCCATGAACGCCGAATGATACTCGTAGAAGAATTTCAGATCATCCGGGATCGGATTCAGCTTGTTGAACGATTCTGGGAGCAACATCATCAACGCATGTGGGAGCGAACGCGCTCCCGCGACAAGCAGTTCCAACACGTTATGGAACGAGGCCGAGTAGCTCTTGCCCGGCTGGCTGATCGGCAGAAAGTTAC